>DASVSV010000241.1:0-6119 GCA_036387915.1 Thermoanaerobaculia bacterium
TAGCGGGCGACAGTCACGCACTCGTTTCTTTCCTCAGGGGTGGCGCGGCACGCCGTCACTCGGCTCGGGATGACAGTCTCACTTGCCGGCCAGCAGGTTCCGTGCGATGACGACGCGCTGGATCTCGCTCGTCCCCTCGCCGATCGTGCACAGCTTCACGTCGCGGTAATACTTCTCGGCCGGGAACTCCTTGACGAAGCCGTAGCCGCCGAAGATCTGCACGCCCTTCTCCGTCGCGCGCACCGCCACTTCCGACGCGTACAGCTTGGCCATCGCGGAGAACTGCGTGACCTTCTCGCCGGCGTCCTTCACGGTCGCGGCGCGATGGCAGAGCAGGCGCGCGGCCTCGATCTCCGTGGCCATATCGGCGAGCATGAACTGGATGGCCTGGAAGCTCGAGATCGGCTGCCCGAAAGCCTGCCGCTGCTTCGAGTAATCGCGCGCGGCCTCGTACGCGCCGCGGGCGATGCCCACAGACAACGCGCCGATGGAGATCCGCCCGCCATCCAGCACTTTCATCGCGTCGATGAAGCCGTAGCCGATCTCGCCCAGGCGGTTGGCGTCGGGGATGCGGCAGTCTTCGAGCACCAGCTCCGCGGTGTCGGAGACGCGCATGCCGAGCTTGTTCTCTTTCTTGCCCGGACGGATGCCCTCGCGATCCATCTCGATCGCGAACGCGGTGATGCCGTGTTTCTGGTCGTTGCGATCGGTGACCGCGAGCACGACGCTGATGTCAGCGTAAGTGGCGTTGGTGATGAAGTTCTTCGTGCCGTTCAGCACCCACTCGTCGCCGTCTTTCACGGCCACGGTGCGCATGCCCGACGCGTCGCTGCCCGAGCCCGGCTCGGTCAGTCCCCACGCGCCGATCCACTCACCCGAGGTGAGCTTCGGCAGCCACTTCTTCTTCTGCTCGTCGTTGCCGGCCAGATAGATGTGGCCGGTGCCGAGCGAGTTGTGCGCGGCCACGCTGAGTGCGAAGCCGCTGTCGACGACGGCCAGCTCCTCGACCACGTTCACGTAGTCAACGTACGAAAGGCCGGCCCCGCCATACTCCTCGGGGACGGTCACGCCCAGCATGCCGAGCTCGCCGGCGCGCTTGAAGGTGTCGACGGGAAAATGCTGCGCTTCGTCCCATTCCGCGAGGTTCGGCTTGATCTCGCTCAAGGCGAAATCACGAACCATCTGCGCGATCTGCGACTGTTCTTCGGTCAGACGGAAGTCCATTGGATGTCAGCTCCTGAAGGTCTTGGCCGCGTCGAAAACGCGGCAGGCGGGAGGCCGCCGCGGATCATAGCATCGCCGCCGATGTGCTACCCTCGCGGGCGTCCCAATAACCCCTCAGGAGCCCCCGTGCGCAAACACTTCCCCCTCGTGGCCGCCCTCGGCCTGTTCGCGTCGTCCCTCTTCGCCGCGGTGGAACCCAAAGACGCGCGCGCCGAGTACGAGCGCCTGCAGAAGTGGCAGTTCTCGCCAGCGGTGACGCTCCCTGCGCCGGTCACGCTCACGCGCGACGGCGCGACGTGGACGCTGCAGTCCGGCACGGTGCGCCTGATGGAGCCCTCCAGCGACGGCACGATCACCGGCCTCGTTTTCGAAGGGAGCGGCACCTTCACCCTCGCCCTCACCGACAAGTACGAGCTCGCGCAGCTCCGCCGCTTCTCGAAAAAGACCACCGTCGATCAGCCCTTCACGCAACTCGTCGTCCGCACCTCGGACGCGAGCGTCGCGAAACTCTTCCCCGCCGCGGCCGCACCGTACTCCACGGCGCCGCTCGCGACGAAGCGCCACGAGGCGTGGCTCATCGACACGTTCGAGGATGTCGACGCACGCGTCGTCACCTCGCTGGTGAATCCAGGCGCGCAGCAGTTCGTCGCCGACATGCGCACCGCCGACTTTGACTGGCTCCGCTACGACTACGACTCCTCGCGCGACGAGGAGATCGCGATCATGAGCGCCGACTCGCGCGGCGCCGAGCTGTGGGTGAGCATGAAAGCGAAGGAGCGTCCGGCGCACGGACATCGCCGCGTCTCGATGGACCACATCGACGTGCAGGCCGACCTCACCAAACAACGACAGAGCGTCGGCTCGCAGCATCAGCGGCTGATCGACGGCGTGTACAACGTCGAGGCGACGTTCACCGGCATCGCCGGCACCACCAGCGCGCTCGTGCTCAGCCTCATGCCGACCGCGGAAAACGTGAAAGCGTTCGCCGAGGATGGGGCGCCGCTGGCGGTGTTCCGGGATCGCATCGGCAAGCGCTCCATGCAGGTCGACAACCGACTGCACGACGACGAGTTCTTCGTCGTCCTGAAGGAGCCGCTGCGCCGCGGCGAGAAGCAGAACGTGCGCTTCGAATACGAGCTCGAGACGCGCAACTTCGCGCCCGGCCGCTCGTGGTATCCGACCGTGCCGGAGGCGTTCGAGCAGAAACACACCGCCCGGCTCGAGCTGACCGTCCGCAAAAAGAACGAGCTGCGGGCGATGGGCAAGATGGAGACCCGCACCGAGAACGGCGATCGCGAGACCAGCATCTGGATCGTCGACCGTCCGGCGAAGATGGTCACCTTCTCCACGGCCACGCGCTTCGAGGAAGTGAAAGTCGATCCGGACAACATCCCGCCGGTCTTCTCCTTCGGCCCCGACTATCAGTTCCAGAACACGGCCCGCCTGCGCAACGTCGCCGCCGACGTCGCCAACAGCATGCAGTACTTCCAGCAGCTCCTCGGCTCGAACGTCGATGTGCCGCAGTTCTACGTCACCAGCATCGCCTCCGGACACGGGCAGGCCTTCGACGGCTTCCTGCACATGACCGAGTACACGTTCGAGAGCGAGCATCCCGGCGCGTCGGAGCTCTTCCGCGCGCACGAGGTCGCGCACACCTGGTGGGGCCACAAGGTCGGCTGGACGTCCTATCGCGACCAGTGGATCAGCGAGGCCTTCGCCGAGTACTGCGCGATGATGTTCGTGAAGGACTTCGTCAAAGGCGGCGACAAGCACTTCGCCGAGATGCTCCGCTCGTACGAGGGGATCGTCAAAGGCAACATGGCCGGCGGCTTCTCCAAGTTCAATCGTCCCGGCCTCATCGAGCGCAGCGTCATCGAGCGCAATCGCCTCGGCCCGATCGGCCACGGCTACCGCGCCTCGACGAAAGAGATCCCGGCCGGCTACACGATCCAGACCTACTACAAAGGTCCGCTCGTGCTGCACATGCTGCGCATGCTCCTCGCCTACCGCACCGGAAGCGACGCGATCTTCATCAAGACCCTGCGCGATTTTCAGAAGGAGTACGACGGCAAGCATGCCGGCACCGAGGACTTCCGGCGCGTGCTGGAGCGCAACCTCGGCGGGGCCGACTTCGGCTGGTTCTTCGACGCCTGGATCTATCGCGCCGACATCCCGACGTACTCGTGGAGCTACGACGTGAAGCCGGACGGCGACGCGTTCGCGATCACGCTGAACCTCGAGCGGCGCGACGTCGACGAGAGCTTCACGACCATCATCCCGGTCAAGGTCGAAATGGTGGACGGCAAGGCAGGCATGCTCTTCCTGACGAGCAAACAGGCGAAGGAATCGTTCACGCGCAAGCTGCCGGCGAAGCCGAAGAACGTTCTGTTCGCGCCTGAATCGTCACTGCTCGCCAACATCAAGCGCAATTAGAATCGGGAGACGCCATGAACCCGCTCCGCATCGCACTGATCGCCCTGTTCCTCCCCGCCCTCGCTTTCGCGAAGACGCAGAACGCGGCGCGACCGGCGGCGCCACCGCCGGCCACCGGCTTCCGGGCCGAGTTCATCGCCGGCGTCGACGACGTGGAAGCCAAGTTGCTCGATCTTGTCGAGATCACGCCCGCCGAGAGCTTCTCCTGGCGTCCCGCGCCCGGCGTGCGCTCGATCAGCGAGGTCTACATGCACATCGCCGCCAGCAACTACTTCCGCGCCGCGTTCGCCGGCGTGCCCGCACCGAAGCTGGCCGACCTGGAGACGACCGTGACGAAGAAGGCAGACGTCGCGGTGGAACTGCGGAAGTCGTTCGACCATCTCCGCATGGTGGCGTCGCGCGTCGAGGACTTTGACAAGACCGTGAAGATGCTGGGCAGCACCACGTCGCATCGCGGCGTGCTGCTCATGATTCTCAACCACGTCCACGAGCACCTCGGACAGTCGATCGCCTACGCCCGGATGCAGGGCGTGATGCCACCCTGGAGTACCCGATGACCATCACCCGCCGCACCGCCGTCCAACTCGGCGCGGCCGCCACGGCCGCGCTCCTCGTGTCGCCGCTCCGGGCCGCCGAAGAGAAGCTGCACGTCCGCCAGATCCCGTCGTCCGGCGAATGGCTGCCGGTCGTCGGCATCGGCACCGCACGCCGCTTCGACGTGGCCACGGCCGAAGAGCGCGAGCCGCTGCTGCAGGTGCTTTTCGAACTGCCCCGCCTCGGCGGACGCCTCGTCGACACCGCGCCGTCCTACGGCATGTCGGAGGCGGTGGTCGGCTCGCTCGTGGCCAGGCTCGGCAATCGCAAGGAGCTCTTCCTGGCGACGAAAGTCGGCGCGGGGCGCAGCGGCGTGGACGCGGGCATCGCGGAGATGAAGCAGTCCTTCCTCCGGCTGCAGACGGACCGCATCGACCTGATGCAGATCCACAATCTCAATGGCGTCGACGAGATGCTGCCCGTCCTGCGCAAGTGGAAGGACGAAGGCCGCATCCGCTACCTCGGCATCTCGACCTCGAACGCGCAGCAGTACGCGCAGCTCGAGACGATCATGAAACGCGAGCCGCTCGACTTCATCCAGGTCGACTACGCGCTCGACAACCGCGCCGCCGGCGAGCGCATCCTGCCGCTGGCGCAGGACCGCAAGATCGCCGTGCTCACCAACCTCCCCTTCGGCCGCGGCCGCGTGCTGCAGGCCTTCAAAGACCGGCCGATCCCGGCCTGGGCGGCGAAGCTCGGCATCACGTCCTGGGCCCAGTTCGCGCTGAAATACGTCGTGTCCCATCCCGCCGTGACGTCCGCCATCCCCGGCACCGCCAGGCTCGCCTACCTCCGCGACAACCTCGGCGCCGCCCGCGGCCCGATGCCGGACGCGAAGACGCGCACGAAGATGGTCGAGCTGCTGCAGTCCGCGTAAAAAAGTTCAGGAGGGCGCGGCGAGCGAGCTGCCGCACTCCTCAACGCGAGCCTGCTCTACCGCAAATACTCCGGCAACTCCACCGTCACACCCTGGTCCGCGATCGGCTCCCCGCGCGTGAGCTTCATCGGCACGACGCCCGCCCAGATCGGCAGTGCGTAATCCTCGTCGTCGTCGACCGGCGGGCCCGTTCGGATCTTCGCCGACGCTTCGTCGAGCGGCAACGCCAGCACCGTCGTCGCGCGCAGCTCGATCTCGTTCGGCGGACGCACATCGCGCGAGCGCCCGCGCATCACGTGCTCGACCAGACTGTCGAGCGCGCGCAGCTTCTCCTCACCGTCCACCTCGCGTGCTTTCCCGAAAACGACCACGGACCGGTAGTTCATCGAGTGATGGAACGCGCTGCGCGCGAGCACGAGGCCGTCGAGCAGCGTGACGGTGACGCACGCGTCGACGCCTTCCTTCAGCGAGCGGAGCATGCGGCTGGCGGAGGAGCCGTGCACGTACAGCGTGTCGCCCTCGCGCCAGTGGATCGTCGGGATGACCACCGGCGAGCCGTCGACCACGAAGCCGACATGGCAGATCAGCGCCTCGTCGAGGATCGCGTGAATGGTCTCGCGGTCGTAATGGCCGCGCTTGGGGAGACGGCGCACTTTTGTGCGCTCGGTGACTGGGATGGTTGCGGATGTTGATGGTGTCAAGGTGTGATCCTTTCGTGCGGCAGCAGCCACCACGCGTTCGGCAGGTTCGTGAAGCCGACGTGCCCGTAGTAATTCGCGGCCGCGGGCGCGGCGAGCAGCAGCAGCTTCGCCCGCGGCGCCGCTTCCTGCGTACGGCGCATCAGCTCCTTGCCGATGCCCTGGCGCTGATACGTGTCGCGCACCGCGAGGTCGGCGAGGTACGTCGTCCAGACCCAGTCGGTGATCGAGCGCGAGACGCCGACCAGCAGGTCACCGTCCCAGGCGGTGATGAGCAGGTTGCCGTAGCGAAG
>DASVSV010000242.1:0-7332 GCA_036387915.1 Thermoanaerobaculia bacterium
CCCACGCTCGGGATGACAGACGACCGCGCATATCATCGCGCGCGACATGAAGCCGATGCTCGCACTGCTCCTCCTTTTCGCCGCCACCCTTTCCGCCGAGCCGCTCAAGATCTACATCTCCGCCGACATGGAAGGCATCGGCGGCGTGGTCACGGGCGAGCAGCTCTCGCCGACGGGGTTCGAGTACGCGAAAGCGCGCGAGCTGATGACCGAGGAAGTGCTGGCCGCGATTGCGGCGGCGCGTGAGGCGGGGGCCACCGAGATCGTCGTCAGCGACTCGCACGGCAACTTCCAGAACCTGCTCATCGACCGTCTGCCGAAAGACGTCTCCCTCATCCGCGGCGGTCCGCGGCCGCTGTCGATGATGCAGGGCATCGACGACACGTTTCACGCCGTGCTGTTCATCGGCTATCACAGCGGCACCACCAATCCCGCCGGCGTGCGCGCGCACACCATCTCCAGCGCGCGCCTGGCGGACGTGCGCATCAACGGCGTCTCGATGCCGGAGGCGGGGATCAACGCCGCCATCGCCGGCCACTTCGGAGTGCCGGTGGTGATGATCTCCGGCGACGACGCGGCCGTGGCCGAGGCGCGGAAGCTCGTCGGCGATCTGGAGGGAGCGGTGGTGAAGGAGGCGTATGGTTTTCACGCCGCGAAGACGCTCACGCCGGAGGCAGCGCGCGAGCGGATCCGCGAGGCCGTCAAACGCGCGCTGCAGAATCGCGCGCGTTTTCGTCCCACGCCGCCGCGAGCGCCCGTGACGCTCGAGATCCAGTTCAAGAATTACCGTCCCGCGGAGATCCTGGCGTACCTCCCGAACGTGCAGCGCATCGACGCCCATTCGGTGCGATTCGTGGCCAAAGACATCCTCGAGGCAGTGCGATTCCTCTCCTTCGTCACCAACTACGAGCCGGGACTGGAGCCCTGACCGGCCCGCCTACATTAGAATGGCCGGCAATGCCGGATCAGGAGCCGCAGCCGCGCGATCCCGTGTCGGAGCTCGCCTCCTTCGGGGAAGAGCTGCGCCGCGAGCGTGAGATCCGCGGCATCTCCCTCAAAGAGATCTCCGACGCGACGAAGATCAGCAAGCGTTTTCTCGACGCGCTGGAGCGCAACGACCACAAAACGCTGCCCGCGCCCGTCTTCACGCGGGGCTTCGTGCGCGAGTACTCGCGCTACGTCGGCCTGAATTCCGAGGAGATGGTCAACCGCTACAACTTCGCGGCGTCGAACGACGATCGCATCGAAAAGCCGCCGGCCGTCGCCAAGTATCCGCAGACGCCGGTTCGCGACATCAGTCCCAAGCCCGCGGCGAAACGGGGCATCCCCTCCGTCTTCGCGCGCGTCGACACGAACGTCATCTTCGCGATCCTGATCGCCGCCGCGCTGGCCGGCGTCGCATACTGGGCCATCCAGTTCAAGCGGCAGGAGCGCGAGCGCGCCGAGGCAGCGAACGCGGTGCCGGTCGCGACGACCAAAGCCGCGCCGGTCGCCAAAGCGACGGCGCCGCCGGCAGCCGCGCCGGACGACTCCATGCTGCGCATGACTCTCGAGGCCACCGCGAATTCGTGGGTGCGGCTCGACGCGGACGGCAAGAGCGTCCTCAACACCGAAGTGGTGGCGGGGGAGAAGCGCAGCTTCGAAGCGAGCGAGCGGTTCCGCTTCCGCACCATCGGCAACGCCGCCGGCATCATCCTGACCATCAACGGCACCCGCGTTCCCCCCCTCGGCGAAGAAGGGGAAGTGGTCAAGGACCGCATCTTCGACCGTCAGACGCTGACGGAGCTCCGCGCGCCACAGGAATCCCAATGAGCGCGACCAGCTCCGGACAGGAGCTCACGGCCTCGGCCGTCATCGGCCTGATCGAGTCCGGCGCCTATCCGCGCGAGATCGTGCTGACCATCGCCCGCGGTTTTCTCCCGCTCGAGCAGAACGACCTGATCGGCGTCCTCGCCTACCTCGGCGGCGGCGGCGACGAAGAGATCGCGGCCCTGGCCCGCGGCTCCCTGACCGACATCCCCTCGCGTGCCGTCGCCGAGTTCGCCGCCGACGACACCATTGACCCGATGCATCTCCAGCGGCTCATGGCGGCCACGAACGACGCGCTCGTGCTCGAGGCCCTGATCCGGAACCGGGCCGTGCCCGATCACGCCATCGTCGAGCTGGCGCGCCGCGCCGACTCACGCGTGCAGGAAGTCATCGTCATCAACCACGCGCGAATCCTCCGCGCGCCGGAGATCCTCGACGCGCTGCTCGAGAACGCGTCCGCCACTCCCGACACGCGCCGCCGCGTGCACGAGACGCGCGAAGAGTTCTTCGTCAAGAAGGCGCGGCAGCTCGAGGAAAGCGAGCAGGAGCCGGAGATCGTCGACCTTCCGCTCGACCCGATCGCCGACCTCCTCGAGCGCGCCGAAGCGGTCGACGAAGTGGCGCCGCCGTCGGTCTCGCTGAACGAGCTGGAGAAAACCGACGAGCGCACGGCCGCACTCTGGACGCGCCTCCATCACATGAGCGTCGCCGAGAAAGTGCGGCTGGCGTTCCGCGGCGACCGCACCATCCGCATGCTCCTGGTGCGCGACCGCAACAAGCTGATCTGCTCGTCGGTGATGCGCAATCCGCGGATGGGGGAGCAGGAAGTGGAAGCCATCGCCGGCATGCGCAACGTCGACGACGAAGTGCTGCGCATCGTCGCCACGCGCCGCGACTGGATGGGCAAGTACAAGATCATGCTGACGCTGGTGCGCAATCCGAAGGCCCCAATAGGGGTTGTCCTGCCGTTCATCAATCGTTTAACCTTGCGTGATTTGAAAGGGTTGAAAGACGACAAGGGCGTGCAGCAGGTCGTGCGCGAAACGGCGAGAAAGGTCTATCTCACCCGCGGTGCAAAGTCCGGATGAAGCTCAACTATTACGAGATTCTCGGCGTGGAACGGTCCGCGAGCGAACAGGAGATCCGCGATCGCTTCCGGAAGCTCGCCCGTGAGGATCATCCCGACCGGTACCGCGGCGACGACAAGGCCGGCGCGGAGCGGAAGTTCCAGACCCTCACCGAAGCGGTCAACGTGTTGACCAACCCGGCCAAGCGCAGGCAGCACGATTCCGAGCTGACCGGCGGCATCGACAAGGGCACCGTCGACTTCGTCCAGATCGGCAAGGCCTACCTCGCGCAGGGCGTCAAGGCTTACAAGGAAGCGAACTTCTCCGACGCCTACGAGAAGTTCGACATGGCCACCAAGCACAATCCACAGGACTCCAGGGCCTTTCACTACCTGGCCCTGGCCGCGGCACGCATCCCGGCGTACACACGCCAGGCCGTGCAGGCCATCGAGGCGGCGCTCCAGCGCGAGCCGATGAACGCCGTCTACCTCAAGGACGCCGGCCTGCTGTGCAAACGCGCCGGCCTCGTGGCCAAGGCCGAGCGGTATCTCGAAGACGCATTGAAGTGGGACACTTCCAACGTCGAGGTGCAGGCGGCCCTGGCCGAGCTGCGCGAGACGCGGGAGGGGGGAAAGGGCGGCTTCTCGATCTTCGGGAAGCGCTGATCGGTGATGGAAGTGAAGGCATACGGGGCCACGCACGTCGGCCGCCAGAGGCAGCACAACGAGGACGCGTTTCTCGTCGAGAGCGACGCGCGTCTCTTCCTCGTCGCCGACGGCATGGGCGGACACGCCGCGGGCGAGATCGCCTCACGCATCGCCGTCGACTCGATCTCCGAGTTCATCCTCCATACGAAGGAAGACGACGGCACCTGGCCGCACGCCTACGATGAGCATTACCGCCGCTCCACGAACCGCCTGATGGCCGCGCTGCGCATGGCCAACACGCGCGTGCTCGAGGCCATGCGCAAGGACGCGCGCCTGCGCGGCATGGGCACGACGGTGGTGGCCTGTCTGGCCGAGGAGGGGACGGTCTCGGTCGCGCACGTCGGCGACTCGCGCGCCTACCTCATCCGCGACGGCCAGATCTCCCGCGTCACGAACGATCACTCCTGGGTCTTCGAACAGGTTCAGGCCGGCATGCTCACCGAGGCCGAGGCCGAGAAGCATCCGTTGCGCAACGTCATCACCCGCGCCCTCGGCGGCGCGCTGCAGGTCACCCCCGACGCCTCGGAGATCGAAGCGAAGCCCGGCGACGTCGTTTTGTTGTGCTCCGACGGCCTGACCGGCATGGTCCCTGAAAGTGAGATCCTCAGGATCGTGACTTCGAGCAGCGGCGACCTCGAGAAGGCCTGCCAGGAGCTCATCGACGCCGCCAATGAACGGGGCGGACTCGACAACGTCACGGCCGTACTGGTCAGGGCCATCGAATAATGCACATCCGAATCGACTACTGCGGGGTTTGAAACTACTTACCCCGGGCCTCCAGTCTGGCGGCCGAGATCAGAAAAGAGCTGGGCCTGGAGAGTGAGCTCGTCCGCGGCGCGGGCGGGATCTTCGTCGTCTCGGCCGACAACCGGAAGCTCTTCTCTAAAAAAGAAGAGGGACGTTTTCCGACCGAGCGCGAGATCATCGACGAGCTGCGCAAGCTGGCGTAGTGTCTGGACGGGACACTAACGCTTACAATTCGCGCCGTGCACCCGGAGGTCGACGAGCTTCGACCGAAACTCAAGGAGATCCTCTACGACTGCGCGGTGAACATCCGCGCGACGAAGGCGGCGCTGTATCTCTACGACGGCACCAGCCGCTTCGAGCTCGTCACCGAGTACGGCTTCCGCGGCGCGGTTCGCGACGTGGCCGACTTCAAGGATCCGATCATCGATCGCTGCGGACGCGGACGGACGCCGTTCTACGTCAACGGCGTCGGCGCCGAGCCGCGCTTCTCGCAGATCCTCTTCGAGGCCTCCACCGATCGCCTCCTGGCCGCGCCGCTCTACTCGCGCGGAAAGCTGATCGGCCTGATCGACATGCGCGACAAGGCCGGCAAGCTGCCTTTCGAGAATGAGGACGTCCCGAAGGCGCAGAGCATCGCCGAGCGCCTCGTGGAAGTGTTCGCCGACAAAAACCTCTTCGGCCACCGGTTCATCACGCTGTCGTCGTCCGAGTCGGACGCAGGGCGGCCTTCCGCCCGCGCCTCGCGTCCGGCCGAGGCCGTCGCCGCTCCCGCCGCTTCCGCGCCCCCTGTGGCGCCCGCGCCTGCGCCCGCACCTCCGCCCGCCCGTGCCCCGGCGCCGCCACCCGCCGCACCCGTGGCGCGTCCCGCCGAGGTCCGTTCGCACGTCCCGCGACTGGCGACGCTGGTCATCGAAGCGCGCACCGCGGCGGGCCGCATTCTCACCGCCGCTCCGGCAGTGTCGCTTTCCGAGGCCGAGGTCACGGCGGCGCGCGATGTGTTGCGCGCGATACTCCTGATCCCCGGCGCCGTCGCGGCCACGTTCTCCGCATTCGGCCACCTCGGCGGAGTGCAGGAGCTGGCCGCGCGCTCCACATTGACGGACGAGGCCAGGAACCTCATTCAATCGAAATTCAATGTCTGGCTCACGAAACGAGGAGAGGGCGCCGGCTTCGTCCGCACCTCCGTCACCACGCCGCTCGGCACCTCCGGCCCGCCCGTTACAGCGGCCGACGTCCAGAAAGTCTTTACCGCGCCATTACAGGTGGCGTCATTACGCGGTCTGTATCTGACGATCGTCTTCAATGGCAATCCCGATCGCCTCGCGCACGAGCTGCTGGCGGTGCTGCATACCCACATGCAGCTCGTCCTCGAACAATCACTGCAGCGAAACACACACTCCGCCGTCCAGTCCCGGATCGCCGAGCATCTCCTCGAGCCCGATTTCACGCGCTACCCCGAATTACGCCGTCACTCCGAGCTCGTCTCGCGCCTCTGTGAATCCTTCGCCCGCCATCTCGCATTGACGCCCGCCGAAGTGGAGCAGGCGCGCATTGTGGGCCTGGTCCACGACTGCGGCATGCGCCTCCTCGATTACGACCGCCTCTATCGCAAACAGGATCTCTCTACAGAAGAACTGGGATTCCTCCGCGAGCACCCCAGCGTCGGCGCCGCCATGATCGAGCCCCTCCTCGGCCCGGAGATCGCCCGCATCGTCCTCTGCCACCACGAGCGCGTCGACGGCCGCGGCTACCCCCACGAGCTCCACGGCGACGAAATCCCCCTCGTCTCCCGCCTCCTCCAACTCTGCGACGCCTGGCTCACCATCACCGACCCCGACTCTTACCAAAACCCCGAACCCCCCACCACCGCCCTGGCCACCCTCACCAACGCCGCCGGCACGCAATTCGACGCCGAGCTGACGGGGAGATTCGTGGAGATGATGCGGATGGGGAGGGGATGAGGCGCGTGCTATCGTCAATGCATGCGCGCGCGTGATACGTCTCCACGGGCTGCAGCGATCCAGGACGAGTTGCATGACCGTCTCGGTCCGGCCGGCCGCTTCGAGCTCGCGATGAGGATGAGCGAGTTGGCGCGAGAGTTCGCAAAGGCTGGAGTGCGCGCACAGAATCCGACGTTTACCGACGCCGAGGTGTTGCGCGAGCTGAGGCGTATCTTCTACGGCCGATGATCGACGACTTCTTTGGCCGGTTGATCGCCGCGGTCGAACGTGTGGGCGTGCCTTACATGGTCACGGGGTCGTACGCGAGCTCGACACATGGCACTCCGCGCGCGACCAACGACATCGACGTCGTCATCGCACCGACACCAGATGAACTGCGGGCGCTGATGCGCGAGTTTACGAGCGACCATTACTACGCTGACGAGCTCGACGCACTCGACGCTCTCGAAAGGCGATCACAGTTCAACGTCATCGACTTCGCTACGTCGTGGAAGGCGGATTTCATCGTTCGAAAGGATCGCCCGTTCAGCGAGACGGAGTTCTCGCGTCGCGAGCGGCACACGATCGCGGGACACTCGGTGTACCTGACCTCAGCAGAAGACGTCCTGATTGCGAAGCTGGAGTGGGCAAAAGAGGGGGAGTCAGCGCGCCAGATCGAGGACGCTGCGGGAGTCATTCGCAGGCAGAGGTCGAGGCTCGATCGTGAGTACGTCGAACGCTGGGTGCGCGCTTTGGGACTGGACGAACAATGGCACGACGCATTGGCACAGGCCGACTGACTGCCGATTCGAAGTCCGTACTCTTCCTTCCGCCGCAACTCGGCGTTTGAGGAGATGCAGCGGGGTGTAGATCTGTACCGCCGGGCCGAAGAGGGTGAAGTCGCCGATGCGTACGCGGCAGACGTCGAGGACGACGCCGCGGATTACAGCGGCGGCACCGCGACGGAAACCAGGCGTCCGGGGACGCCGAATGCCTGGCGGGTGTTTTCGTTCGACAGCCGGCGTTGATTGGTGACATGCGTGTGGCGACGTAGGGCGTGGC
>DASVSV010000243.1:0-15109 GCA_036387915.1 Thermoanaerobaculia bacterium
GCCGGCTTCGGCGGCCAGCACGTCTGGGTCTCGAACGACAGCGGCGCGACGTGGACTCCGATCGACGGCAATCTGCCCGACATCCCCGTGCACTCCATCGCCATCGACCCCACTCGCAACGCCCGCCTCTACCTCGGCACCGACCTCGGCGTCTTCGTCTCGCTCGACCGCGGCGCCACGTGGGCCGTCGAGAACACCGGCTTCGCCAACGCCGTGACGGAGACGGTGCTCATCGCCCGCGGCGCAGACGGACCGGCCATCTACGCGTTCACGCACGGTCGCGGAGCATGGCGCGCGGACCTCGTGCCGGTGGAAACCGGCAAACGCCGCGCGGCGCGGCGGTGAGCGATCACTCCAATCCTGAGCGATAGCGAAGGATCAACGGAGCCCTCTCGATGCTTGAGCCACACACCTCGAGAGGGCTCCATTGATCCTTCGCTATCGCTCAGGATTGACTTTACAAAGCTTCCCCAATCCGCTTCGCGATCAGCTCGTACCCTTCCCCGCCCGGATGAAACCGGTCCACCGACAATCGGTCGCGATGCGAAAACAAATCCGAGGTGGCGACGACGGTGAAGTTGGGATCGCTGCCGAACTCCTCGAGCAGGCGCGCGTTCCAGCGATTCACGAGTCCGGTCAGCAAGCGTCCCTCCGGCGTGGATACGAACGGGTTGTAGAGGCCGATGAAGAAGATGCGCGCCTGCGGATTGGCCTTGCGCACGATGCCGATCACCGACTCGATGCGCGACAGCACGTCGCTCATGCGCGCCTCGGCGTCCATGGTCGAGACGTTGCGCCAGTCGTTGCCGCCCCAGAGGTCGTTGCCGCCGATGGAGATGATGATCGCGTTCGACTCGCGGAGGATCTGCTGCACGTTGGCCGACTCGAGCTGGCGCAGCAGGTCGCCGGTGCGCGCGCCGTTCACGCCGAGGTTGTAGGTGCGGCGGGCGCGGAGTCCGCGGCGGTGCAGGTCCGCGTCGAGCCGTCCGGAGATGCCGAGGCCGCGCTCGTCGCCTGCACCGCGGGCCAGTGAGTCGCCGAGGATCACCGGCGCGACCACGCCGCGCTGCGGCGGCGCCTCGGCCGCGGACGCGCTGCGCGGCAGAAAGTCGACCGGCTCGCCGCGATCGCCGCGCAGGTAGGAAACGAACCCGTACGCAAACACGGACACCGCGATGAGCCCGGCGGTCAGAGGAAGGTGCCAGAGGAGGAATCGGCGCATGTCAGAATCGGGATTGAGAATTGAGGATTGAGGATTGAGAATTCCGCTCCGCGTTCACGAAACCTCAATCCGCCATCCTCAATCCGCCATCCTCAATCCTCAATCCTCAATCCAAAAAAATGACCGCCCTCACCGCCACCAACCTCACCAAGATCATCGGCGCGCGCACGATCGTCGACGACGTTTCCTTCGAGCTCCAGCCCGGCGAGGTGTTCGGCTTCCTCGGGCCGAACGGTGCGGGGAAGACGACCACCATCCGCATGCTGGTGGGGCTGATCAAGCCGACGCGCGGCAGCGTCACCGTGTGCGGCTTCGACCAGCGCAGAGAGTTCGAGAAAGCGATGCGCTGCATCGGCTGCATCGTCGAGAACCCCGACCTCTATCGCTTCATGACCGGCCGCGAGAACCTCGAGCACTTCGCGCGCATGCTCGGCGTGAAGCAGGCCGAGATCGAGCGCGTGGCCGGCCTCGTCAACCTCGCCCACCGTCTCGATCAGCGCGTCGGCACCTACTCCCTCGGCATGCGCCAGCGCCTCGGCATCGCCCAGGCCATGCTCGGCGACCCGCGCGTGCTCATCCTCGACGAGCCGGCCAACGGACTCGACCCCGCCGGCATCCGCGAGATCCGCGAGCTGCTGCGCACGCTCGCCGCGGAACGGGGCCTGGCCGTCTTCGTCTCCAGTCACCTGCTCGCCGAGATCGAGCTGACCGCGGACCGCGTGGCGATCATCCACAAGGGACGCATCCTGCGCAGCGGCTCCGTGCGCGAGCTCATCTCCAATCAGCGGGCGATGGAGATCCGCGTCGACGACGCTGAGCGCGCCGCGGCCATCGTGCGCGACCGCGGCGTGGAAGTCAGCGTCACGGACGACCTGCTGCTCCTCCCCGTCGAAGAGAGCGACACGCCTCCGCTGATCGGCGCGCTGACGCAGCACGGCATCGCCGTCTTTCACGCGCGTCCGCGGGTGCAAACGTTAGAAGAAATGTTTCTGGAAGCCACCGGAGGCGAGACGGTTGATTGAGTTACATTGCAGTCACCATGCAAACACTCCTGCGGCGCGGTTCTCTGGTCCTCGCCCTTTCTCTGCCGCTGCTCGCGCTCGCGCAAACTGAAGTTCCGCCGGCGCCGGCGCCGCAGTACGGTGAAGAGATCGAAGTACGCGTCATCGACATCGACGTCGTCGTCACCGACAGGCAGGGCAACCCGATCACCAACCTGACCCGCGACGACTTCGAGCTCTACGAAGACGGCAAGCGCGTCGAAGTCCCCTACTTCACGCGGGTCGTCGAGGGGCGCATCGCCGACGTCCCCCCCGCCGCTGCCGATCCGTCGCAGCCCGCCACCGCCGGCACCGCACCGCAGACGCCGCGCACGCCGCTCACCTGGATCCTCTACATCGACCAGACCAACTTCCCGCCGCAGCGCCGCAACGAGGCCATGCGCCAGCTCCGGACCTTTCTCGCCACCGCCGTCGGCACCGGCGAGCGCGGCGTCATCGCCCACAACGACGGCCGCGTGTTCAAGCTGCGGCAGGGATTGACCGACGATCCGAAGCTGCTGATGGACGTGCTGACGGCGATCGAGAAAGAGCGCGTCATGGCCAGCCCCACCATGAACCGCGCCAACAACGTCCGCAATGAGCTCTACCGCGCGGAAGGGCCGAACGGCGGCGATCGCGAGTGGGAGTTCATCGCCCAGAACATCGCCAACGACGTCAACGCGGTCATCGAGGAAGAAGCGGTCCGCACGCGGAACGCCATCAACGCCATGGGTGCGCTCCTCGACGCACTCGCTCCGCTGGAGGGGCGCCTGGCCCTCGTCTACGTCGGCGCGGGCTTCAACACGCGGCCGGGCATGGCCCTGTCGCAGGCGTGGCACTCGAAGTTCGACGCCTGGTTGCGGAACGAGTCCTACGCGCCCGATCCCGATCGTCATCGCGAGCCGCTCACGCGCGACGTCGGCCGCCTCTACTCGAACTTCAGCGCCATGCGCGTCTCGGTCTACACGATCCACGGCGGTGACGTCGGCGGCGTGACCAGCGTCGAGCACGCCGGCGATTTCGAGCCGTCGCGCGTCACCGACACCGGGGCCGCGGCGATGACCGAGGCCGGTTTGGCGCGCGAGATGGCCGACCGTACCGGCGGCCTTTACTTCAAGGTCAACCAATCGCTCGCGAAGCAGATGGAAGCCGTCCGCCGCGACCTCAGCAACTATTACTCGCTCGGCTACAAACCGGCCGGCAGCGCCTCCGACGCCCGCCGCGTGAAGGTCAAAGTGAAAGTCGACGGCGCGCGTGTGCGCCATCGCGAGACCGTCCGCGAGCGCACGCGCCAGGAGAAGGCCACCTCGGCCGTGGTCGCGTCGATGACGCAGCCGCAGCCGCGCGTCGCGCAGAAGATGCAGCAGCAACAGCCCGGCACGTCGCTGCCCGCGCCCGATCCCGGCGCAACGAACCCCCTCGGCGTCGCCGTCACCGCGGAGCGTCCGCGGCCGGACGGCTGGAGCAACGCGATCGTCCTCCCCTTCCGCTTCGCCATCAATCTCGAAGCGCTGACGTTCGTGAAGCAGAACAACGTCCATCGCGCGGCGTTCGCGATGCACTTCGCGCTGGTCGGGCCGGACGGCTCGGTCTATCCGCTCGAGAGCCGCGACCAGGCGCTGGCCGTGCCGGACAAGGAGATGTCCTCCCCGCCTGACGCGATGGTGAGCTACTCGTGGCACGTCGACCTCGCGCCGCTCAAGATCCCGGAGGACGTGCCCTGGAAGCAGAAAGGCATGCGCCTGACCGTGACCGTCGAGGACCGCACCACCTCCACGCGCTCCATCATCACCGTGCCGATCGACAAATAGCCATGACCACACGACGCCTGCTCTGCGCTCTCTCGCTGCTGCTCGTCTCCGCCATCGTCTTCGCCCAGAGTGATCCCCAGCAGCAGCAGTTCGGGGAGGAGATCGAGGTCCGCGTCATCGACGTCGACGTGGTCGTCACGGACCGCCAGGGCAACCCGATCATGAACCTCACGCGCGACGACTTCGAGCTGTACGAGGACAACAAGCGCGTCGAGATCGCTTACTTCTCGCGGATCGCCGACGGCCGCCTGACCGACGTGCCGCCGCTCCAGCAACCGTCCACGATCGCCACCGGCGTCGCGCCGGCCGCGCCGCGCATGCCACTGACGTGGGTGATCTTCATCGACCACACCAACCTCTCGCCGCAGCGCCGCAACCAGGCCATGCGCCAGTTGCAGGTCTTCCTGCAGCGCGCCATCGTCGGCGGCGACCGCGGAGTGATCGCGCTCAACGACGGCCGCTCGTTCAAGATCCGCCAGGGTCTGACCGAGGACGCGAAGCTGCTCATGGAGCAACTGGCCAGGATGGAGAAGGAGCGCATGCCGGTCAGTCCGATCCAGCAGCGCTCCAACCAGGTGCTCAACGATCTGCGGACGCGCGACAACCACCTGTTCGCCACGCGCGATACTCGCGTTCTGGTCCGGGACGAGGACGAGTTCCACTCCCTCAACACCGGCAACGCCATCACCACGCTGATCGAAGAGGAAGCGGCGCGCACGAAGAACGCCATCATGGCCATGGGCGCGCTGCTCGACACGCTGGCCCGCCTCGAAGGACGGATGGCCATGGTCTACGTCGGCGCCGGCTTCAACGCGCTGCCCGGCTCCAACCTCGCCGAGGCCTGGCGCTCGCGCTTCAGCGACCGGATCGGCGCGCCGCACGAGCCGCGGCCGCAGTCGCAGCAGGAAGCCATCCAGCGCGAGATCACCCGCCTCTTCAACACCCTCAGCGCACTGCGCGTGACTGTCTACTCGATCCACGGCGGCGAGCAGGGCGGCGGCCCGGCCTCCGTCGAAGACCGCGGTCAGACCAACGTCCTGTTGAACAGCGTGAATGACATCTCCGAGCTCGGCGAAGCGGGCAGCTCGCGCGAGATGGCCCAGCGTACCGGCGGCCTCTTTTTCAAGGTCAGCCAGGATCTCGCGGTGCAGCTCGAAGCCGTCCGCCGCGATCTCAGCAACTATTACTCGCTCGGATACAAGCCGGCCGGCAGTCCGTCCGACGCGCGCCGCGTCAGGGTCAAAGTGAAAGGCGACGGCCTGCGCGTGCGCCATCGCGAGACCGTGCGCGAGCGCACCCGCCAGGAGAAAGCGTCGGCATCCGTCGTCGCCTCGCTCGTGCAGCCGCAGCCGCGCGTGGCCAACAAAGTGCAGCAGCAGCCCGTCGCCGCGGCCCTCACGATCGGTCAGACTACGGCCGCCAATCCCCTCGGCGTCGCCGTCGAGGCCGAACGCCCGCGCCACGACGGCTGGGGCAGCGACATCGTGCTGCCGTTCCGCTTCTCCATCAACCTCGACGCGCTGACGTTCACGAAGGCGAACAACGCGCACCGGGCCTCCTTCGTCATGCACTTCGCGCTCGTCGGCAAGGACGGCGCCGTCTATCCGCTCGAGAGCCGCGAGCAGACGCTGGCCATCCCGGAGAAGGACATGCCGGCGCGCTCCGACGTCCTGGTCAGCTACGCCTGGCACGTCGACCTCGCGCCGCTCAAGGTCCCGCCCGACGTCCCCGCGAAACAGGACGGGATGCGTCTCAGCGTCACCGTGGAAGACCATGGCAGCGCGGTGCGCTCCATCATCACGGTGCCGGTCGGCAAAGAGAAGGATTCGTAGCGTCCCGTCGGACTTATCCTCGAGGCGGCGGCGATCGTCTGCGTCGCCGCCGCTCCCCGACCATGTCCCGGTACACTAGCCCTCCATGCTGTTCGCGCTGATCCGCAACGAGACGCTGAAGCTTCTCCGCCGCCGCCGCTTCACGATCGTGGTCGGGATCATGCTCGTGATCCTCACGCTGGTGTCGTACTCGCAGTACCGCCAGCTCCGCGAGCTGCGCAACGCCAACTGGCGCGCCGACCTGCAGGAACGCATCGCCCGCTACGAGAACCGCATGCGCCGCGGCCGCATGAACGAGTCGTGGGCGCGGTCGATGCGCGCCGAAGTGCGCCGGCTGCAGTTCTACCTCGATCGCGGCATCAACCCCGAGCAGCCCACCGCGCCGCTGGTCGTACGCACCTTCGCGAACGCCGCCGGCTTCCTCCTGCTCCCCCTCCTCATCGCCGTCCTCGGCAGCGACATCGTCTCGGCGGAAAACGCGGAGGGCACCGACAAGCTCTTGCTGACCCGGCCGGTCCGGCGATGGAAGATCCTCACGGCGAAGCTGGTCACGCTCTGGCTCTTCGCCTCGCTGACGTTGCTCATCGGCGCCTTGCTTTCATACGCGGTGACCGCGCCCGTGCTCCCCGCCGGCGGCTGGGACGCACCGTCGTTCAACGGCTTCCAGTTCTCCGGCGAGTCGTTCCGGGTCGACACGGTGCGCCAGCTTCCGCTCTGGCACGACGCACTGCTCGCGTACGGACTGGAGTGGTACGCGCTCCTCACCGTCGCCGCGATCTCGCTGATGCTGTCGGTGATTTTCAAATCCTCCGCGGCCTCGATCGGGACGATGCTCGCCTCACTCATCGGCGGCACGATCCTGACGCGCATCAGCCCCGACTGGACCGCGGGCAAGTACCTGTTCGTCAGCGCGCTGCCACTGGCCGACTACTACACCGGCCAGGCCCCGCCCTACGACGGCATGTCCATGACCTTCTGCATCGCCCTCCTCGGCACCTGGGCCCTCGGCGCCCTCACCGTCGCCTACACCCTCTTCGTCAAACGCGACGTATTCGGGTAACCGCGTCTATGGAGTGCGGCGGCAAGGCCGCCGCTTTCCTATTCGGGCGCACCTCGCGAGACGGGTACGTCTCGGCAGTGCCGGTCACGAATACAAAAGCGGCGGCCAGGCCGCCGCACTCCATAAACGCTCCGCGGCACTTTGCCTGTCATCCCGAGCGTGAGTCGAGGGACCTGGGCGGGCGGGGACGCGCATCGGCCGCGGCATGAGCACGGCCTCCCCCCCCACCCAGGTCCCTCGACTCGACGCTCGGGATGACATCCGTTATTGCGCGTTGTAGCGCCGCATCCAGCCGCGAGCGCCGTTCGGGAGTGCGGTGGCGGGCGGAAGGGCGGGCGGAGCTACCGCTTTGGCATGGAGCGAGCTGCAGACCTGCGCACGGGTACACCAGAGCGGCAGCTCACCCCTGCCGCACTGAAACCAATGGCCTTCAGTTGATTGAAGCGCCGATCAACGGCGTGCGTAGCACGCCGCGAGACAATAGCCCCCGGCTTCCAGCCGGGGGAACGCGATCCCCAGGTCTCCAGCCCGCGTAGCGGGCGGCAGATCACGTTTCCGAGCCGTTGCGGCGTGGCGGCGCCGCGTGCAATTGTCACAGAACCTCGCCGCGGACCTCGCGTCTCACTTGCGAGGACTACGAACGATGCGACATGCTCTGATCGTCACTGCCGTAATGCTGTTGTGCAGTTCCGCTTCTGCCGCCGAACAACCCGATCGCTGGCGGGTCAGTATCCTCGCCGCCGAGATCTCGACCACGCAGACGCATGCATGGGCCGACGATACGCGCGCCGGCCTTTCCGTCGGACTCGCTTATGCACCGACGCCACAATGGGACATTGAATTGACCGCGGCCTCACAGTCACACGTCTCGGCATATACGCGATTCTTTTATGCACCGGCACCGAACGGGACTCCGGGTATGGTCGTCGCGGCGACCGAGTTTCGCCGGTATCGCGTAATCCCGGCCGATCTTTCGGTGACGCGGCATTTCCTCGTCGACCAGGCGATCGCGCCTTATGTCCGCGCCGGCGTGCGCTATGTCGACGCACCGGGCGATCCGACGCTGCCGCCGGTCTTCATTTCGCCTTATGTTCCCGGCGACGACATTCCCCTCGTTCCGGTGGCGGAAGGATTCGGCTTCCGGGACCGCACCAGCGTGCAGGCCGGCGCCGGCGTGCGCGTCCGGCTGACGCCGCGCACCGCGCTTCGCGCCGAGGCGACGCGGCTCCTCCGCTCCGACGGTGCCGACTTCGATCCGCTGACGCGATTCGGAATCGGCGTGAGCTGGGTGTTCTGAACGGATATAGCCCCCGGCTTCCAGCCGGGGGAACCAGCGTACCCCTTCGTACCAGCCCGCGTAGCTTCACGCCCACAAGCAGTCTCGTGCTGGACAGCCATTCTTCCGTCCGCTATTCTCCCGCCGGTCCAAAAACATTCACAGAGGAGAGGAACCGTGAAAAGAAATGGCGTAGCTGTGTGCCTTTTAGCAGTGTTCAGCGTGAATTGCGGGTCGATCGTTCATCAGACGACGCAACAGGTGCACCTGAGCTCCGAGCCGGCGGGAGCGGCGGTGACAGTGGCGTGTGGTGACGTCGTGAACGACCCGAAACTGGTGACGCCGGCCGTCGTCACCTTGCACCGGAAGCCGGCGTATTGCGGGATCAAGCTCAACAAAGAAGGTTATGCCGAGAAGGAGTTGAAGTTCGGCCGGCAGATGTCGGGCTGGTATCTCGGAAACGTCATCTTCGGCGGCATCGTCGGACTGATCGTGGACGCCGCGAACGGCGCGATGTGGACGCGGACCACCCCCACCAACGCGACGAAAGAAGCGAAAGAGGTCAAGACCACCCTCGAACCGGCCAGCGCTGCTTCCGGTCTGCAATGACTTTACTGGAGCGGCAGCGAATGAGCTGCCGCTCTAGTGTCGTGTCACGCGACACCAGTCGACCCTGACATGTGATCGTATTCTGGACACTCGTACGCTTTGCACGATCGGTGAAAAACCTCCATTGGCCTGTAAGCTCCCTGATTTCTGACGCTTGACTCTCCAACGCACTCAGGCATGGCGCTTGAGATCTCTCCTGGCGCAACGACAGACGAGGGAGGCAGACATGAGAGTGATTGTCCAGAAGGTTCAGGCGAGATCAGAGAGCCAGGATTACTCCGAATTCGAGGCCATGCGAGAGAGCCTGATCGCATCCGTCGACGAAGAAACCCAGCAGGCCGCCGCGAATGAAGCGGCCGAGGGGGCCGGTGTCGAATACGACGCGTACGTCGACTTCATCCGGTATGTGACGAAGATCCAGGCCGTGCAGGCGAACGCGGTCTGATCGCCACACCCACCCCCGGATCCAGCATCGCCGCGATCGCTGTAACAATCGCATTCACAGGGATTTGTACCGTTTTATACCGTGTCTGTGACAAGTGCTTTTGCGAGCCGGGCCGTAAGGAATTATTTGTAGGGAGCGGGCATTGACCGGGGGACATGCCACGCATAATTGTCACTGGCGATCAGCCACTGATTCGCAGTGCGCTCCGTGCCCTCCTCTCGTCCTTTGGATTGAACGTCACCGGTGACTGCGCCAACGACCCGGCCGCTGTCGAGGCGGCGGTCCGTATCCGTCCCGACGCGGTGGTCATGGACTTCGACCTCGACGGACGCTGCGCCGCCTCACAGCAACAGCTCGTGCAACTCCTCCGTGCCACGCACGGCTGCCCGGTGCTCATTGTGACGAGCACGCAGAGCGCAAAGGCGCTGACCTGCGCGCTGCAGCACGGCGTCCTCGGCGTGGTCATGAAGACGCGGTCGGCCGAGGTCCTCGTGCGGGCCGTACGGTCCATTGCGGCCGGTGAGGCGTGGCTGGAGCGCTCCAGTATGGTCAACGTCTTCCAGAGCAGCACCACGCCGGTCGACATTGAATGCGAATTGCCGGTCGTGCGCGACAAACTGACGCGCCGCGAGGCCGAGATCGTCGAGCTGGTCAGTCTCGGATTGCAGAACAAGAAAATCGCCGAGCGTCTCTTCATTTCCGAGACCACGGTGCGCCATCACCTGACCTCCATCTACGACAAACTCTCTGTCACAAACCGCATGGAGCTCATGCGCTACACGTACAGCGCGGGAATTCAGGCCGTCGCGTAAAGAACGACCGGCACATATGTGCCGGGGTGCCGGTTCCAGAACTAGCGCCTTCTCCGATGCGCGCTCAGTGTTTTCCGACGATCTTGTCATCATGGACAAACCACCACATCACCGATTGAGATTGTTGTACCTGATCGTGGCGGCAATGCTGTTTCTGCCGCTCATGGCACAGACCGACACGACGCTGCCGGTCGAGCCGGTCACCGAGGCTCCCGAGCCCGCATACTCGGGTTGCTCGCGCATGATCCTGGCTGAAGTCGTTGCCCTCGATCAGGTTTTCTTCTGGAACCGCCTGGGCGCGGTCCAGCCGCAGGGAATGATTTACGCGCTCAAGCGCGACGTCGTTCCCATCGACAGCACGAAAGGGCTCGTCGCGGGCAACGTCCGTCTCCGTGACGGCAAGCGCCCGCGTCCGATCGTGCTGCGCATGAACGCCGGCGACTGTCTGGAAATCAATTTCTGGAACATGCTCGCCTCCGCTCCCAAAGACGACCAGCAGCCCGCCACGCGCACAGCGTCCGTGCACGCCATCGGGATGCAGCTCGTCGGGAGCATCGCCTCCGACGGCTCCAACGTCGGGAAGAACGCCAGCAGCCTCGTCCCGCCGGGCGGGTTTGCGAAATACACGCTCTTTGCAGAGCGTGAAGGCAGCCACCTCCTCTACAGCGGCGGCGCACAGACCGGCGGCGAGGGCGACGGCGGCTCGCTGAACTCCGGCCTCTTCGGCGCCATTACGGTGCAGCCGGCCGGTGCGGAGTGGTACCGCAGCCAGGTCACCGCGCGCGATATGCAGCTGGCCACGAAAGGCACGACCCTCAGCGGTCAGCCGATCATCAATTATCAGGCCGTCTATCCGAGCGGACATGCTCTGGCCGGCCTGCCGATCCTGGCCATGCTGCAGAACAACACCATCGTGCATACGGACCTGACCGCGATCATTACGGGACCGAACGCCGGCCGTTTCCCGGCCGGTACGTATATCCCGGTCAAAGTGGAGCCGGGCCGCGACCAGCCCTTCCGCGAGTTCGTCACGATCTATCACGACGAGATCGGCGCCGTGCAGGCCTTCCCGCAGTTCGAGGACCCGGTCCTCAGCCACACCCTGCATAGTGTGCGCGATGCGTTCGCCATCAACTACGGCACGGGCGGCATCGGCGCGGAAATCCTCGCCAACCGGTTCGGCGTCGGCCCGATGGCCGATTGCACCGAGTGTAAATACGAGGACTTCTTCCTCACCGCGTGGGCCGTGGGCGACCCGGCCATGGTCGTCGACGTGCCGGCCAATGCGCCCTGCACCAAGGATCAGATCGAAGCGGGCCAGGTCTGCTATACCGCTCCGGGCAAGAAGGCCACCATCGCCTTCTATCCCGACGATCCATCCAACGTCCTGCACAGCTACCTGCGCGACCACGTGAAGTTCCGCGTCCTGCACGCGGGCTCCAAAGAGCACCACATCCACCACCAGCACACGCACCAGTGGCTGCATACGCCCGACCAGGACCAGTCGTCCTACCTCGACAGCCAGGCCGTCGGCCCGGGCAGCGCCTTTACGCTGGAAATGGCGTACCACGGCAGCGGCAACCGCAACCTCGCCGTCGGTGACTCGATTTTCCACTGTCACTTCTATCCCCACTTCGCCCAGGGTATGTGGGCCATGTGGCGCGTGCACGACGTGCTGGAGAAGGGCACCACGCTCGACGAGAAGGGGCGTCCCGCCCCGTATTCGCGCGCGCTGCCTGACGGTGAGATTGCCGCCGGCACCCCGATCCCGGGTGTCGTGCCGGTTCCGACCATCGCCATGGCGCCGATGCCGCAGGCCGACGTCTGGATCTCGGCCGGCCAGGTGCAGATCAAGGGCGACGGCAACCCCGGCTATCCCTTCTTCGTCCCCGGCGTCGCCGGTCACCGTCCGCCGCATCCGCCGCTCGACACGATCGACGACGGCGGCCTGCCCCGTCACGTGATCACCGGCGGCACGTTCACCGAGGTGCACACGCGTCTCGACTTCACCAAGACGCTGCTCACCGCCAAGGCCAAAGAGCTTCCCGAGGCCGGTACGACGGTCGAGCAGGTGGCGATGAAGTTCCACGCCACGCGCGAGCATCCCAGCTACACGCCGGAAGGTACGCCCGCGAACTTCATTGCCAACGGCCTCCCCCAGCAGCCGGGCGCACCGTTCGCCGACCCCTGCGTCAGCGACAGCGGCACGCCCACCGGCGCTGCGCGTCTGTACAAGGGCGCGCACATTCAGCTGGACGTCAAGTTCAACAAGGCCGGCTGGCACTTCCCGCAGCAGCGCATTACGACGCTGTGGGGCGACGTCGCCGCGACCCGTAACGGCACCAAGGCGCCGGAGCCGCTTTTCTTCCGCGCCAACAGCAAGGACTGCATCACCTATCACCTCGCCAACCTGACGCCCGGCCATTACGAGCAGGACGATTTCCAGGTGCGCACGCCGACCGACATCACCGGTCAGCACATTCACCTCGTGAAGTTCGACGTGCTCGCCTCCGACGGCGCCGCCAACGGCTTCAATTACGAGGACGGCAGCTTCGCTCCGGATGAAGTGCTCGAGCGCATTCACGCCATCAACGCGGCCGGCGGTCTGGTCAGCACGACCGGCGCGCAGGTCAAGCTCACCGCGGAAGCGCACCCGTATTTCGGCACCCTCGGCGCGCAGACCACCGTCTCGCGCTGGTATGCCGATGACGTGCTGAACAACGGCGGTATCGACCGCACCCTGCGCACCGTCTTCACGCACGATCACTTCGGCCCGTCCACGCACCAGCAGGTCGGCCTCTATGCCGGTCTCGTGATCGAGCCGGCCAACTCGAAATGGCGCGACCCGGAGACCGGGACGTACTTCGGCGGACGTTTCGACGGCGGCCCGACCAGCTGGCGCGCCGACATTCTCACCAGCAACACGACCGAGAGCTATCGCGAGTTCCTGCTCGAGTTCGCGGACTTCCAGCACGCCTATACGGCCAATGCCGTGAAGTACCCCGATCCGGCCAACGTCATCAACCCGCCGGCGAAGAAAGAAGTCGGTCTGCCGTACCTCCTCTCCCCGCCCGACGTCTGCCCCGGCGGCGTGATGCCTCCGTGCCCCGAGGCCATTTCGGCGGACGACGTCGGCACGATGGTCGTCAATTACCGCAACGAGCCGCTGGCGCTCCGCGTGCGCAATCCGAATACGAAGGAACAGGCCGGCGCTCTGCCGGGCGATCTTTCCTATGCGTTCCGTTCCGACATCGTCCGCGACGATCCGGCCCTCAATTCACAGCCGGCGTTCTATCCGCCGCTCACCGGCGGTCTGGCCGGCGGCGATCCGTTCACGCCGCTCCTCCGTGCCTATGAAGACGACAAGGTGCAGGTGCGCATCCTGGTCGGCGGTCACGAAGAAGGGCACAACTTCTCCATCAATGGCGTGAAGTGGCTCTTCGAGCCGTCCCTGCCGAATTCCGGCTACCGCAATTCGCAGATGATGGGCATCTCCGAGCATTACGAGTTCATCCTCCCCGCGCTGCCGAAGAACTCCGTCGGCGCGTTCGCCGATTACCTCTATACCGCCGGCCGGGCCACGGACGACCTCTGGAACGGTCTGTGGGGAATCATGCGCGGCTACAAGGGCATGCAGAAGGATCTGCTGCCGCTGCCGAACAACGACGACGGCATGGCCCCGCTGATCTCGAACCTCGGCGACTTCAACGGCGTCTGCCCGAAGAGCGCCCCGGTCCGGAACTTCGTCGTCAGCGCGGTCCGCGCCATCGACGTGGCCACGGCCAAAGGCATCGTCTACAACTCCCGCACCATGCAGGGCGGGATGCTCCATGACCCGACCGCGATCATGTACGTGCGCGACGAAGACCTCGACCCGGTCACCGGCAAGCTCAAGCCCGGCATCACCATCGAGCCGCTCGTGCTGCGCGCCGCGGCCGGCGAGTGCATCAACACGACGCTGATCAACCGCCTGCCCGCGGCCGTTCCGGCCGATCTCGACGGCTTCAACACGCTGCCGATGATCGTCCGCAATTTCAACAACAACCAGATTCGCCCGTCCCGCCACGTCGGACTGCACCCGCAGCTCGTGTTCATGGACGTGACCCGCGATGACGGCATGAACGTCGGCTTCAACCCGACGCAGACCGCGGCGCCCGGCAACAAGGTCACGTACCAGTGGTATGCGGGCGACATCGTCGTCGATCCGGCCACGAATTTCGCGAATTCGCCGGCCATCGAGTTCGGCTCCATCAACCTGATGTCGTCCGACCCGATCAAGCACGCCCACAAGGGTGCGTTCGGCGCTCTGATCATCGAGCCGAAGGGCTCGACCTGGACGGAAGTGGCCGGCCAGCGCGCGGCGGCCCTCGTCACCACCTCCACCGGTGCGCAGTTCCATGACTTCGTCCTGCAGTTCCAGACGGACGTCAACATGCGCTTCGGCGCCACCAACACCGCCGTGCCGAACATTGCCGAGACCGAGGATCCGGAGGATTCGGGTCAGAAGGCCCTGAACTACCGCACCGAGCCGATGTGGAAGCGCATGAACTTCGCGCCCGAAACACCGCTCGAGACCACGCGCACGTTCGACTTCACCAACGCGTTCTCGAATACCAAGGTCGCGGGCGACCCGCAGACGCCGGTGTTCTACGCCAAGGCCGGCGTGCCGACGCGCATGCGCATCCTCAATGCCGGCGGTCACGCACGCAACAATGCGTTCCAGTTGCACGGCCACATCTGGCGCGAGCTGCCGTACGCCGACCGCTCCGCCGTTCTGTATGACAACCCCAGAAGCGAGTTCGCTCCGGTATTCATGGGGATCGGGCCGGGAAGCCACTTCGACGTTCTGCTCCGCAACGGTGCCGGCGGCAAGTTCCGCGTCCTCGGCGATTACATGTTCCGTACACAGCAGTCGTTCATGTTGAGCGGCGGCCTCTGGGGGATTCTTCGTGTTGAATAGTTTCAGAATCGCGGTTGTATTCGCGGTCGTGGCGGCGCGCAG
>DASVSV010000244.1:0-6391 GCA_036387915.1 Thermoanaerobaculia bacterium
TCGACGGTGTCTACGCCGACGCGCGCCGGGACGAGTCGCACGAGCTCGCGCAGGCCGTGCAGGAGAAGTTGTACACGTCGCTGCGCAAGGCAGATCCGGGACTGGAAAACTGGGGCGTCAAGCGCGCCCCGTTCCTCGTGCTCGTGGCGACGGACATGCCGGCCGTGCTGGCGGAAGTGGGCTGCATTTCCAACGTGCGCGAGGCGGCCCTGCTGCGCACGCCGGAGTACCGGCAGAAGATCGCGGACGCCCTGTACGAAGGCATCCGCGGGTATGCGAAGAAAGGGAGCGAGAATCATGGATGAGGTGCTTCACGTCGGGATCGATCTCGGCACGTCCCGCAGCGCGATCTCGGCCTCGAACGGCGAGCGTTTCGTCGTCGACAGCTTCGTCGGATGGCCCTTGGACATGGTCGCGCGCAAGGTGCTCAAGCGCGACGTCCTGATCGGACACGAGGCGGTCGCGAACCGGACCATGCTCGACCTGCACCGCCCGCTCGAGCGCGGGCTTCTCAAGGAAGGATCGGACAAGGACGTGCAGGCGGTGCGCGAGCTGCTGCTCCACCTGCTGCGCCTGGTCGGCGTCAACGGCGGCACCTTCGACGGTGCGAACGTGCGCGCGGTGGTCGGCGTCCCGGCCGCGGCGCTGCGCACGAACAAGCAGTACCTGCGCAATGCCATGAAAGGCATCGTCGACAGTCTGCTGATCGTCTCCGAGCCCTTCGCCGTCGCGTACGGGCTGGACGCGCTGCTGCACACGATGATCGTCGACATCGGCGCCGGCACGACCGACTTCTGCGTGATGAAGGGGCGCTATCCGACGGAGGAAGACCAGCGCACGCTGACCGTGGCCGGCGACTCCATCGACACGCAACTGCTCAAGCTCGTCCAGGAGCGCTATCAGCAGGCCAACGTGACCGTCTACATGGTCCGCGAGTGGAAGGAAAAGCACAGCTACGTCGGGAACACGCGTGACCGTATCGTGGTCAAGGCGCCGGTGCGCGGGGTGCCGACGGACCTCGACATCACGTCCGAGCTGAAAGCCGCATGCGAGAGCATTTTGCCGCCGGTCGTCGAGACGATGCTCGACCTGCTGTCGCGCGTGGAGCCGGAGTTCCAGGAGCGCGTACGCAACAACATCATCCTCTCCGGCGGCGGCGGCCTCATTCGCGGACTGCCGGAGGCACTGGAGACGGCCCTGCGCAGCGTCGGCGGCGGCAAGGTCCGCTACATGAAGGACCCGGTCTTCATCGGCTCCGACGGCGGCCTGGCCCTCGCCGCGGACGCGCCGGAGGGGGATTGGGAGAAGCTGACGGCGTAGCTGCAGAACGTAGGGCGTGGCTTCAGCCCGCCCACCCCGCCCAGGGGGCGGGCTGAAGCCACGCCCTACGTCATGACACGCATCGCCGTCTTCGCTCTCATCGTCCTTATCGCGTTCTTTGCGTTCGCGCAGTTCCTGCGACGTACGGGCATGTTCTTCCCCGACCGGTATCCGAACGGTTTGTGGGACGTGAATGCGTGGAGCATCGTCCCGACGGAGCACTTCTTCCGCGCCGGCGATGGGGTGAAGCTGCACGGGTGGTGGTTCCGCGCGCAAGAGGTAAGCGCGCCGGTGCTGGTCTGGTGTCATGGCAACGGCGGCAATCTCACCAATCGCGCGGAGATGGCGTCGGAGCTCGCGCGGCGCGGGGTGTCGGTGTTCCTCTTCGATTACCGCGGGTTCGGGCGGAGCGAGGGGCGCGTCTCGGAGTCGGGGTCGTTCCGCGACTCGCTGGCCGCGTACGATTTCGTGAAGCAGCAGACCACGCAGCCGATCGCGTTGTACGGCGAGTCGATCGGCGGTCCGTACGCGGCGTACGTGGCGAAGCACCGCAAGCCGGTCCGCGCGGTGGTCATCGAGAATTCGTTCCCGTCGCTGATGGACCTCGGCAACGCGCTTTACAAGCTCGGCTGGACGGCGCCGTTCGCCATGCGCACCACCGCCTGGCTCAACGAGGCCGGCGCGCCGGTACTGGTCATGCACGGCACCAGCGATGAAGTGATCCCGTACGCCCTCGGCAGGAAACTCTACGAGGGGCTGCGCGTCCCGAAAGAGCTCCTGACCGTGAACGCCGGCCACTCGATGATCCCGGCCGCCGAGCCGGTCCGTTACTACGACACCGTCACCCGATTCGTCAAAGCAGGAGGACCTCGATGAAGTGGATTGCAGTCTTTGCGGCGTTGCTGTTCGCCGCGTGCACTACAACGGCGCCGAAGCCTGCGCCAACGCCCATGCCGGCGACCGAAGCGGTGCGCGCTGAAACGACGCCCGCGCCACCCGCGGAAACACGTCCCGCGGTCGCGGCGCTCACCGTCCCCGTCGAGTATCACAAGCTCGACAACGGCCTGAAGGTCGTCCTCTCCCCCGACCACACCGCCCCTACCGTGGCCGTCGCGGTCTACTACAACATCGGCTTCCGCGTGGAGCCGCGCGAGCGCACCGGCTTCGCGCATCTCTTCGAGCACCTCATGTTTCAGGGCTCGCAGAACCTCGGGAAGATGGAGTTCATCAAACTCGTGCAATCGAACGGCGGAGTGCTGAACGGCTCGACGCGCTTCGACTTCACGAACTACTTCGAGATCGTTCCGGCGCACACGCTCGAGACCGTGCTCTGGGCCGAGGCCGATCGCATGCGCGGACTGGCCATCACGCAGGAGAACCTCAAGAACCAGCAGGACGTCGTCAAGAACGAGGTCCGCGTGAACGTGCTCAATCAGCCGTACGGCGGCTTCCCGTGGCTGGACATGCCGCAGTACGCGAACACGAACTGGTACAACGCGCACAACTTCTACGGCGACCTCTCCGACCTCGACGCGGCCACGCTCGAGGACGCGCGCAACTTCTTCAAGACCTACTACGCGCCGAACAACGCCGCCATCGCGGTGACCGGCGACTTCGACACGGCGCAGGCGCTGGCCTGGGTGCGACAGTACTTCGGCAACATCGCCGCGCAGCCGCAGCCGCCGAAGGCGGACATCTCCGAACCGCGGCAGACGGAGGAGAAGCGCGCCTCGAAGACGGACGACAAAGCCACGCGGCCGGCGCTCGCGTTCGCGTATCACGCGCCCGCGCAGAACACTCCCGAGTATTACGCGATGGGCCTCATCGACCAGATCCTCGCCGCCGGCAACGACAGCTGGCTGTACCAGGATCTCGTGCAGACGCGCGGCCTGACCGGCGACGTCAGCTCGTCGATGAACCTCCTCGGCAACATGTTCAACATCAACGGCCCGACGCTCTACATGACCTGGCTGTTCCACGACAACGACAAGACCGCCGACTCGATCCTGCAGGCCGTCGACGCGCAGATCGTGAAGCTGCAGACGCAGGCCGTCGACGCGGAGACGCTGAACCGCGCGCGCGTGAAGATGCGCTCGTCGCTGTACGACGAGGTGGAAGGGTTGTACGGCTTCGGCCGCGCCGACCTGCTCGCCTCCTTCGCCCTCTTCGACGACGATCCGCAGAAGATCAACCGCCTCGAGAGCGAGTTCGCGAAAGTGACGCCGGACCTGATCCAGCGCACCGCGCAGGAGTACCTCCGCCCGACCAACCGCACCATCCTCACCATCGTCCCGAGGAGCCAGTCATGAAGCGCTTACTCACCATCTTCCTACTGGCCGCGAGCGCGTTGGCGCAGACGAAAGAAGCGCCGCCCGCGCCCGGCACGCCGAAGAATTTCTCCGTCCCCGCCATCCGCCGCATCGACCTGCCGAACGGTCTCCGCGTGCGGCTCGTGCCGTATGGCGAGGTCCCGAAAGTCACGGTCCGCCTGGTGACGCAGACCGGCAACATCGACGAGACCGCGAACGAGGTCTGGCTGGCCGACCTGACCGGCTCTGTGATGAAGCAGGGCACCGCCACGCGCACGGCCGAACAGATCGCGCGCGAGGCCGCAATGATGGGCGGCTCGCTGAACGTGAACGTCGGCGTGAACCAGACCACCGTCGGCGCGGACGTCTTCTCCGAATCCGCGACGGACGCGATCGCGCTGATCGCCGACGTCGCCCGCAATCCGCGCCTCCCCGAGTCGGAGCTGACGCGACTGAAGGCGGACCTGGTGCGCAACGTCTCCCTGGCGCGGAGTCAGCCGCAATCGCTGGCGTCGGAGAAGTTCGTGTCCGTGCTCTTCCCGAATCATCCCTACGGCCGCCTCTTCCCGACCGAGGCCATGGTGCAGGCGTACACGCTGGAGCAGGTGCGCGGATTTCACGAGCGCAACTTCGGGGCGGCGCGCTCCTATCTCTACGTCGTCGGCCGCTACGACGCGAACGCCGTCGAGAGCGCCATCCGCCAGCACCTCGGCGACTGGAAAGCCGGTGCGCCCGCCTCGAAGGTCACCGTCACGCCGGTCAGCCGCCGCGGCATCTACTACATCGACCGTCCCGGCGCCGTGCAGTCGACGCTCTACATCGGACTGCCGACCATCGACGCCACCAGCCCGGAGTACCTGCCGCTCACGGTCATGAACGCGCTCCTCGGCGGCTCGTTCGGCTCACGCATCACCGCCAACATCCGCGAGCAGAAGGGCTACACGTACTCGCCGCGCAGCACGATCAGCACGAACCTCGGCGCCGCGTCGTGGGCCGAGATCGCGGACGTGACGACCAACGTCACCGGCGCGTCCATCCGCGAGATCGTCAACGAGATCAACCGCCTGCGCGGCGAAGCGCCGTCCGCGGACGAGCTGCGCGGCATTCAGAACTATCTCGCCGGCACGTTCGTGCTGACGAATTCGTCGCGCGCCGGCATCGCCGGTCAGCTCGCGTTCCTCGACCTTTACGGGCTGTCCGAGGACTATCTGCGGAATTACGTGCAGCGCGTATATGCGCTGACGCCCGCGGACGTGCAGCGGATGGCGCAGACGTACGTCGATCCGGCCAGGCTGGCCATCGTGGTGGTCGGCGATCCGGCCGTGCAGGAGCAGATTCGCGCGCTCGGGATAAACTAATGGCGGAATGAATCCCGGCGACCTTCTCGACAACCGATACGAGATCGTGTCACGGCTGGGCGCCGGAGGCATGGGTGAGGTCTACAAGGCCGTCCACACCCACCTCGGCGCTCCGCGCGTGATCAAGATCGTTCACCCGAACATCTCCGGCAGCGACGACGCGCGCGACCGCTTCCTGCGCGAAGCGCGCACGGCGACCAAGGTGCAGCATCCGAACGTCGCCACGCTCCACGACTTCTCCACGCTCCCCAGCGGCGCGCATTACATGGTGTGGGAGTTCATCGACGGCGAGAACCTCGCCCAGCGTCTGCGCTCGCACGGAACGCTGCCGCCGCGGCAGGCCATCCACATCATGCTGCAGGCGCTGTTCGGCCTCGACGCCATCCATCGGGCCGGCATCGTCCATCGCGACATCAGTCCCGAGAACCTGATGCTCACCGCCGACGACACGGTGAAGATCATCGACATGGGCGTGGCCAAAGTCGAAGAAGACGGCAACGCCGCCGTGTCGCAGACGCGCACCGGCATCTTCGTCGGCAAGCTGCGTTACGCCGCGCCGGAGCAGCTCGGCTTCATCCCCGAAGGGGAGAAGATCGACGGACGCACCGACATCTACGCGATGGCCATGGTGCTGTTCGAGGTGCTGACCGGCCGCCCGCCGTACGAGGCCAAGTCGCCGCACGAGTACTTCATGCATCACGCGAATCCGGCGCCGTCGAAGCCGATCGAGCTGCCCCCGGAAATGCCGGGCCGGTTCGAGTTGCAGGCCGTGCTGGAGAAGGCGCTCGCGCGCGACCGCAACGAGCGCTACGCGACAGCGCGCGAGTTCGCCGCGGCGCTGGAGATGGTCGAGCTGCGGCTGCCGACCATCCGCGACGAAGACACGCCGACGATCATGTCGGCCATCGCCACCGATTCGACGATGAAGCTCGGCCGCACCACGGCCCGCGACACGTTGATCAGGACCGGACGCGAGGCCGCGCCACCGCCGCCTCCTCTTCAGGCGGTTGCGTCGACGGCCCCGCCGACGGTGGCACGTCCGATTCCGCAGCCGCAGCCGGACGGCATTCCGACGCAACTCACCCCCGCGCCGTTCGCGCCGCAGCAGGCTGCCCCGCCGCCGTTCCCGGTGCAGGCGCCGAAGTCGGGCTCGATCCTGCCGCTGGTCATCATCGGCGTGCTGCTCGTGTTCGTCGCGGCCGCGGTGGGACTGATCATGTTCTGGCCGTTCGGCGGCGGCGACACGCAAACGCCGGTCGCGGAAACGACCACCACCGCAACGGCCACGACCACGCAGCAGCAAGGTCAGATCGCCGAAGCCTCGGTCACGGTGACGACACTCACCGGCGAGCCGCTCACCGCCACGACCGCGACGACGGCCACCGTGCCGCCGATGGTCGTGGA
>DASVSV010000245.1:0-7869 GCA_036387915.1 Thermoanaerobaculia bacterium
CCGGCTTCGCGCCGCTGACGGGCGTCCACCCGCCCGAGCGCGCCCTTCACCACTCCACCCTGTTCCCCGAGCTCGAGCTCCGGGGCTGCCAGTTCACCATCACCACCAGCGAGGTCACCCAGACATGAAGGTTGGCGTTCCCAGCGAGATCAAGACGGACGAGTACCGCGTCGGCATGACGCCCGCGGGGGTCCGCGAGCTCGTCGAGCACGGGCACGAGGTCCTCGTGCAGGCCGGCGCGGGCGAGGGCTCGGCGATCGCCGACGACCAGTACGAGGCCCAGGGCGCGCGGCTGCTCGCCGACGCCGACGCGGTCTTCGCCGAGGCGGAGATGATCGTCAAAGTCAAAGAGCCGATCGCGCCGGATCTGGCGCGGCTCAAGGACGGACAGCTGCTCTTCACCTACCTCCATCTGGCGCCGGTGCCGGACCTCACCGAACAGCTCCTGGCCAAGAAGATCGTCGGCGTCGCCTACGAGACCATCACCGACGACCGCAAGCGCACGCTCCCCCTGCTCACTCCGATGTCCGAAGTGGCGGGCCGCATGTCCGTGCACGTCGGCGCGTATTACCTGCATCGCCCGAACAACGGCCGCGGCGTGCTCCTCGGCGGCGTGCCGGGCACGCTCCCGGCGGACGTGATCATCATCGGCGGCGGCGTGGTCGGCACGAACGCGGCCAAGATGGCCGTGGGCCTCGGCGCGCGCGTGACCATCCTCGACGTCAGCCTCGACCGCCTGCGCCAGCTCGACGACATCTTCCGCGGGACCGTGCAGACCATGGCCTCCAGCCGCGCGCACATCGAAGAAGCGGTGCGCCGCGCCGACCTGCTCATCGGCGGCGTACTGATCCCCGGCGCCGCGGCGCCGAAGCTCGTCACCCGCGAGATGGTCTCGCAGATGAAGAAGGGCTCCGTGATCGTCGACGTTGCCATCGACCAGGGCGGCTGCGTCGAGACCGCGCATCCGACCACGCACTCCGATCCGGTGTACGAAGTCGAGGGCGTCGTGCACTACTGCGTCGCCAACATGCCCGGCGCCGTGCCGCGCACGTCGACCATCGCCCTCACCAACGCGACCCTCCCCTACACGCGCATGCTCGCCAACATGGGTTTCGACAAAGCGGTGCGCCAGAACGCCGGTCTGGCCGAGGGCGTGAACGTGTATCAGGGAGAGATCACGTTCGAAGCCGTGGCCGCGAGCCAGGGGCGCAAGTACACCGCGTTGAACGAGCTGCTGTAGCTCAACTTCATCCCGCGCGTAGACGCGGGATCTCTGGTGACACCGGCAGGCGATCGGCCACGCAGCGCTACTCACGCAACCGCGTTCGCGGTGCCACCGGAGATCCCGCGTCTACGCGCGGGATAAACTGGGGAAGATGACGAAAATCCGCGTATCGCTCTTCGTCGACGGCGCACTGCGCCAGGGTGACGAATCGCTGATCGACGAATGGCGCCGCGAGTCGGACGACCGGCTCTGGGTGGACATCCAGGAGCCGGTGCAGGAAGTCATCGAGCCGATGCTCGAGGATCGTTTCGGCTTCCACGAGCTGGCCGCGGAAGACACGCTCTCGGCCACCACGCTGCCGAAATACGACTCCTTCTCCAACTACGACTTCTTCATCTTCCGCACCGTCGACGTGAACCTCTCCGCGCACCAGTCCGAGACCTTCAAGATCGCGGCGTTCCTCGGCAGCAACTTCCTCTTCACCGTGCACCGCCGTCCGTTGCGGGCCATCGACGACGTCTGGACCCGGCTGGCCGGCGACCGGCGGCCGATGGAGCGCGGCCCCGACTTTCTGCTGTACGGCATCGTCGACCAGATGGTCGACGCGCACTTTCCGCTCATCGAGCAGATCGAGGAAGCGGTCGACGACCTGCAGGACCGCATCTTCGAGGCGGCCAACGAGACCCATCTCGACGAGCTGCTGCACCTCAAGCGGGACATCAACGTGCTGCGCCGCCACTCGTTGCCGCAGCGCGAGCTGCTCAACCAGATCTCGCGCGGCGACGCCCGCTTCGTGCAGCGGCAGCACCTCATCTACTTCCGCGACGTCTACGACCATATGTTCCGCATCAGCGAGACCATCGACGTCGACCGCGACCAGATGACCGGCACCATGGACGCGTATCTCTCCGTGGTCGCCAACCGCACCAACGACACCATGAAGGTGCTGACCATCTTCTCCGCGATCATGCTGCCGCTCACGCTGATCGCCGGCATCTACGGCATGAACTTCGAGCACATGCCGGAGCTGAAATGGCTGCACGGCTACCCCTTCGCCCTCGGCCTGATGTTCGCCGTGGCCGCGCTGATGATGGGTTGGTTCTGGTCCAAAGGGTGGCTCACCCTCACCATCCGCAGGCGCCGCCGCCACCGCCTCTGAGCGGCGCGTGCCCCTCTTGACAGAAGTCCGTCAGCCATCCTATTGTTAGCACTCATGAGGGGTGAGTGCTAAGCACTCAACTCTCCACTCCACGAAATCAGCACGCGGCTCCACAGCCGCAACTCACTCAACTGGAAGGAGATACACAATATGGCATCATCCGAGACCAAGCTCCGGCCGCTTCACGACCGGATCGTCGTTCGCCGCAAAGAGGCGGCCGAGCGCACCGCCAGCGGTCTGTACATCCCCGACACCGCGAAGGAAAAGCCGCAGCAGGCTGAGGTCGTCGCGGTGGGCGACGGCAAGTACGACAACGACGGCAAGCGCATCAAGCTGGACGTCAAGAAGGGCGACACGATTCTGATCGGCAAGTACTCCGGAACCGAGATCAAGATCGACGACGTCGAGTACACGATTCTGCGCGAAGACGAAGTCCTCGCCGTCGTGGAAGGATAAGGAGAAACACCCATGGCAAAGAGAATTACCTACAGCGAAGACGCCCGCCAGGCCATCCTGCGCGGAGTCAACAAGCTCGCCGACGCGGTCAAAGTGACCCTCGGACCCAAAGGCCGTAACGTCGTCATCGAGAAGAAGTTCGGCTCGCCGACGATCACCAAGGACGGTGTCACCGTCGCCAAAGAGATCGAGCTCAAGGACGAGCTCGAGAACGCCGGCGCGCAGATGGTCCGCGAGGTCGCCTCGAAGACCTCCGACATCGCCGGTGACGGCACCACGACGGCCACCGTGCTGGCCCAGGCCATCTTCCGCGAGGGCGTGAAGAACGTCACCGCCGGTGCCAACCCGATGGAGATCAAGCGCGGCATCGACGCGGCCGTCCGCGTCGCCGTCGAGTACATCGAGAGCATCGCCCGTCCCGTCGAAGGGAAGGACATCCAGCACATCGGCACCATCTCCGCGAACAACGACGAGGAGATCGGCTCGATCATCGCCGGCGCGATGGAGAAGGTCGGCAAGGACGGCGTCATCACCGTCGAAGAGGCGCGCGGCCTCGACACGGTCCTCGAAGTCGTCGAGGGCATGCAGTTCGACCGCGGCTACCTCTCGCCGTACTTCGTCACCGACCCGGAGCGGATGGAAGTCGTCCTCGAGAACGCCAAGATCCTCATCTATGAGAAGAAGATCTCGTCGATGAAGGACCTCCTCCCGATCCTCGAGCAGGTGGCCCGCCAGGGCAAGCCGCTCCTGATCATCGCCGAGGACGTCGAGGGTGAGGCGCTGGCCACGCTCGTGGTCAACAAGCTGCGCGGCACGCTCAACGTGGCCGCGGTCAAGGCGCCGGGCTTCGGCGACCGCCGCAAGGCCATGCTCGAAGACATTGCCATCCTCACGGGCGGCAAGCTGATCTCCGAGGACCAGGGCATCAAGCTCGAAGGCGTGAAGTGGGAAGACCTCGGCGATGCCAAGCGCGTCGCCATCGACAAGGACAACACCACCCTCGTCACCGACACCGACGACAAGTCGCGCAAAGAGCGCATCGCCGGCCGCGTCAAAGAGATCCGCGCCGCGGTCGAGAACACGACCTCCGACTACGATCGTGAGAAGCTCCAGGAGCGTCTGGCGAAGCTCGTCGGCGGCGTGGCCGTCATCAAGGTCGGTGCTGCCACCGAGACCGAGATGAAGGAGAAGAAGGCCCGCGTCGAAGACGCCATGCACGCCACGAAGGCGGCTGTCGAGGAAGGCATCGTTCCGGGTGGCGGCGTTGCTCTGCTGCGCGCCGTCGAGGCCATCGACAAGGGCATCAAGGCCGGCGTCCTCTCCTACAAGGATCGCGACGGTAAAGAGAAGAGCGTCACCTGCGAAGGCGACGTCAAAGTCGGTGCGAACGTCATCCGTCGTGCGCTCGAGGAGCCGTTCCGTCAGATCGTCATCAACGCCGGTCTGGAAGGTTCGGTCGTCCTGAACGAAGTCCGCACCGCGGGCGGCACCATGGGCTTCGACGCCCGCAACGAGAAGGTCGTCGACATGATCGAGAACGGCATCATCGACCCGGCCAAGGTCACCAAGCAGGCGCTCCTCAACGCGTCGTCGATCGCCGGCCTCATGCTCACCACCGAAGCTCTGATCTCCGAGATCAAGGAAGACGACAAGGGCGGCAACGCCAACCCCGCGGCCGGTATGGGCGGCGGCATGGGCGGCATGTACTAAGCCTCATCGCACCTGCTGTGCACGAAAGGGCGAGCCTCACGGCTCGCCCTTTTTTTATGAGTGCGGCGGCGGCGTAGCTGCCGTTGGTGTTCCCACGCATGGGACTGAGGATTGCGCGGGGCGGGTCGTCTTCGCGCTGAACGAGCCAAACGTAGGGCGCGGCTTCAGCCCGCCCCTCCGGTGGTGGGCGGCCGGCCGACGTTCGTTTACTGCACCCGCTCCAGCCCGAGGTACATCACGCGGGGGTCTCGGCGCGAGAAGGCGATGGCGTTGACTCCCTGCTGGTCGTTGTGCGCGATCGTGAGCGTGTCGGTGGCGAGGTCGTAGCGGAAGACGTCGGTGCCGTAGTCGAAGATGTGCGTGCCGAAGATGAAGTAGAGGACGTCGCGGTTGGTCGGATGCGCGGCCATGATCGGGCCGTTGATCAGCTTCACGCCCGGCTCCTCGTCGATCGCCGCGCGATACGTCGCGCCGCCGTCGTCGGAGACGTAGATGTGCCGGCCGTGCGCGGCGTCGCCGGTGTTCTCGAGGTCGATGCCCATCGCCCAGACGCGGTTCGAGTCCACGGGTGAGAACACGAGTTGGAAGACGTTGGCCGTACGCGCGGCGATGCCGGTGGCGCGCGTCCAGTTCCTGCCGCCGTCGCGCGAGACGTACGCGCCGTTCGTCACCGCGCCGGCCACGATGTGGTCGAGGTCCTTCGGGTCGAACGTGAAGCGGTAGATCAGCGGATTGCCGGTCAGCGCGCCGATGTGCGTCCACGTCTCGCCGCCGTCGGTGCTCTCCCAGACCGAGCCGTCGCTGCCGCCGGCGCGGAGGTGCTCGCCGTTGGCGGGATCGACGCCGAGGCCCATGAAATCGACGGGCTGCTTGAGCTTGCGTGCGCCGCGCGAGTCGTAGCGGACGAGGAAGCTGCGGTTCTCCGACCACGCATACGCGCGGCCGCCCTGGGCGGGCGTGACGGTCGGAGGAAAGTCGGCGCCGGGGATGGTTGCCTCGACGCGCCACGAGCAGCCGGCGTCGCGCGAGATCAGCAGGTCGTCCTTGTGCCACGCCACCAGCGTGTCGAGATCGTCGAGCATCGCCGCCACGCCCCACGTGTACGCGATCGGCTCCAGCGGCTGGGCCGTCGGCGCGAGCGTGCGTCCTTCATCGTGAGTGAACGTCACCGCCGCGGTGCCGGTGACCATCGAGCAGCGCGGGAACAGCACCGGTGCGTGCGAAGCGCGGCGCTTGGCCGCGACCGGGAGTGCGGAAACGATCAGCAACAACAACAATAATCTTCGAGTCATGCGCGCGGGATGATGCCTCAACGTCCTCTTTCGATATGTTACGTTCTGCCGTCGTTCGGGAGGATGTTCGATGAAAAAGCTCTGCATTGTGCTGCTGATCACATTCGCGACGCTGGCGTCTGCACAGGATCGCGCCGCCACCGTCGAAAAACGGATTGAGCCGCCGAAGAGAGAGTCGCGCGCCGACAACATCTCCACGACGCAGCACACGATGCGCATCGGCAGCGAAGCCATCGCGTACACCGCGCGCGCCGGCACGATGATCCTCAACAACGAAGAAGGCGAGCCGCGCGCGAGCTTCTTCACCGTCTCCTACACGCGCGACGGCTCCGATCCCGCGAAGCGTCCGGTCGTCTTCACCTTCAACGGCGGCCCCGGCTCCTCCTCGGTCTGGCTGCACATGGGCGCCTTCGGTCCGAAACGCGTCGCCTATCGAGACGACGAAGGACACGCCGCGCAGCCGCCGTACCGCACCGTCGACAACGAGGCGTCGATCCTCGACGTGGCCGACCTCGTGTTCATCGACCCTGTGACGACCGGCTTCAGCCGCGCCATCCCGATCTCGGATGCGAAAAAGTTCCACGGCTTCGAGGCCGACGTCGAGTCGATGGGCGAAGTGATCCGGCTCTGGACGACGCGCAACGCGCGCTGGAGCTCACCGAAGTTCCTCGCCGGCGAGAGCTACGGCACGACGCGCGCGGCCGGCCTCGCGGGCTGGCTGCACGACCAAGGCTACTACCTCAACGGCGTGATGCTGATCTCGACGATCCTCAACTTCGGCACGGCGCGCTTCGACAGCGGCAATGACCTCGCTTACATCCTCTTCCTGCCGACGTACACCGCCACCGCCTGGTATCACAAGCGCCTGCCTGCCGACCTGCAGAACGGCACGCTGGAAAACGCGGTCGCCGAATCGGAGCGCTTCGCCCTCGGCGAATACACGGCGGTGCTGATGAAAGGCGATCGCGCCACGGACGCGGAGCGTGCGAGCGTCGCGACGAAACTCGCCCGGCTGACCGGACTCTCGCAGCGTTACGTCGACTCGTCGAACCTGCGCATCGACATCCAGCGCTTCGACAAAGAGCTGATGCGCGACCAGCGCCGCACCGTCGGCCGTCTCGACTCGCGCTTCATCGGCATCGACCGCGACGCCGCGGGCGAAGAGCCGGAGGAGGACCCGTCGTACGCCGCGATCTACGGCGTCTACACCGCGGTGATGAACGACTGGGTGCGCCGCGGCCTCAAGTTCGAGACCGATCTGCCGTACGAGATTCTCACCGGCAAGGTGCGGCCGTGGAGCTACGACCGCTATCAGAACCGCTACCTCGACGTGAGCGAGACGCTGCGCGCCGCGATGACCCAGAACCCGTATCTGAAAGTGCTGGTCGCAAACGGCTACTACGACCTGGCCACGCCGTTCGCGGCGACGAACTACACGTTTGCGCGCATGCAGATCGACCCCTCACTGCGCGGCAACGTCACCACGACGCACTACGCGGGCGGGCACATGATGTACATCGACCGCGCCGCGCACCGGAAGTTCCGCGACGACGTGGTGGCGTTCATCCGCAGCGCGGTGCCGTAGCTTATGGAGTGCGGCGGCCTTAGCCGCCGCGTTTGTATTCATGCGAACGGCGCGGTGAATTTGCACGCTCGCGATGCTTCCGCGTGAATTGGAAAGCGGCGGCTAGGGCCGCCGCACTCCAAATGCTTCGCGTTCGACGGCGAGGATTTCCTCGCGGATGGCGTGGCGGCGCGCGAGCAGCGCGTCGCGCGGACGGACCATGGCGCGCAGGTCGCCGATCACGTCGTCGATGTCTTCGAAGACGATCAGGGCGACGTAGGCGATGAACGGCAGCACGAGTGCCGTGACGACGCCCGCCATCCAGCCGAAACGCAATCCCACCAGAATCGCGAGCACGAGATACGTGAGGGGATAGAACAGCAGGGCGGCGAGGAACTTGATCGTCGCCTTCACCGCGCTCTCCCCTTTCGAGAAGCGCTTGGCCAGGACACCGATCAGCCGG
>DASVSV010000246.1:0-13920 GCA_036387915.1 Thermoanaerobaculia bacterium
CTCCGCGGCCGGCGCGCGCAGCGCCACGGGCGCGGTCGTTCTCTCCTCCACCAATGCCGGCGGCGCCGCGTCGTTCAGCGTCAGCGGCGATGCGAATGCCACCTACGCCATCACCCTTCCGAACAGCGCCACGCTCACGCACGGCGTGGACAACACCAAGACCATGTCCATCGGGACGTTCACCAGCAATCCGTCGGGCACCGGTACGCTCAGCGCGGGCGGCGCGCAGACGCTCTCCGTCGGCGCCACCCTCACGGTCGGCAACGCCCAGACCACCGGCAGTTACTCCGGCACATTCGACGTGTCCGTCGAATACAACTGAGCGCGCGTCGCGCCCAGTTCCTTCCTCTCGCCAGGCCTCCCCCGCGTTCCAGCGCGGGGGAGACCGTTTTTCGCCGGAGACCAACGAACATGCGAAAACTGATCTTCTTCCTGCTGGCAATGGCGCCGCCGGTCCTCGCGGGCGAGCTGATGGTGCATCCGACCCGGCTCGTGTTCGACGGCAACACGCGCACCGCCCAGATCGACGTCATCAACTCCGGCACCGAGACCATGACCTACCGCATCTCGGTCATCCGGCGCCGCATGAACGACACCGGCGACTTCGTCGCGGTCGACCAGCCGGCGGCGAACGAGCGGTTCTCGGACGAAATGATCCGCTACTCCCCTCGCCAGGTGGTCCTGCCGCCCGGCGGCGCGCAGGCGGTGCGGCTGCAGATCCGCAAACCGGCCGCGCTCGAAGACGGCGAATACCGCGCCCATCTGCTCTTCCAGGCGCTGCCGCCCGCGGAGAGCCATGCCCCGCCGGCGACGGCCTCGCCCGACAGCAAAGACCTCGAGATCAACCTGCACGCGGTCTACAGCGTCTCGATCCCGGTCATCGTCCGCCACGGCACCACGGCCGCCGAAGTGGCGATCCGCGACGTCGCCGTCCGCGATCACGCGCTCACCTTCACGCTCGACCGAAAAGGGACGCGCTCCGTCTACGGCGACCTGATCGTCTCGCTGCGCGGCGCGCGCGGAGCGGAGCGCGTGATCGCGCGGGCGAACGGCGTCGCCGTCTACACGCCGAACGCCACGCGCCGCATCCGGCTGCCGCTGGCGCCGGGACTGCTCTCCGCGGGCGAGCTGCACGTCGCCTTCGCGGAGCGGCGCGAACAGGCCGGCCGCGTCCAGGCCGAGTCGCGGATTCCGGTGCGCTGAGACTGCGATGCGGCACGCCCTCCGATTCGCGGTACTGGCACTCCTGGCGGCGAACGCATTCGCCGCCGCGCCGGCGGAACCTCGCGACGAGGAGATCCGCCTGCTCGAGTACGTGCTCGACGACATCGTGCTCTCCGACTCCGTCGCCGGCTACGCCGGTCCCGGCAACGGGACGCTCCTCCCCCTCGCCATCTCGTCGGAGCTGATCGGCGTGGCCATCACCGTCGACGTCGAGCGAGGGACGGCGCGCGGGTTCGTGCTGAACGAGAAGACCACGTTTCAACTCGACGTGGCCCGCGGGAGCGTCACCGTGGCCGGCAAGCCGCGGCGCTTCGACCGCGAGCTGGTGCGCGTCTACGGCGAGGACATCTACGTCGACTCGACGCTCCTCGGCGAATGGCTGCCGGTGGCGTTCGACGTGGAGCTGTTCGCGCTGCGCGTCCGCGTGCGTCCTCGCGAGCAGTTGCCGATGCAGACGCGGCTCGATCGCGAGCGCCGCATCCGGCACTGGCGGCTGCGGCTCTCGCCCGAGGACCCCGGCTACGCTCCGCTCTCCACGAAATACCGGCTCTACGACACGCCGTCCATCGACCAGACCGTGCGGCTGTCGCTGGGCGAAGAGCAGCTCCACGGCAGCTACGCCACGTACGCCACCGGCGACCTGCTGTACATGGAGTCGGAGGTGTACGCGTCGGGCGACGACCGGGATCCGTTCGACGACTGGCGTCTGACGCTGCGCCGCCGCGATGCCGCGGGGAAGATCGGCGGTGCTTTGGGCGCGACCGAGATCGCGGCCGGTCACATCTTTCATCCGACCAGCACGCTGCTTTCCACGTCCACCGAGGCGGCGCCCGGCGTGCTGGTGAGCAACCTGCCGCTGTATCGCGCGACGGAGTTCGACCGCCACTCGTTCCGCGGCAATCTGCCGCCGGGCTGGGACGTCGAGCTGTATCACAACGGCACGCTCGTCGATTACCGCCAGACGCGCGCCGACGGCCAGTATTCGTTCGACGACGTGCCGATGCTGTTCGGGATGAACTTCTTCCGCCTCGTCTTCTACGGACCGCAGGGACAGCGCCGCGAGGAAGAGCACCGCTTCCTCCTCGGCGACTCGCTGACCAAGCCGGGACGCCTCGAATACCGCCTCGCCGCCAGCGCGGCGAGCATGGACGAATACCGCGGCTCGCTCCTCCTCAGCTACGGCATCAGCAAGCACTTCACCGCGACCGGCGAGATGGCCGTGCTGCCGGCGCCGGGCGGCGAGCGCGTTTACGCGAAAGGGGGCGCGCGGATGTTCTGGAGCGCGCTGTTCGCGTACGGAGACTACGTCGTCGACGACACCGGCGGCAGCGCGTACGAAGCCGGGATGCAGACGCGCGTCCTGGGCGTCAATCTGTCAGCGAGCCGCACCAGCGTCCGCGACGGCTACGTGAGCGAGGCGTTGCACGCCATCGGCGATCCGATCGTGACGCGCGATCGGGTGCGCATCGACACCGCCATCCCGGCGTCCATCCTGCCGCGGCTTCCGATCAGCGCCGAGCTCGAACGGCAGCAGCTCGCCTCGGGAGTGGTGCGCACGGTCGTGCAGGGACGCGTGTCGGCGAGCTACAAAGGTCTCTCGATCTCGAACCGTCTGCTGCGGACGACGATGACCGGGCAGCCGGTGCAGACCGAGGGAGGATTGCAGTTCAGCCGGCACCTGCGTCGCACCGGCGTGCGCGGCGAAGTGCTCTACGGACTGGAAGCGGGGCGCGTGAGCAGTGCGAACCTCAGCGTCGAGCGTCCGATCCGCGCCGGCTATCGCGTCTACGCCAGCGTCGCGCGCTCCTTCCTCGACTCGCGGCACGTCTTCGCGATCGGCGTCGACAAGTCGGCGGGCTCGTTCGCGGCCGGTGTGGAGACGCGCTTCACGCCGGGCGGCGACTCGCTCGCCAACATCAACCTCTCCGCCGGCATCGGCCGCGACCCGCACCTCGGCGCGTGGATGGCCAGCGCGCGCAGCCGCGCGGGATCGGGCGCGTTGTCGGTGCGCGTGTTCCTGGACCGCAATCGCAACGACGTATTCGACGCGGGCGATCAGCCGCTGGAAGGCGTGGCATTCACCGTCAACTCCGTCGAGCGCGCCGAGCGCACGGGACGCGACGGCGTCGCACATCTCGCCGAGCTCTCGCCGCATGCTCCCGCGGACGTCGCCATCGCCACGAGCACGCTCGAAGATCCGCAGTGGGACCCGGTCGTCGCCGGCGTCCGGGTCATGCCGCGGCCCGGCAAGGCGGCCAGCCTCGACGTCGCCGTCATCGCCACGACGGAAGTCGAGGGAACGGTCACGCGGCTGCGCGGCCACAAGACGGACCGCGCGGCGGCGATGACGGTCCAGCTCGTGAACGCGGCGGGGAAAGTCGTGCAGCAGACGAAGACCTCGTACGACGGCTACTACCTCATCAGCAAAGTGCGGCCGGGACGCTACACGGTGCGCGTCGCCGGTGCGTCCGCTGACTTGCCGTCGCGGGAGATCGGCGTGCGCACGGACGAGTCGCTGATCGCCGGCGTCGACTTTCGTCTGATCGCGCCGCCCGCCCGCGGCGTGCTCGTGGCGAATGTCGAAGCGCCGCCCGAGCGCCCGGCTCGTGACGGACGATTCGTGGTCCAGCTCGGCGCGTTCAGCGTGCGCGCCAATGCCGAGGTGCTCCTGCGGCGGGTCGGCCCCGATCAGGCGCGGATCGACCACCGCGGCAAGCTCTACTTCGTGGAGGCCGGGCCATATCCGACGCATGCCCAAGCCGTGGCCGCACGCGCGGCACTGGCGCGGAAAGGCTTTTCCGGGATCGTGCGTCCGTGAGCACCGTCATCGTTTTCCCAGTGCCGACGTGTGGAAGTATGGGATCGCGACTATAATCTTCATCTGACATGAAGCCCTGGGGGCGCGGCAGTCATTCCGACGGCGACGGGTTCTTCCTGAACTCGCCCCTGGCCGCATTCGTGTTCGACCGGAACGGCTGCATCCTGCACTGGAATCCGGCGGCGACGGCGACGTTCGGCTGGAAAGAATCGGAAGTGATCGGGCGGCGGTTGCCGATCGTTCCGCAGCACTCCCAGGAGGAGTTCGGAAGGCTGATGCAGCACGTGCTGGCCGGCAACCGGCTGACCGGCTTCGAGGCCGTCCGGCAGCGCAAGGACGGCACGCCGATCGCCGTGCGTATTTCGTCGGCCCCGTTCCGCAGCGTCATCGGCGAGATCATCGGCGTGCTGGCGATGATTGAAGACCTCAGCGTCACCCGCTCCCTCGAGCGCAGCATCGCAGAGACCGACCGGCTGCTGGCAGCACTGGTCGACGCGTCACCGGTGGCCATCATCGTTGCCGACCCGGAGTTGCGCATCAGGATCTGGAACGCGGCGGCCGAGCAGATGTACGGCTGGACGGCGGCGGAGGTCGTCGGTCAGCCGATCGAGACCATCGCCACGACGGCCGCCGGCTTCCTGCTGAGCAATCTTTCGGCGGCAGGCGAACCGTCCCAAGGGCCCTCGGCAGTCGTCGTCGACAAGCGCCGGGACGGAACGAAATTCTTCACCTGGCCCGCGGCCGCCGTGATCGACGCCGGACAGAGCCGCGTGGCCACGATGGCACTGGTGCGCGACGTCTCGCAGCAGGTCGAGGCGGAGCGCGCGGCGGTGCAGGCGTCCGAGGAACTGCGCGCTCTCTCGCTGCGGACGATGGAAGTCATGGAGAACGAGCGGGTGCGCATCTCCCGCGAGATCCACGACGACCTCGGGCAACTGCTGACCGGGGTCATGTTCGATCTTGCGGCGTTGAAGAACGCCGCCGGTCATGACACGGTGGCGGCCGCGCGGCTCGACCACGCAACGGCCACGATCCAATCGGCACTGGCTTCCGTGCGGCGCATTGCCGCCGACCTGCGTCCGCCGCTGCTCGACGCACTGGGACTGAACGCCGCCACGCAGATGGAAATGGCCACCTTCCAGGAGCGGACCGGCATCGAATGCAACCTTTCGCTCTGCGACGAGGAGCTCGGTATCGGCGGCGACGCCGCCACGGCGGTGTACCGGATCCTCCAGGAAGCGCTGACGAACGCCGGGCGTCACGCCGATGCGCGCAGCGTGGACGTGCGGATGCGTCAGCGCAACGGAACGTTCTATCTCGAGATCCGCGATGACGGCAACGGGATCGATCCCGCGCGGAGGCGTGCGGGCTCCCTCGGCCTGATCGGCATGCGCGAGCGCGCGGCCGGCATCGGCGGCGAACTGCGGATCGAGCCGGGCCGGCCGCGGGGCACGGTGGTGACGCTCGTGGTCCCGCTCGAGAAACCGCCCGGCGCGCCGCTTCCCCCGTCGCCGGAGGCGTCGCGGTGACGTCGGTGCTCGTCGTCGACGATCACTCCATCGTGCGGCATGGAGTCGTGCAACTGATCGCCGCCGAGGCGGACTTGACGGTCGCGGGCGAGGCCGCGTCGGCCGCGGAGCTCCTCGGCCACCCCGACCTGGCGAACTGCGACGTCGTGCTGCTCGACATCAGCCTCGGCGCCGACAACGGTCTGGTATTGCTCGAGCGCATTCGTGCGCGCAATCCGCGCGCGGCCGTGCTCTTTCTCAGCATGCATGCGGAGGAACAGTTCGCCGTGCGCGTCCTGCGGATGGGCGCGGCCGGGTACATCCAGAAGAGCAGCGCGCCGGCGGAGCTCGTGCGCGCCATCCGTACCGTCGCCCGCGGCGGCCGCTATGTCTCCGGTGCGGTCGCGGAGAAGCTCGCGCTCACGCTGTCGGGTGAAGATCCCGCGGCGGCTCCCCACGAGCGGCTGTCGCCGCGCGAGTTCGAGGTCTTCCTGCTCCTGGCCGGCGGGCTGGCCGTCTCGCAGGTCGCCGAGCGCCTTGGCGTCAGCGTGCACACGGTCAGCACGCATCGCCAGCGCATCCTGCTGAAGATGGAGATGGCCAACAACGCCGCCATCATTCATTACGCCATCCAGCGCGGCCTCGTCTCCTGAACGTTCCTTTTGTCATCCAAACGACTACAGCACGTTGGTGTGTGGTGGGATGGCGCGCCAGTGGGCACCCGCCTACAGTGCACAGCGGTCCGAATCCAATGAAATCCAAACCCGTGTTGATCGTCGACGACGACGATCTGGCGCGGCTCGCACTCGCTGAAGTTCTGCAGAAATGCGGCATGGACGTGGTTTGCGTGTCGACGCCGGACGATGCCCGGAATGCGCGGGAATGCCGCGTGATCGTGTCCGAGCTGCGCCTCACCGGCCAGACGGCCGCGGAAGGGCAGGCGCTGCTCGCCGAGTTGCGCGATCGCAGAAGGGGCAGCGACGTCGTGATCTTCTCCTCCTTCCTTGGCGCCGCGCACGCCGACCCGATGATTTCCGGCGTCGCCGCGTCGCTGCCGAAAAGCACGCCACTGCGCGAGGTGGCGGCCACGATTTGCACATTGATGGAGAGGCTCCGATGAAGCAGTCCTTACTTTCCGCGCATCGCCGCGGCGCCGAACACTCCGGATCCGATCCCGCTCCGCATCTCTTCGACTCGACCCTGGTGGGCTTCGCGTCCTGGGACGAGAACGGCCGGCTGTCGTCGGCCAATCGCGAGCTTTGCCGGCAGACCGGCATCGAGCGGAAGGCCCTCGAGCACGGCGCCGTCACGATCGCGGAGTTGATCCCCGGCGTGCAGTGGCAGACCGCCGGGATCCAGGAGCGGACGATCACCCGCGGCGGCACGCCGGTCACGCTGCGGATCGAGATCGACGCCGAGGCGCGGCAGGCGTTCTTCATCGACGTGACCGAGCAGCGCGCCGCCGAACAGGCCCTCGCGAACGCGCGCGATCTGCTCGAGGAGCGCGCCGCCGTCATCACCGGGACCGTCAGTCAGGCCGCCCCCTCGGCGCGGCTGCAGGACGCGCAGACGCAGCTCGAGCGGCAGCAGATCGAGATCGAGGAATTGATCGACCGCGTCTCGGCCGCGCACCAGGAGCTCGAAACCTTCAGCTATTCGGTCTCGCACGATCTCCGGACGCCGCTGCGCGCGCTGGACGGCTTCAGCCGCGAGCTGGCCGAAACGTACGCACCGGCCCTCGCGCCGCGGGCCCAGCACTACGTTGCCCGGATCCGGGCCGGGGCCCAGAAGCTCGACCGGATCATCGACGACCTGCTGCGGCTCTCCCGGGTCGGCCGGACGTCGATGAACGTGGTGCGCACCGATCTCGCCGCGATCGCCCGGACGATTGCTGCGGACCTCTCGGCCGGGGCGCCGGCGCGGAGCGTCCGCTGGACCTTTCCGGACGCTGCTCCCGCCGATGCGGACCGCGAGCTGATCACGCTCGTGCTGCAGAACCTCCTGCAGAACGCGTGGAAGTTCAGCGCGCAGCGCGACGACGCGGCCATCGAATTTCGCGTCGAAGAGACGTCCGGCAGACCGGTCTACTCGATCCGCGACAACGGCGCCGGTTTCGACATGCGGTACGCCGACAAACTGTTCGCGCCCTTCCAGCGCCTCCACCCCACCACGGCATTCGAAGGCACCGGCATCGGCCTGGCCACCGTCAAACGCATCATTCATCGCCACGGCGGACAGGTATGGGCCGAGAGCGCACCCGATCAGGGCGCGACGTTCTCGTTCACGCTCGGCCGCAACACGCAGGGAAAATCATGACTACCATCCTTCTCATCGAAGACAATCCGGACGACGTCGAACTGACGATGCTCGCGTTCGAGAAGAACCAGATCGTCAACGAAGTCATCGTGGCCCGCGACGGCGTCGAGGCGCTCGACATCCTGCACGGGCCCGACTCCGACGCCCGCCGCGCCCAGATCGCGGTGATCCTGCTCGACCTCAAGCTGCCGCGCGTCGACGGGCTGGAGGTGCTGCGGGCCATCCGCGCCGACCAGCGCACCAGGCTCCTGCCGGTGGTCGTGCTGACCTCCTCGCGCGAAGAGCACGACCTCATCGAAAGCTACAAGATCGGCGTCAACAGCTACATCCGCAAACCGGTGCATTTCGAGTCGTTCGTGGAGGCCGCGCGGCAGATCGGCATGTACTGGCTCCTGCTCAACGAACGGCCTCCGGTCTGACCTGATGACTGAACCCCTTCAGCTCCTCCTGATCGAAGATTCCGATGACGACGCCGAGCTCGTGACCGTCGAGCTGGCGCGCAGCGGATACGACTTCCGGATCACCCGCGCCGAGACCTGGCCGCAGGTCTGCGCGGCGCTGGAGGAGCGCAGGTACGCGCTGATCCTCTCCGACTACCGCATCCCGGGCTTCTCCGGCGCCGACGTGCTGGAGCGGGTCCGCGCGCACGATGGCGAGGTGCCGTTCATCGTCGTCTCCGGCACGATCGGCGAGGAGATCGCCGTCGATCTGATTCGCGCCGGCGCGAACGATTACGTGATGAAGGGGAAGCTGGCCCGTCTCGGCGTCGCCGTTCGCCGCGAGCTGGAACGGGTGACGCTCGCGCAGGAGCGGGCCCGTCTCGAGCGCGATCTCGAGCGCACCCGCGACCGACTGGCCCGCACCGTCGACCTTGCGCCGGTCGGTGTCTGCCACAACGCCCTGGACGGCCGCTGGACGATGGTGAACCGCGCCTTCTGCGACATCCTCGGCTATTCGCCGGAAGAGCTCCGCGGCATGACCTTCATGGATCTCACCCATCCCGATGACCTCTCCCAGAACTTTCGTGCACGGCAGGCGATGGAGAACGGCACCCTCGGCATCTACGAGACCGAAAAACGCTACATCTGCAAGGACGGGTCGCTGGCGTGGGTCTCCCTCTCCGCAACACTGGTCCGCACGGAGGAGGGCGCGCCGGACTACTTCGTGAGCGTCATCTCCGACATCACGGATAAACGTTCGGCGCGGCAGGCGCTGTACGACAGCGAGCTTCGTTACCGGACGCTGGTCGAGACGGCGCACGAGGGCATCTGGCTGATCGACGCGACCGGCTCCACGTCCTTCGCGAACTCGACACTCCTGGAGATGCTCGACATGCCCGCGGACGAGGTACGCCGTACGCCGGTCGGCGCGATCTCGCCGGAGGTGGCGGCGCTGGTCGACCAGCTCTGCGCCCGGGAGGCCGGCGCGACCGCGACCGAGGAGATCCTGTTCGAGAGACCCGACGGCACCTGGATCTGGAGCGCCGTCTCGGCGCGCTCGGTCGAGGCGACAGCGACCAGCGGCCCGGCGGTCCTGGTCGTGCTCATGGACATCACCAAGCGCGTGCGCATGGAGACCATCCTCATCGAGCGCGATCTCGAGCTGCAGGAAGCGCAGCGGCTCGCCTCGCTCGCTTCCTGGGAGTACAACCTCGATCGCGGCGAGCTTCGTTGCTCGGACGAGATCAGCCGCATCCTCGGCCTCGATCGCGCGACCATCGAGCGCGACCCGTCAGTCGCACTCGCGTTGTTCGAGCCGACCGACCGAGCCACTGCCTCGGACGCCATTCGCCGCGGCGTGGAGAAGAACGAGCCGGTCGATTTCGACCTCCGCTTCCGCCGTCCCGACGGTTCCAACGGCATGCTCTACGCGCGCGCCCGCCTGCTGCCGAATGGCGATCAGGCCCCGACCACCATCGTCGGCATCGTGCAGGACATCACCGAGCGACGCCGCACGCAGGACGCCCTGCGCCGCCGCGCGCAGCAGCAGGAATCGATCGCGCTGCTGGGCCATATGGCGCTGGCCGGCTGCACGCCGGAAATGCTCCTGGACGAGCTCACGTCCCGCCTGCTGACGGTGATGGACGCCGACTTTTCCGATCTCTTCAAGGTCCTCCCCTCGGGCGACATCCGGCTCGAGGCGGCGAAGGGATGGGCGGACGCGCACGGCCTCATTGGCGAGCTGACCATCCCCGCCGGCCCCGAGACGCACGTCGGCTACACGATCGCCACCGGGATGACCATCGCCATCGACTCGCTCCCGGAGGAAGAGCGCTTCACCATGCCGCCGCCGTTCGCGGGCCAGGGGGTGATGAGCGGGTTGCTGGTGCCGGTCGCCGGCGGGTCGGAGGGAGCGTTCGCCACGATCGGGGTCTACTCCCGCGAGCCGCGGCATTTCGCAGCGGAGGATGAGAACTTCCTCAGCGCCTGCGCGCACGTCCTCGCCGAAACGGTGCAGCGGCAGAAGAACGAGGATGCGTTGCGCGGCCACGCGCGGCAGCAGAGCGCCCTGGCCGAGCTGGCCAACCGCCTCCTCCGCGAGCCGGCCGAAAACGCGATCCGCATCTGCGACGTGGTCACGGCCACGCTCGACGTCGAATACGCGGCCTTCCTCGAGATCGACGACGGCGGCAGGACCGCGGTGGTCGCCGATGGGGCCATGTGGCTCGGCGGACCCGGCGCGCGCATCCCGCTGGCGGGAACGCAGACCGAGTACACGATCGCCGAGGGCGGTCCGCTGGTCATCGACGACTTCGAGACCGAGTGGCGCTTCAACGGACGTCCGTACTTCGAGCTACACGGCATCCGTTCCGGCGTCAGCGTGCCCGTCCGCGGAAGCGGCGGGGCTGTGTTCGGCGTGATCAAGGCCGCCAGCCGCACGCACCGCCAGTTCGCGCGGGACCACGTGCAGTTCCTGCAGGCACTGGCCGACCTGCTGGCCGAGGGGCTGGAGCGCCGCGCAACGCAACGCGAGCTGAACGCGTCGCGCGAGCGCTACCGCAACGTGGTCGAAGGGGCGGCCGAGATCATGGTCAGCATGACCGCGCGCGGCAGAATCCTCACCCTGAACAAAGCCTTCGAGGAGATCACCGGCTGGCCCGCCGAGCAGTGGCTCGGCCGCCATTGTCTCGACCTGGTCATGGATGAGGACCGCGAGGCCGCACGGGCCGTGCTGCTGTCCGGCGAGACCCGCCTGTCGCCGTCCGCCGGCTCCATCCGCATCCGCACCGCCGACGGCAGCATCCGCGATATCGAGCTCTCCTCGGTCGCGTTGCAGGATGAAGACGGCGGGACGGAGATCTTCGGGTTCGGACGCGACGTCACCGAGCGCCGCCGCAGCGAGGCGGCCCGCAACCGCCTGGCCGACGAGCTCGCGCTGATCCTCGACTCGGTCGCCGAAGGCATCTACGGATTCGACGTCACCGGGCGCTGCACGATGATGAACCGCGCCGCGGCGAGCATGCTCGGCTGCGACCGCGAGGCGCTGATCGGCTCGATGGTGGAAGGCATCCATCGCACCGAGGCCGAGCCGGGTGCGCCTTCGCTCCTGCAGCTCATCGCCTCCGGCGCGTCGATGCACGTCGCGGAAGGGACATTCGCCGCGGTCGACGGGCGCGTCCTGCCCGTCGAGTTCTCCGCCTCGCCGCTCATCGAGAACGACGTCGTGGTCGGCGGCGTGGTCTGCTTCTGGGACATCTCCCGCCGCCAGCACCTCGAGACGCAGCTCGAACAGGAACGCCGCCTGAGCAGCCTCGGCAAGCTGGCCGCGAACGTGGCCCACGAGTTCAACAACGTGATGATGGGCATCGCTCCCTTCGCCGAGCTGATCGCGCGCCGCGTCGGCAGCTCGAACGGCCCGATCAGCAGCGCTTCGGAGCACATCCGCGCCGCCGTCCGCCGCGGCAAACGCGTGACCGAGGAAGTCCTCCGCTTCGCCAACCCGGTTCCCAGCTCCGTCGCCCCGGTCGCGGTGCCGCGCTGGTTGCGGCTCATCGAGGCCGAGCTGCGGACGATGCTCACCAGCGTCCACGAGTTGCAGGTCGAGGCCGAGCCGCTGACGATGGTGGCCGACGCGACGCAGCTCAGTCAGGTCATCGTGAATCTCGGCCTCAACGCCCGCGACGCCATGGTGGAAGGCGGAAAGCTCGTGCTCTCCGCGCGCGCGGCGGCCCCGGAGCTGGCCATGCGTTTCGCCCTGCCACGGAATGCCGAGGATTACGTGCACTTCTCCATCTCCGACACCGGCAGCGGCATCGCCAAGGAGCACCTCGACCACATCTTCGAGCCGCTCTTCACGACCAAGCGGTCCGGCACCGGCCTCGGTCTGGCCATCACCCACCAGATCGTGAAGCGCCACAAAGGCGAGATCTTCGTCGAGACGGAGCTCGGATCGGGGACGACGTTCCACGTCTTCATCCCGCGCACGGTGACGGCGGCGAAAAACGAGACGGTCGAGCCGGCGCCGAAAGTGCGCAGACGCCTCGAACAGACGCGCGTCCTGCTGGTCGAAGACGACGAGCACGTCGCCGCCGGCCTGCAACTCGCGCTCGAGGCGGAAGGCATCACCGTCCGGCGTGTGGCCACGGGGGAGGAAGCATTGACCGCCCTCGCCGGCTCGGACATCGACGCCGCCATCGTCGACATCGGCCTGCCCGACATGGACGGCACCCGCGTCTACGAAGCCGGAGCGAAAAAGCCGCGCATCCCGATCGTCTTCTCCACCGGCCACGCCGACGAGTCGAAGGTCGCCCCCTACCTCACCGACGACCGCGTCGCCTACCTGCTCAAACCCTACGCAATCGACGTCCTGCTCGACACGCTCGCGGGAGTGCTGCCGCGGTAGCGACTTCCGTCCCCTGTGCCCTGCTCACTGCGCCCTGCGCGTTCGCCTGACCCCACCTCACCCTGTCTAGAACGCGTGCGCTGCTACGATGCGTAGCGACGCATGTTCGGCCGCCCGATGAGCGCGGCGGAGACTAATGCTTGCTGTCAGGTGCGGCTCGACTGACTAACTCCAGTTCCTCATCGATTTGTGGTCCCGGCAAGAACAACGAGCCTGAATTCTCTAGATTCATCATTACGCCACCGCCGTATTCTTCGACATACCAGTCGGCCGTAACGTCTCCACGTCGTTCATTGGCGACAAATTCAACTTTGCCGTTGTCACCGCCGTACCGCACCTGATCGCCTGCGCGCACGATCTCGCCGGACGTGTACCGCCATGCGCTCACCATACGCCGCCTCCACCAGCTGGAGTGATTGGAACAGCGCCAGGAGGAGGAGGGCTCGGCCCGAAGCCACCTTGGTTGTCGGGAACAGGAACCCAGAAGCACTGGCAGTTATAGGGGTTCTGATTCATCCGGTGCAGATGCCAGTGTGGAGTCGGAACTCCTTTGTGTGGAGGTGACGCAGGACTCGTGTCCTCGCGGTACGCAAGCGTTCCGACGGGAGGTATGCACGGACGACAGTTCTGTTTGCATTTGACGTCCGGGTGACATTTCTTCGGTTGTGACTCGAACTCTTCAGGATTCAAGTCGTCGGCGAAGATAAGCGACACGATGACGCCGACAACCGGGCCGCCCCACGCAGAGGTGCTCTTCTGTCCGCATGCGTCCATCGCTTTCTTAACAGCGTCTTTTGCTGCGGAGCCGGTGTCAAACAAACCTAAGCGATCGGTGTGAAGAACAGGATTGCCGCTTGCGTAAGAGTATTCCTGACCCACCCATCCCATCGGATCATTCTGCGTATACCGCCCCCACCCGCTCCGGTACCACCTAAAGACGTTGTAACTCACCTCGCCGCTGCCGCCGCCCTCCTGTCCCGGAAGTCGAAGCGGCTGATGTTTCGCTTCGCCGCGCCGCGCGGCGTAGACGGTTCCGTAGGGCTCGTATTCCACTTGCCAGACGATTCGGGCGGTGGCGTCGGTCTGCAGGATGGGGGTGCCGAGGTGGTCGTTGAAATAGTAGTGGATCTGGTTTGTGGCGACGTCTACCTGGGCCAGCGGCTGGTCGGCGAACCAGATGTATTCGTAGGCGATTGGCGGTGCGGTGTTCGG
>DASVSV010000247.1:0-12616 GCA_036387915.1 Thermoanaerobaculia bacterium
GTCGTAGGCCAGCTTGTCGGAGTGCGCCGGAAGCAACACGGCGGGGCTGAAGGGGATGCGCTCGGGAGTGATCTCGTTGACGTGGCGGACCAGGTTCGTGGTGCAGGTGTTGGTCAGCGTGTTGTAGAACTCGGGATGCTCGGCCAGGCGGTTCGCGCGCCGCAGCATGGAGACGAACATCGTCCGCATGCGCTCGGGCGTGGTGCGGATGCGATAGAGGTGCACCGGGTCGTTGCGGTAGTTGGTGCGCAGCTTCACCAGATCGCGCTCGTCGCCGACGACGTACATCACCTCGTACTGCCGCAGGATGCCCTTGAGCGCCGAGAAGCTCTCCCCCTTCTCCTTGCGGATCTCGACGGAGATCGACACGTAGTCGCGGCCGCCGAAACCGAAGCTGACGAACGTGTGCGCGGCGCCGCCCTTGCCGAACGGCTCGACGAAGAACCACGCCGAGTCGAGCCGGCGGAGGTCGAAGGTCTTGTCGTACCAGGCCGGCGTGTAACGGTCGACGCTCTCGTAATGGAAGTTGCGGATGTTGCGCACCGTCACCAACGGGCCGTTGAGCTCAGCGACCGGCAACACGCGCTGATCGGCGGCCCAGTCGCGATCCGTGGACGGCCGGATGAATGCGGCCGCCGCGGCATAAGCGGCGGCGGCGAGTGCGAGGACGATCAGCGCGCGGCGCACGACTCCATCGTACGCGTTTCGTGCGCGCGCGGACGCCAGGCGACGGCTGCCGCGGCGGCGATCAGCCCCACCTGCACGGCCGTCCGCAGCGGAAGCTCCGTCACCGGCGCACCGCCGATGGTGAGCTGCTGCTGCGCGGCGTGGACGTTCGCGGGGAACATGGCCACGAGCAGCACGGCCAGGCAGGCCGCGGCCAGACGCGACGTGCGGGCGTAGACCAGGCCGAGGGCGCCGAGAATCTCGGCGATGCCGGTCAGCGTCACGAGGAGCTCCGGGTTGGGAAAGACCGGAGGCACCATGGCCACCAGGTCGGCGCGCTTCTCTCCCCAGTGGCCGGTGGACGTGACGAGGAACATCACCGCCAGCGCCCAGCGCAGGCAGAGGCGCCAGTCGCGCAGCGCGGTGACGCCGAGAGCCCCGGCCACGCGCAGCACGGTGAAGACGGACAGGACCACGATCATGGGCAGCATAAAGGCCTCCAATGTTTACGGTGGAAACATAGCGCCCAATGTTACCATTGTCAACATGGACGTAAAAACGTATCACCACGGCGACCTCCGCGCCGTCCTGCTGAAGGCAGGCGTGGAGCTCATCCGCGAAGTCGGCGCGGAGGCGTTCACCCTTCGCGAGGTGGCCCGGCGCTCCGGCGTCTCCCACACCGCGCCGTACCGTCACTTCCGGGACAAGGAGGACCTCACCGCCGCCATCGCCGAGGAGGGATTCACGATTCTCGGGAAAGAGATGACTCGCGCCGGACAGTCGGAGGGAACCGCGCGCGACCGCCTCGTGCGCGGCGGACGCGGATACATCGCCTTCGCGTTGAAGCGCCCGGAGCACTTCCGGGTCATGTTCGCGACGGACCTCGACGCGAAACGCCATCCCGACGCACGCAAGGCCGCGGAGGCGGCGTTCGCCGGACTGGTGGCGCTGGTCGTGGCCTGCCAGGAGGCGAAGCAGTTGCGCCGCGGCGACTCGCTGACGCTGGCGCGCATCTGCTGGTCCCAGGTCCACGGCATCGCCACCCTCGGCATCGGACGGCAGTTCGCCTTCAAGACGCAGACGCAGGTGCTGGAGTTCGCGGAGGAGGCGTTGGGGGCGCTGGCGGATGGGTTGCGATGAGCGATACGGGCAGCCGCAGCTCGCAAGTATCCGAAAGCGGCAGCTACGCCGCTGCCGCACTCCTGAAAGGTTGACGCCATCCCGCCATACCTCCGTCAGACTTGCGCGGGAAGCGCGGTTCCGGCGTGCGTTCCGGTCACTGACGGCGCGGGGGGAACCGTGTTAATGTCGCCCGGGTCCCACCGATGTTCAACGAGCTCCGACGGGCGCTTTGCGTTCTGCTGTTGCTGGCCATGCGCGCCAGCGCGGCGGAGCGTGGCTTTCCTCTGATCACGGTCTATCCGGCCGAGACGCACAAGGCCGGGCCGCAGACGTTCGACGTCGCGCAGGACGGGCGCGGGGTGCTGCTCTTCGGGAACCTGCACGGGCTGGTGACCTACGACGGCGCCTGGTGGGAGCTGCACAAGCTGCCCGACGAGCAGGCGCCGCTGGCCCTGGCCGCCGATTCGCGCGGCCGCGTGGCGCTGGGACTGGTCGGCGATTTCGGCTTCCTGGCCCGCGACGCCAAAGGCTCCTACGCCTACCGCTCCCTCCTCGGCTCCCTCCCCGCGGCGCAACGCAACGTCGGCGACATCCGCGACGTCTGCGTCACCACCGCCGGCTTCCTCTTCGTCGGCGAACGGCAGCTCCTGATCTGGAACGGCGGCAGCGTGCGCAGCGTCGCGCAATTCGCCGCGGCCGACGCTCCGCGCGGCTGCTACTCCGACGGCGCGGAGGTCTTCCTGCGCGGCCCGAAAGGGCTGCAACATCTAGATCCGCATACGTTCCTCGTGACGCCGGCGGGACTCGACCGGCGCGTGATGCACATCGTCCGCGGCGCCGACGGAAAACTGATCGCGGCCACTCGCGACGACGGTCTCTTCGTCGTCGAGAACGGCACGGCCACCCCGTACGCCCCGGACGTGTCGGCGTGGCTGAAGGGCAAGGTCGTCACCGGCGGCGAGCGTCTCCGCGACGGCCGGATCGTGCTGGGCACTCATTCCGACGGACTGGTGCTCTTCGACGCGGGCGGCAACATCGAACAGATCCTCAATGTCGCCGCCGGCGTCCCTGACGCCGTGCTCTCCGACGCTTTCGTCGACCGCGAGGGCGCGCTCTGGCTGGCCATGGAAGGGCCGATCGTGCGCATCGACCTGGCCTCCCCCGTCACCGCCTTTGACGGCCGACGCGGCATTCGCGGCAGCGCGGGCGACGTGACGCAGCACGGCGATCGCCTCTACACCGCCACCACGCACGGCGTGTACGAGCTCGGCGAGGGCGGCAACGCGCGCCGGCTCGAGCCGATGGTGGAAGGCGCGTGGCGCGTCTTCTCCGTCGACGGCGATCTCCTGGCCGGCACGTCGAAAGGGATCTATCGCCTCGGTGCAAATTCGGCGCTCGAGCACATCATCACGTTCGAGCGTGAGCTTTACGACATGCACCGCTCCACCGCCGACCCCTCGCGCATCTGGATCGCGCACGGCGACGGCATCGGCAGCATCCGCCGCGAGAACGGCGCGTGGAAGTACGAAGGCCTCGTTCCCGGCGTCGACCACGAGATCGCCTCGGTCATCGAGCGCGACGGCATGCTCTGGTGCGGCACGGTCTTCCACGGCATCGTGCGCGTCACCGACCCGCGCGGCCCGCGGCAGAGCGTGCGGCAGTTCGGCGACGGCGAGATGAACGCGTTCGACATCGGCGGCCGGGCCACGTTCGTGCGCGCCAGCGGCGAGATCGTGCAGCTCGAGCCGACCGGCACGTTGGTCCCCGACACCCGCCTCGGGCACATCAAGGCGCCGCGCGGCTTCTTCGTCGCGGCCGAGGACCGGCGGGGGAACGTCTGGATCAACTCCACGCCGCCGCGGGTGTTCGAGCGGCAGAGCAACGGCACGTACGCGCGCGAAGGACGGCCGCTGGTCTCCGTCACCGCGGCCGACATCCAGAACATCCGCGTGACGTCGGACGGCGCGATCTGGTTCGCCGGCGACCGCGGACTGTTCCGCTACGACCCGGCGGCGCGCTCCGAAGTGTTCTCGGCGCAGGCGCGGCCGCTCATCCGCCGCGTCGTGGCCGGCGAAGACCAGGTGCTCTTCGGCGGCGCGACGGAGCGTCCGCGCGAAGCCGAGTCGCTGCGTCATGACTTCGGGCGCATTCGCGTCGAGTTCGCGCCGGCTTCGTACCGGCCCGGCGTCGAGTACCAGTACCGCCTCGACCCGATCGACGCCGACTGGAGCAAGTGGACCGCGGAGCCGTTCATCGACTACACGACGCTCTCCGGCAACGACTACACCTTCCGATTGCGCGCGCGCGGCGCCGGCTCCGAGCCGAGCGCGGAAGCGCAGTGGAGCTTCTCCGTCCTGCCGCCGTGGTACGCGACAGGATGGGCGCTCGGCCTCTGGAGCCTGCTCGCGGTGATGCTGGTGCTGTTCGTGATCCGCTTCCGCACCGGCGCGCTGCGCCGCCAGGCGGAGAAGCTGCGCGCGCGAGTTGCGGAGCAGACCGCGGAGCTGCAGGCCACCGTGGAGCTGCTCGAGTCCGCAAACACGCAGCTCGAAGCGCTGTCGCTCGAGGACGACCTGACCGGCATTGCCAACCGCCGCTTCTTCGAACGCTCGCTGGCCGACGAATGGAATCGGGCGCGCCGTCACGAGCAGCCGCTGGCGCTGGTGCTGCTGGACCTCGATCACTTCAAAGACCTCAACGACCGTCGCGGCCATCCGGCCGGCGACGATTGCCTGCGCCGCGTCGGCGCGTTTCTCAGCGAAGCGGTGCGCCGCAGCGGTGAAGTCGTCGCGCGTTACGGCGGCGAAGAGTTCGCGATCCTCCTCCCCAACACCGACGGCAACGGCGCGATGCGCGTCGCCGAAACGCTGCGCGAGGGGATCGAGCGCCTCTCGATCCCGTACGGCAACGGCGCGCAGAAGCGCGTCACCGCGAGCTGCGGCGTCGCGGCGATCATCCCCCCGCTGGAAGCCTCGTCCGACCAGCTCGTGGCCAGCGCCGACCGCGCGCTGTATGCCGCCAAACATACGGGACGCAACTGCGTGCGCGTCGCGGACGAGACCACGACCGGCACGTGGCTGCGCAACGCCTCCGCCTAGACGCATGGCGGCCCTGCTTCCGGATGACGCGACTCTAGTGTGGCTCGAGCAGTTGCCGGTCGGGATGGCCTTTCTCGATGCGGACGCGCGCACGCTCTGGCTGAACGCCGCGGCGCGCGAGCTGGTCGGGACGGCGGGATTTCTCGCCGCCGACCTGCACGCCAGCGCGATGCACGGAACGCCGGCGCACGCGGAGGTCGAGCTGGCGGGGTGCGTCATCGAAGTGACCGCGTCGCCGATTCGCGACCTGCGCGGCGACGTGCAGGCCGTCTTCTGCACCTATCGCGACGCGGGCGAGAGCCGCGAGCGCTACCGCCACATCATCGAGAACGCGGACGAGATCATCTACCGCGCCGATCACCACGGAAACTTCACGTACGTGAACCCAGCCGCGGTGCGCATCACCGGCTACAACGAGGACGAGCTCCTCGGCCGCCACTATCTCGATCTGGTCGACCCCGATTTTCGCGACGCGGCGCAGCATTTCTACGCGCACCAGTTCCGCACGCGCGAGCGCATCTCGTACTTCGAGTTCCCGATGCTCACGCGCTCCGGCTTGCGCATCTGGGTCGGGCAGAACGTGCTCACGGTGATGGACGGCGACCGCATCGCCGGCTACGAGGCCATCGCGCGGGACATCACCGAGCGCAAGGGCGTCGAACAGGACCTGGCCCGCGCGCGCGACGCGGCGCTGCAGTCCGCGCGCGCAAAGTCGGAGTTTCTGGCGAACATGAGTCACGAGATCCGCACGCCGCTCAACGGTGTCCTCGGCACGGCCGGCCTGCTCCTCGGCACGCCGCTCACGCCCGAGCAGCGCGAGTACGCGGACATGATCCGCTCGAGCGGCGAAACGCTGCTCTCCATCGTCAACGACGTGCTCGACCTCGCGCGCATCGAGGCCGGCAAGCTCACCATCGAGTCGATCGACTTCCATCTCGACGACCTCATCGACCATGTCACGGAGGACTTTGCGGCGCGGGCCGTGGCGAAACGGTTGAAGTTCCGGACCTTCGTCGTCCCGGACATCGTCCGTTCGCTGCGCGGCGACATGCATCGGATCCGGCAGGTGCTGCTGAACCTGGTCGGCAACGCGGTCAAGTTCACCGATCGCGGCGAGATCGTCGTCACGGTGATGATGCCGGAGCAGAAAGAGTCACGCGTCGTGCTGCGCTTCCTCGTCACCGACACCGGCATCGGCATCGAGTTGTCCGTGCAGCAGCGCCTCTTCACGCCGTTCACGCAGGCCGACGGCACCACCACGCGCAAATACGGCGGCAGCGGCCTCGGGCTCGCGGTCTCGAAGCAGCTCGTCGAGGCGATGGGCGGCGAGATGGGCGTGATCAGCGTGCCGGGTGAAGGGTCGACGTTCTGGTTCGAGCTGCCGCTGCAGGCGCAGCCCGACGCCTCGACCGAGCCGGCGCGGCGCTGGGATTTCTCCGGCCACCGCGCGCTGCTCGTCGACGCGAACGAAGTGCATCGCTTCATGGTCGCGCGGCAGCTCACGTCCACGAACATGACCGTCGACGAAGCGGAGAGCGCCGCGGAAGGCGTGGCCATGGCCCATCAGGTGAAGTACGACGTGATCGTCTTCGACATGCAGTTGCCCGACGACGACGGCCTCGGCTTCGCGCGCGCCATCCGCCGCGACGCGGCGCTCGACGCCACTCGCCTGCTCCTGCTCACGTCGTTCGGACGGCGGCGCCACGACATTGCCGCGTTCGAAGCGGCCGGCATCGACGCGTTCACGATCAAGCCGGTGCGGCGCACGCAGCTCGGCGACACGGTCGCCCGTTTGCTGCAGGCCGGCGGCCCGCAGGCCGCACCGCGCCGCATCATCGAAGAGCCCGCGCCACCGGCGCGGGCGCGCGTCCTGCTCGTCGAAGACAACAGCGTCAACCAGCTGGTGGCCATCGGCCAGCTCCAGCGCCTCGGCCACGAATGCGTGGTGGCCTCGAACGGCATGGAAGCGCTGGAAGCCGTCGCGCGCGAGAAGTTCGACATCGTGCTGATGGACATCCAGATGCCCGACATCGACGGCTACGAGGCCACGCGCCGCATCCGCCACATGCGCACGCCCGCCGCGAAGATCCCCATCGTGGCCATCACCGCGCACGCGCTGGCGGGCGAGCGGGAGAAGTGCATCGCCGCGGGGATGAACGACTATCTGGCCAAGCCTGTGTCGCTCGAGCAGATCGGCGCGGTGGTGCGTTTGTGGGCGAGCAAAGAGTCGGCGGCGGACCAACCGGCCGCACCGGACGTGATGGAGCAGGACGACGGCTACGTCCTCGACCGCGAGCGCGTCAGCTCGTTCCTGGCCATCAGCCGCACGCAGGAAGGCTTTCTCGAAGGACTGGTGAAGACGTTCCGGCAGGACGTGCCCTCACGCATCGACGCGCTGCGCGCGGCGCTGGCCACGGGCGACGCGAACGACCTCGCGCTGGCCGCGCATGCCATGAAGAGCTCCAGCGGCAGCGTCGGCGCGAAGCGGATGCTGGCCATGGCCTCGTCGCTCGAACAGGATGCGCGCGAAGGGCGCTTCCACGGTGCCGAGGCGGCCATCGAGCAGATTGCGGCGGAGTTCAAGCGCGTCGTGGTCACGTACAACGGCATCATCCGGCGCAGCGGCAGGTACCCCAGCGTATGAGTTATGGTTGCGCCGATGGAGCTCGGGACCTATCGACTGATTGAACGCATCGGCGCCGGCGGCATGGGCGAAGTGTGGCGCGCCGAGGATACGAAGCTGCTGCGGCAGGTGGCGATCAAGATCCTGCCGGCGCAGCTCGCGGCGGACGCGGAGTGGAAAGAGCGCTTCCTGCGCGAGGCGCGCACCGTCGCGCAACTCAATCACCCGAGCATCGCCACGATCTACAGCATCGACCAGCAGGGCGACACGCTGTTCATCGCCATGGAGCTGATCGAAGGTGAGCCGCTGTCGACCATGATCGCGCGCGGCCCGATGCTCCCCGCCGACGCGGTACGCGTGACCGCGCACGTCGCCGACGGGCTGGACGAGGCGCACGCGAAAGGCATCGTCCACCGCGACATCAAGCCGGACAACATACTGGTCTCGAAGAAGGTCGTCAAGGTGCTCGACTTCGGGATCGCCAAACACGTCGGCGGCACCGCCGATCCCGCGCTGACGCAGGGTGGCATGGTCATGGGCACGCCCCACTACATGTCCCCCGAGCAGGCCCTCGGCCGCACCATCGACGCGCGCACGGACATCTTCTCGCTCGGCGTCGTGCTCTACGAGATGCTGTCGGGGCAGAAACCGTTCACGGGCGAGGCGTCGACGCAGGTCCTGCTGCAGATCGTCATGAACGAGCCGCGCGACATCGCGCAGGCGGCGTTCGGGATCACGCCGGCGCTGGCGGCCATCGTCCGCCGCTGCATGCACAAACAGCCGGACCAGCGCTACGCGAACTGCGACGAGCTGCGGAAGGCGCTCGCCGACTGCCTGAAGGAAGACCCGGGCCGCGCGCGCAAGTCACAGGTGCCGACGATCTCCCAGCCGGCGGTGGTGAAGCCCGCCGCCGCGACGGCCGCGCACGAAGAACGGCGCGCGCTCATCGCCGATGACGATCCGGCCACGCGTTACCTGCTCGCCAGCGTGCTGCAGAAACACAATCTTTCGTACGACGAGGCGGCCAACGGCGCGGACGCGGTGAAGCTCATCAAGATGAACCGCTACGCGTTCCTCTTTCTCGACCTGCTCATGCCGCGCATCGACGGCTGGGGCGTGCTCGACTACCTGCGCGGACAACGCGATAAACAACCCCTGCCGCGCACCTTCGTCGTCACCGGCGTGCAGAACCAGAAGCTCAGCACCGCCGACCGCGACGTCGTATCAGGCCTGCTCTACAAGCCAATCGACCTCGAGCAGGTGGAGCGCCTGCTCCTGGCCGCGATGTGAGTTGCGGTTCATCCCTGCAGTTCATCCCTTGCAGTTCATCCCCTGCAGTTCATCCCGCGCGCAGACGCGGGATCTCCGGTAATACCGGCAGCACACGAGCGACGGGCGTCGATGGTGCACCGGAGATCCCGCGTCTCCCGACTCCGCTACCGGAAGTTCGTGATCATTACGGCGTCGCGCGTGACCGTTCCTCGCGATACGAAAAGCACACGATCCGGCGACACTTCAAAGCTCCACGTCGTGTCGCCGAAATCGGCGACGATCCGCGGCTCTCCGGCGAAGGGGAACAGCCGGACAGGTCCCCAGGACGACAGCAGCAGCCCTTTGCCGTCCGGCGCCCACCGCAGCCAGTGCGGACGCGACGACGGTGGCAGGGGGCTGCTGCGCCAGGCGACGGCCATGGTGCGCGCGTCGACGACGACGAGGTGCTTTCCGCCAGGTTCGAGAGCGATGAAGGCGAGGCGATCTCCTGTCGGCGAATACACCGGCGATGACGCCGGCATGCGCGTCACCTGAATCCGCTGTTTCCCGTCGGCGGAAACCTGCCAGAGCCGGTCATGAACCGCGTAGACGAAGAAGCGGCCGTCGGCCCTCGCGGCAACCGGGGAATCGTCGATCGGACTGGCTACGGCTCTCCGCCCTTCGCCTTCGTTGTCCGTGACGCACAGCTCGGTCGCAACCGGCGTCGTGGCCACATAAGCGATCCCTCCGGCGAACGCCATCGGGTACTCCTCGCGATACGGATTGCGGAGCAGCTGTTTCCGCCCGCTGCCGTCCGCGTTCATCACCCACGGTGTCGTCGTTCCGCGCTCCGTCGAGCTGAAGACGACCCGTCCGTCGGGCAGCATCGACACGCCCGCGACACCGTCGAAGTGGCCGGTCGAGATCCTGCGCGCCGGCTGGCTGTCGTCGAGGGTCTTGCGCCAGAGATGTACGGTCGCGTCGGCAAGATCCGCGACGAGATTCTTTCCGTCGGAGGTAACGCTCACCTCCCGGTAGTACAAGGTGTCATTCGTGATGCGGCGCGGAGTGCCCGACGGATGCGGGATCAGCCAGATCTGCGATCCGGTCTTGGTGGTTGCGTGAACGCTCGCGGCATCCGCCGCTGCGATGGCGACGATGCCGCTCTGATCCGGCAGCCATTCGAGCGCGCTGAGCGACACCCAGCGCGCGTCCGTCAATGAGTGCTCGCTCCCGTTCTCCGGATCGAACCCGACGGCGGCGGCGCTGTGGGGGCTCACCAGCCGCTTGACCGATGCCGCGATCATGCGCCCGTCCGGCGACCAGGCGGGACGGGCGAAGGAGATCGGCGCGAAGCGCTCCGGATAGCGCCGCACTGCAAGGACACGCACCGCGCTGCCATCGCTGTTGCCGACCATCAGCGCGCTCTCGTCCGGCTTCGGATACGCGTCGAGCAGCCACGCCATCCGTTTCCCATCCGGCGAGAACGCCGGTGCACTATCGGTTTTCGTCCCGACGCGCTGAGGCGCGCCGCCGATCGTCGCCACCCGATAGAAAGCGCCACGTGGCTCCTCCTCGCTGCGCAGGGCGTAGACGATCGCATTGCTGTCGGGCGTGAAGGTGCATCCCAGAATCAATCCGGAGAGGCGCGGGACAATCTGAAGATCCTCGCCGGTCGCCAGTTGACGGATCCAGAGGCTGGCGGTGGAGGCGTCGTCGGACTGCGCGTAAGCCAGGAAACGGCCGTCGGGCGAAACTCTCGTGGTGATCAGATTGCCCTTGGCCGTGATCCGTTGAAATGCAGTGACCGCGGGAGGAGGCAAGGAAGCCGAACGTCGCCAGACAAGAAGTCCGGCGGCGGCGATGCCGAGCAGAATTGCGGCGACGGCGATCCGTGACGACGTCGACGTCCCTCGCCGCGGACGATCGATCGTCCGCACCGCCTCCGCCGTGGACCCGTCGCGCACCAGCATCCGCAGATCGAGTGCGAGGTCCTTGGCCGAGTGGTAGCGCTGGTCGGGGTCTTTGGCCATCGTCTTGCGGACGATCCGGAGAAGCTCGGGCGACAGGTCGGGCGCGATCTCCCGCAGCGGCTGCGGCTCTTCGTGCACGATCTTGTGGAGCGTGTCGATGGAGGTTGAGGCGTGAAAGGCCCGTCTGCCGGCGATCGCTTCGTAAAGAATGCAGCCGAGAGAAAAGATGTCCGACCGGGCATCGGCGGGCTTCCCATGCACCTGTTCCGGCGACATGTAGCCGACCGTGCCGAGGACCGTTCCGGAGTCGGTCAGCCGCATCACGGTCGTACTGTCGGGTTCTTTGAGAATCGTCTCCGGCTGCAGCTTCGCGAGCCCGAAGTCGAGCACTTTCGCGTAGCCGTCGCGCGACACCATGATGTTCTCGGGCTTCAGGTCGCGGTGAACGATTCCGGCGGCATGAGCCGCCGCGACCGCGTCCGCGACCTGCGCGAGAATTTCGAGCGACCGGCTGACCGGCAGACGTCCGTCCGCAAAGATCCTCCGGAGAGTCGATCCGTCGACTCGTTCCATTGCGATGAAGCGCACGCCGGCGTCTTCGCCGATCTCGTGAATCGCAACGACGTGGGGATGGTTGAGTGACGACGCGGCGCGGGCCTCCTGGATGAAGCGCGCGACGCGTCGGGTGTCGGCGACGGCATCGGCGCTGAGGATCTTCAGCGCCACGTGACGGCCAAGCGACGAGTCGATCGCGTCGTAGACCTCTCCCATGCCGCCCCTGCCCAGCGTCGATACGATCCGATAGCGGCCGATTTCAGTACCCACGAAATCGCCGGATGCAGTCATCAGCCTGTTCCCTCACGCCCATCTTACGCGAGTCGGTTTCCCGGCCTGCTTCGGGGCCGCGCCGGCTGGCGCGATACCGGAACGTTTCGCCGAGTGTCGGCTGGAACCGTCAGCAGCGAACGCCGATGGTCCGGTTCTGCTTTTACCTGCGCGCCGAAGTCGCGCTACGGCGAGTCTTCGTTGAACGGGGGATCAGCGCACGCGACACGCCTATCCGTCTCGGACCGCCACATGTATGGTTTGCGGCACACTTGCTCGGCGAGGCGCGGACGACAACCAGGTCCGCCGCAAGGCGCACTGTCAAAGCGGTAGATGTAGAGAACGCCGGAAGAATCACGGCGGCACCGTCAGCTAGCACTGAGTCGATACCTCGTTTCCAGACTCGCGACGTCGTATCAGACCTGCTCTACAAACCGGTCGACCTCGAGCAGGTGGAGCGGCTGCTCCTCGCCGCGATGTGATTTCAATTGATCCCGCTGTTGCAGTTTCTCCCACGCGGAGACGACGGATCTCCGGTGCACCCTGGATGTCCGTGGCTCGTGCGCTGCCGGTGTCACGGCAATGGCTTGTCATCCGGCTTGTCATCCTGAGCCGCAGGAACGGACCCACAGCGCCGAAAGCGTGGTGGCGAAGGACCTTCCCCGGATCCCGGCTCGCGAAGGCTGCCCACTGGAAGGTCCTTGGCCGCCGTGCTTTCTGCCGCTCGGCAAAATCCCTGCGGCTTCCAGGAAACTACCTTATCTGTCGCCCGCTAACGCGGGCTGGTTAGGAGGCCGGTACCACCCCCGGCTGAAGGGCTTGTTGCTCAAACCCCGCGGAGCGATTTCTGCGCTTCGCAGGTGCACAGAATTCGCGATGTGTCCCACGAACACGTCGCCGCTGCGCAATAGAGCTCGATTTCGACACTCCAAAATCGTCCGTCTGCCGAAGCAGGAGCTGAGCAACACGCCCTGAAGCCGGGGGATCGGGATAGGAGGGCGCCTCGCGGCGCACCCCCTCCCACACCACCGTGCATGCGGGTCCGCACACGGCGGTTC
>DASVSV010000248.1:0-3082 GCA_036387915.1 Thermoanaerobaculia bacterium
CGGGTGAGGGGTCGTGCAAATTGCGCTAAGTTAAGGCCATTGGGGTTAGGGTGAGGGGCGGCTCTCGCGAAAACGCCGCCGCCTTGCCTTTCCTCCTTCCTCTTTCCTCCTTTCTCTCGGACACCTCCCGAGAGCGTCACGCTCGCGGGAGCTCGATCGTGGCGACGGCGCCGGCTCCGGGGTGGCCGGTCAGGCGCATGGTGCCGCCGTGGAGGAGGACGATCTTGCGGGCCAGCGGGAGGCCGAGGCCGTAGCCGGAGGGCTTCTGGGACTGGAACGGGAGCATGAGGCGGGGGACGTCGGCGGTGTCGATGCCGACGCCGTCGTCTTCGATGCGCACGGACGCGGGGTCGCCGTCCTCGACGCTCACGCGGACGGAGCCGCTCCCTTTCTCGCGGACGGAGTCGAGCGCATTGCGCACGAGGTTGTCGACGGCGCGGACGAGCAGGGCGCGGTCGCCGAGGATCTGTACGGCGGCGCCGCCGCAGGTCAGTTGCACGTCTTCGGTGGCCACGCGCTCGCAGACTTCACGGGTGAGCTCGAGCAGATCGATCGGACGCTGCTCGAGCTTCATCGGACGGGCGAAGGCGAGCAGGCGATCGACGGCTTCGGCGAGGAGCGCGGCCTCGCGCTCCGATTTCTCGATCGCGCGCGAGGTGTCTTCGAGCGTGTTCGCGCGGCGGGCCAGCTTGAGGTAGCCGAGCATGGTCGAGAGCGAGTTGCGGAACTCGTGGGCGATGCCGGCGGAGATCTCGCCGAGGTCGGCCAGCGTCTGCAGGTCGCGCACGCGTTCTTCGAGCTCGCGGTAGGGCGTGAGGTCGGTGAAGAGGGCCAGCAGGGCCAGATAGCGCTCGTCGGCGTCGAGCAGCGGGACGGTGGTCAGTCCGACGAGCTGCTGTGCGCCGTCGCGGTCGATGGTGACTTCGGTGCGCGACAACGCGGTGCGTTTGTCGACGGCGTCGAGCAGTGCGCTGGTGAAGCCGGTGGCGCCGAGCGCTTCGGAGACGTGCACGCCGGCGAGATGCGCGTCGCCGGTTTGGAGGATCTCGCGCGCGGAGGCGTTGAGGTCGACGACGTGACCGCCGGGATCGACGGCGAGGAAGCCGGAGGTGAGGCTGCGCGTGAGCGCGGAGGTGATGCGCTCGAGATCGTCGGCGCGGATCTTCTGCGCGTCGTGCAGGAGCTGCAGCTCGTTCTTCTGCGCCTTGAGCAGGTCGATGGAGGTGCGGAAGGTGTCGATCAGGTACTGCTGCTCGTCGACGTTCGGCGCGCGCTCGCGGATCTCGGCGGCGGAGTCGAGCATCTGTTCGATGGGGCCGGTGATGCGCGGGAGGTAGAGCGCGAGCAGCAGGGCGACGACCGCTACGGCGGCGAGGCTGATGGCCGCCGTGAGAAGAAAGGTGCGCATCAGCGCGCGCTCGCGGTTGTCGTCGAAGACGAGGGTGAGCTCGCCCGCGGCCGTGGGACGCACGAGCGTGGTCACGCCTTCGTTCTCCGGGATGACGCCGGAGGTGACGCGGCGGCCGTCGCGAAGCGCGATGGCGGCGCCGGCCACGCCGTAGCGCGCGCGGATCGCGGAGAGCTGGAGCTCGCCGACGTTGGGATCGAAGCCGTCGGCGAGATCGGCCGCGGCCGCGGCGGCGATGGTCTGCCGCTCGTCGGCGATGGCGTCCTGGGTATGGCCGAGGAAGCTGCGCAGGAAGAGCAGCAGCAGGATGATGAGGATGCCGAGGAAGCCGACCAGGGCGCCGAAGAAGAGGCGCACGTCGCGGCGAAAACTGAGCTTCGTCAGCCCCCGAGCAGCAGTTTCATCCAAAGCGTCCACAGTGTAGGGCCGAAGAAGAGGACCACCAAAAAGGCGATGCCCAGAAAGACGCCGAACGGCACGGCTACCTGCATGCCCTCTTCGCTGCGCGCGGCGATGAAGAGTCCCACCAGGGCACCGGTCACGGAGGCGAGAACGAAGAGAGGGAAGAGCGGCTCCCATCCGACGACGGCGCCGAGCATGGCCATCATCTTCACGTCGCCCATGCCCATGCCTTCGACCTTGCGGATCAGTTTGTAGGCGAGCGCGATGGCGAGCAGGACACCCGATCCCGCGGCGGCGCCGGCGATCGATTCGAGGAGGGTCTTCGACAGCAGCAGGTCGGGATAGAGCGCGCCCATGTGGGTCGCGCCGATGAGGAGGCCGATGGCCACGCCGGGGAGGTCGATGACGTCGGGCAGGATCTGGATCTCGAGGTCGATATAGATCAGGACGATGGTCATCGACACCAGCGCGGCCAGCGGCAGGAAGCCCCACGTCATTCCGGTGCGCTGGAAGAGGGCGGCGTAGAAGAGTGCGTTCGCGAGCTCGACGAGCGGATAGCGCGCGCTGATGGGCGCCCGGCATGCGCGGCAGCGGCCGAGCAGCCAGAGGTACGCGAGCACGGGCACGTTGTCGTACGGCTTGATGTGCGTGCCGCAATCGGGGCAGCGGCTCGGCGGAAAGACGATCGACTCCTCGCGCGGATAGCGATGGATGACGACGTTGAGAAAGCTCCCCACGATCGCGCCCAGCGCACCGGCCAGGAGTGTGAAGTACCAGGTCATTCGGCGCGGATTGTAGCGGTGAAGCCGCGTGTTACTCTTCGCGCTCCTTTCAGGGAGGCGAATGGGGTCTGGTGGCCTCCGCGGTCTTCAAAACCGTTGTTTCGGCGCGGAAGCGTCGAAAGGTTGGTTCGATTCCGACACGCCTCCGCCATCGGCTACGGCTGGTGCGCGCTCGCGCTGCTACCATGGATCCCGCAATGGACTACCACCACATCATCACCGTCGAATCCGACAAACGAGGCGGTCAGCCGTGCATTCGCGGCCTGCGCATCACGGTGTACGACGTGCTGTCGTACCTCGCCTCGGATGACTGAAGAGGCGATCCTTTCCGATGATCCGGATCTCACTCACGAAGACATTCTCGCGAGCCTCAGCTACACGGCCGATCGAGAGCGCACGACGGCGGTGTCGCACCGGTGAAGTTGCTGTTCGACCACAACATCTCGCACAAGCTGATCGCACGAGTAGCGGATCTTTTCCCTGAGAGCAC
>DASVSV010000249.1:0-13142 GCA_036387915.1 Thermoanaerobaculia bacterium
CCCGCCCATGGCCTCCCCTTACGCCATCGCCGCGGTTGGACGAGCGATTCTCTCGCTTCTGGCGGCGGCTGTGCCCAAGCCGGAGTTTGCGGGGGCGGCGTTCGAGCTGTATCAGTCGAAGAACCTGCAGTCGCCGATGGAAGAGGGTGTCGGGTTGTATTTGTATCGGATCACGCCCGGGGGGTCGGTGCGGAACCTGCCGCCGCGAACGGGGTTGGATGGGCGGCGGTATCGGCCTTCAATGCCGATCGATCTGCACTACCTGCTGGTCGCGTATGCGCGCGATGCGTTCAAGCAGCAGCGGCTGCTCGGGTGGGCCATCCGGACCATTGAAGACACGCCCCTGCTGCATGCCAGCCTACTGAATCAGCACGGGCCGGAGACCGACACGTTCGGGGAGAACGAGTTCGCCGACGTGCTGTTCGAGACCATCTCCATCCAGGACATGAGCTCCGTCTGGGATGCGGCCAAGACGCAGATCCAGCCGTGTGTCGCGTACGTGGTGCGGATGATCCCGCTCGAGTCGCGGCAGGAAATGATCGAGGCCGATCGCGTGCAGACCCGCGTCTTCGACATGGGGAAGGTGACACCGTGACATCGGTGGCCGTCCTCGAGCGCCTGAGCATCGTCTGCCCTCTCGGCGTCCGTTTCCGTGACGAGGCGACCGGGACGTTCGTGACGGACTCGCTGTCCGTGGTCGTGTATCCCGCCTCGCAGCCGGAGCGGCGCACGAGCGGCCTCGCCAATCGCGGCAGCGTCTTCGTCTTCAGCAATCTGCCCGGGATGCGCGACGTGGAGCGCGGCGACGGTGACTCGCAGGTCTGGAGCGAACAGACGCCGCGCTTCGACTTCATCCTCGAAGTGCGCGATCGCCGCGATCGCTATCTCCCGTGGCGCCTCCCCATCAAATTGCCGCAGCGCCGCATCCTCGGCATCGAGCTGACCTCGCCGTTATCGTCGCCGCTGACGATGCAGGTTGGCCGTGAAGAAGGCTCGCTGCCACTCTTCTCCTCCCCCGCCCGCTCGGCGCTAGACGGCATGGGCGTCCTGCGCGCCACGCTCATCGACGCCGGCACGCACAAACCCGCGGCCTGGGCGCTCGTCGAAGCGAAGGCGGGCGAGCAGCGGCTCGTCGCCGGCATGGCCGACGTCGAAGGGCGCGTGATGCTCCCGCTCTTCTACCCCAAGCCGGTCATCACCCTCGGCTCCCCCGCTAACAGCAACGTGCCGCTCACGCAGCAGACCTGGGCGGTCGACTTCACCATTCGCTACCGCCGGCGCGAGCCGGCTCCGGAGATCCCGGACCTCGTCGACGTCCTCACGCAACCGGCCGCCACGGCCTGGGAGCAGACCTCACCGCTGACCGCGGGGACGCGGGCCACGCTGCAGTTCGGGCGCGAGCTGCGGCTGGGCACCGCCTCCGGCGGCGTCGGGACGTCGACATTGCTCATCACCCCGGCGGGGTCGCCGCCTTGAACGAAACGAGGAGAACGGAATGCCCGAATATCTAGCTCCAGGCGTCTACGTCGAAGAGGTCTCGTTCCGAGCGAAATCGATCGAAGGCGTGAGCACGACGACCACCGCGTTCGTCGGTCCCACGCGCTACGGACCGATGGACCTCGTCCCGGACGTGATCACCAGCCTCGTCGAGTACGAGCGCATCTACGGCGACCGCCAGCCTCTCGACTTCGGCGGCGGCCCGGTCCACAACTACATGTGGCACGCCGTGCGGATGTTCTTCGAGAACGGCGGCAAGCGGCTCTACGTGGCGCGGGTCTTCTCCGGACGCGGCTCGGTCGAGACGCTGCAGTCGCCGCTGGCCTCCCCGCTCGCGGCGCCGGTCTTCGCGGACGGCGTGGCGATCTCGCAGAACACCGGCCCGCTGCTGGTCTGGGCGCGCTTCCCCGGCGCCGGCGGCAACATGGCCGTGCGCATCTCGCTGACCGCGGGCCCGAACGTCTACGACAACGCCACCACGACGCTGCGCGGCGTCGTCTCGAACGACGTGGTGATGGTCAACTCCACCTTCCCGCCCTCGCATCCGACCACACCGAACCAGCCCACCGGCGGCCCGCCCGAATTCTGGTGGACCGAGCAGTTCTTCGACGGCACATCCATGCAGTGGCGGCTCAACAACGGCAACGCCACGAAGACGCTTGACAACACCATCGACAACATCCGCGTCGTCACCGGCACGGTGATGGTGATCGCCGACGATCCGAACATCGGCTCGTTCGTCTATCCCGATCTCTCACTCGACGCGAGCCATCGCCGCAACGGCGCCGATGATTCGATGGCCGGTCAGTTCGCCGCGAACCAGCCCTCCCTCGGACGCGCGCGCTCGATCCCGATCGTGATGGACCTGACCGGCTTCGCGAACGGCATCGCTCTCGCGCAGCACATCCTCTCGCTCTCCTCCACGCTGTCCGCCGCACTGAAGAACCCCGTCTCCAGCGATTCGCAACGCGCGCACACCTTCCGTCTCACGGGCGGTGACGACGGCCAGCTCCCCAGCCCGACCGACTATCAAGGCGTCGGCGGCGATCCGACCGACAAGACCAAGAGCGGCCTCAAGGCCCTCGAGGACATCGACGAGATCTCCATCGTCGCCGCACCCGGCGCCACCGCCAATCACGCCAGCGCGCCCAATCGCTCGATGGCCATCCTGCAGAACGTGGTCATTCACGCGACGCAGATGCGCTACCGCATCGCCGTCCTGGACTGCGGCAACGACCAGACCATCGCCGACGTGCGGGAGATGCGCGGCAAGATCGACTCGACCTACGCCGCCTTCTACTACCCCTGGATCACCGAGTTCGACCCGGTCACGCAGAAGGAGATCAACCTGCCGCCGAGCGGCGCGGTGTGCGGCATCTACGCGCGCAACGACATCAACCGCGGCGTCTACAAAGCGCCGGCGAACGAGGTCGTCGACGGCGCGATCGGACTCGAGAAGATCCTGAACAAGGCCCAGCAGGACATCCTCAATCCCCTCGGCATCAACTGCTTCCGCTTCTTCGAAGGACGCGGCTACCGCCTCTGGGGCGCGCGCACGACCAGCTCGGATCCGGAGTGGAAGTACGTCAACCTCCGCCGCTACTTCGCCTACCTCGAGCACTCCATCGACAAGGGGACGCAGTGGGCGGTCTTCGAGCCGAACGGCGAACGTCTCTGGGCGAACGTGCGCATCACCATCTCCGACTTTCTCTTCAACGAATGGGTCAACGGGGCGCTGCTCGGCGACAAGGCGGAGAAAGCGTTCTTCGTCAAATGCGACCGCTCCACGATGACCCAGAACGATCTCGACAACGGGCGGCTGGTCTGCCTCGTGGGCGTGGCCGCGCTGCGTCCCGCCGAGTACGTGATCATCCGCATCGGCCAGTGGACGGCCGACCGCAAGGTGTAACGAGCAAAGGAGCACGACATGCCTGACCGCGACCGTCCCTACATGCAGTTCAACTTCCTCGTCTCCCTCGGCGGAGGCGCCGACCCGAGCTCGATCGAAGGAGGCTTCCAGGAAGTCTCCGGCCTCTCCACCGAGCTGGCCCAGCAGGATTACCGCAACGGCAACGCGCCGCACAACAACGTCATGAAACTGACGGGCCTCAACAAGGCCGCGGACGTGACGTTCAAGCGCGGCATCATCAACCCGACCGCGCTCTTCGACTGGCTCAACGACGTGCGCGAGGGCAACACTGGCTCGCGCCGCACCGTGACCGTCGAACTGCAGAGCGAAGACCATCGCACCGTGGCCCGCTGGACGCTCAGCGAGGCCCGCCCGCTCAAGTACACCCTCGGCGGTCTCAACGCCAAGGGCAACGACGCGGCCATGGAAGAGTTCGTGCTCGCGTACGAGAGGCTGGCGGTCGAGCGCGTATGACGTCCACTCGTCCGCTGCCGGGGATTCGATTCGAGGCAGTCGCGCAGCCTCTGCGCGACGTGCTGCCTCGCATGGACATCCCCGTGTTCGCGGGCTTCGCCGCTTCGGGGCCGCTGCACGTTCCCGTCGCCGTCGAAGACGTCGCGCAGTTCGCGAACGTCTTCGGCGGCAACGTCGAACTGCCGCGCCCTCCGGCCTCGCGCGAGCCGCGCTTCGCCCATCTCGCGGCCACGGTGCGCGCGTTCTTCCGCAACGGCGGACGCCGCTGCTGGATCGTCCGCGTGGCCGGCGCCGCGGTCGCGAACACGTTCGCGATTCCGGGGCTGATGCGCGTCGACGCGGCCGGACAGATCTCGCCCGCGATTGCGATGGCGCGCTCGCAGGGAAGCTGGTCGGATGCGGTGCGGGTGCAGACGAACCTCGTCAGCACCACATTGACGCTGCGCGGCTTCGATCTCGACGCATTCTCGATCGACGTGATCATCAAGTCGACGCGCGATGTGGCGCTCGGCGATCTCGTGCGGCTCTCCTGGCCCGATGCGAAACTCGCGCTGCATCTTTACGTCGGGGCGATTGCGGATGTGGTGACCTCGCCGCCGTCGCGCACGGTGCGGCTCACCGGTCGCGCGCTGTGGCTTCGCGAGCATCACTCCTCGCCGCCCGGTGATGCGACGACCTTTGAGGTCGCGGTGTCGCCGTTGCCGTTCGGGCGCACCAGTCTCGAACGGCTGACGTTCGACCTCACCGTCCGCCGCGAGCACGAACGCCCGCTGCGATTGCCGCGGCTCGGATTCACGCCGGAGCATCCGCGCTACGCCGGCGCGCTGCCGGATGACGTCGCGCTGTTCGAAGACGTCGAAGCGGCGACGCCGCGCTTCCGGCCGAAGAACGCCATCGCCTTCCCCGCCAACTTTCTCGACGCCACGCGCGCACCCACCGACGGCTGGCCGGAGCTCTGGCGCGAGAGCGCGACACCGCGCTTCCCGCTCGCAGTCGCGGCCGATGGTGCGGTCTACGTCCCCGCCGGCATGACCGTGCTCTTCTCGAGCGAAGCCGCCGCGGAACCACTCGCCGCGCCGCCGCTCGAGCGCGACGGACTGAAGACCTTCAGCGCGGATCTCTTCGTCAACGCCGATTGGCAGAACGTGCAGCCGCGCGACATCCTCGGCCGCGCCGACGCGCTCCGCTACCAGGCCGGCAAGACCCTCGAAGGCATCCACGCCGCCCTCGGCATCGAAGAAGCGACCATGCTCGCCGCGCCCGACGCCGTGCACTGCGGCTGGTCTCCCGAGTCCGAGACCGCCATCGCGTCTCCCCCGCTCACACAACCCGACGCCAAATCCGACGAACCGGCCGGCAAATTCGTCGACTGCGCGGCGCAAGAAAAGGTCCCCGCGCCGGTGCTCGCCGCATCCAAGCCGAAAGGCGGCTCGTTCGAGCTGACCTGGGACCACGCCGCTGACGCGACCGAAGAACTGCAGGAAGCAACGCGCGTCGATTTCTCCGACGCCGCCACGCTTTCCCTCGGCACGACCGGCGCGCTGAAGATCTACGGCCACACCGCCGGCGACTACTTCTATCGCGTGCGGCGCATCATCGGCTCGCGCACCAGCGACTGGTCGACCGGCATCGGCGTGCGCGTGGCCAGCGTCAGCGGCTTCGTCGCCGCCGAAGAAGAGGGCGCATCGCCGGACCTGCAGAACATCCACATCGCCATGCTGCGCATGTGCGCTGCACGCGCGGACCTCGTCGCGCTGCTCTCACTCCCGCGGCACTACGAGTCCCGCGACGCCATCGAGCACGCCGCCGCCCTCGGCGCACTCGAACCGGCCACGCTCAGCTACGGCGCGCTCTGGCATCCGTGGCCGATCTCGCGCGACGAAGAGACCGGCCTCCTCGCGGCCATACCGCCCGACGGCCCCACCGCCGGCGTCATGGCCGCACGTGCGATCGCACGCGGCGCCTGGGTCGCACCGGCGAACGAGCCGCTGCGCGGCGTCGTCGCGCTCACGCCGCGGCTGCGCGTCACCGACTTTCAGTCGCTGCAGGACGCCGCGGTCAACGTGATCCGTCACGACCCCGCCGGCTTCCTCTGCCTCGACTCCGACACCCTCACCACCGACCCCGACCTGCGCGCGCTCAACGTGCGCCGCCTGCTCATCCTCCTGCGCCGCGCGGCCGTGCGCACCGGCAACGACTACGCCTTCGAGCCGAACAGCGTCAGCCTCCGTCACACCGTCAAGCGCGGCTTCGAGGCCATGCTCGACCTGCTCTTTGCACGCGGCGCATTCGCCGGGCGCAATGCGAAGAGCGCGTACCAGGTCGTCACCGACGAGACCGTGAACACGCGCAACAGCATCGACGCCGGACGCCTCATCGCCGAGATCAAGGTCGCGCCCTCGCGGCCGCTGTCGTTCCTCACCATCCGCCTCATCCAGCGCGGCGAAGCGACGCTGGCCACGGAGGTGCGCTGATGGCTGACGAACAAAGAGCGACTTATCCATTTCAGGCCTTCAACTTCGACGTCTCCATCGAAGTCAAAGGCCTCGGCGTGACGAAGCTCTGCGAGGGGCAGTTCTCCGAGTGCGACGGCCTGGAGATGACCATGGACGTGAAGACCATCCGCGAAGGCGGCAACAACAGCGCGGCCGTGCGCCTGATCGGTCCCGTCAACTACGGACAGGTCACCCTCAAGCGCGGCATGACCGCCAGCAGCCTCGATCTCTGGGACTGGTTCGACGCGCAGCAGCAGGCCGTCCCCTCGCAGTTGCGCGGCGACTTCCGCGGCGAGGCCACCATCTCGCTGCGCACCGCCAACCGCAGCGACGATCGCGTGCGCTTCATCCTCAAGCGCTGCCTGCTGACCAAGCTCAAGGCCCCGGCCATGAACGCGAGCGCCGGCATCGTGGCCATCGAAGAGATCCAGCTCACCTACGAGTCGATGCACATCGAGCGCGGCGGAGGCATCCATGCCTGACCCGATGAAAGTGGCCAAGGCCGAGCTGTGCGAGCTCGACGCGAAGTTCGACAAGAAGATCAATCCCGACAAGGCCACCAAGGTGCAGTTCAACCCCGACTCGCTGAAGGTCGCCTTCGCCAATCAGATCCAGCAGCCGCAGGGCGGCGGCGACCAGAGTGGCTCGCAGGCGCAGCAGTTCGTCGGCGCCGGCTCCACGAAGCTCACGGCCATGCTCTGGTTCGACGTCACCCACTCCCTCGGCGAGCTCCCCGACGTGATGGACGTGCGCGCGCTGACGCAGCGCGTCGCGTACTTCATCACCCCGAAAGGCGAGCCCGCGAACGACCCGAAAAAATACCTGCCGCCCGCGGTGCGCTTCTCCTGGGGCACGTTCCAGTTCGACGGAATCATGGAAGGGCTCGAGGAAACGCTGGAGCTCTTCTCTGCCGAAGGACGCCCGCTGCGCGCCTCGGTCGCCATCACCATCACGCAGCAGAAGATCACCACCTTCGCCTTCAACGAGGCCGCGCAGCCGCCCGGCTTCACGCGCCGCAACGGCGGGCCGGCCGGCACGCAGCCGCAGACCCAGGCCCCGCAGAACTCCAGCGTCCAGTCCCTCGCCTCGGACGACAGCGCGAGCGGCGTCGCCGGCGACACGGGCGGCCGCGACTGGCAGAGCGTCGCCGCGGCCAACGGCATCGAGAACCCGCGTCAGCTTCAGCCCGGGCAATTCGTCGATTTTCAACGCACCAAACCGCAGATCGTCATGGAGTAATGAATGAGCGTATTGATCAACGACTTGACCATCGAACCGAAGACGCCCGAGCCGCGCGAGAAAGCGGCCGGCGCCGCGGAGACGAAGGCCACGAAATCGGGTCCGGAGCTGGAGCGCGAATTTGAAAAAATCCGCCGCCGCACCACCGAGCGCGCGCTGAGGTTGTGGGCGCACTGATCACATGGCCCCTCTGACGAAATGTCCAACGACCGGATGAAGGCCTCGCGGCCGAAGATCTTCCTCGAAGGATCCGAGGACACGGCCCTCTCGCAGGGGCTGCTGAAGATGTCCGTCCGCGAGAGCGTGCAGGGCCTCTACCGCGCCGAGCTGCGCTTCGGCAACTGGGGCCCCAAAGGCAACGAGATCGGTTTCCTCTACTTCGACCGGAAGAAGCTCGACTTCGGTAAGGAGCTGCGCCTGCAGCTCGACAACGACGTGCTCTTCGAGGGCCGCATCTCCGCGGTCGAAGCGGAGTTCGGCGAAGGCTCCAGTCCCGAGATCACCGTCCTCCTCGAGGACCGCCTGCAGGACCTGCGCATGACCCGCCGCACGCGCACGTTCAACGACGTCAGCGACGCGGACGTCATCAAGAAAATCGCCGGCGATCACGGCCTGCAACCCGCCGTCGATCTCACCGGCCCCACGCACAAGCTGCTCGCGCAGGTGAACCAGAGCGACCTGGCCTTCCTCCGCGAGCGCGCCCGCTCCGCCGGCGCCGAGCTCTGGATCGAGGGCCGCAACCTCGGCGCGAAGCCACGCACCGCGCGCACCGGCACGCCGCTGAAATTAACGTACGGCTCCGACCTCCGCCAGTTCACCGCCCTGGCCGATCTCGCCAATCAGCGCACCGGCGTGATCGTCTCCGGCTGGGACGTCGGCGGCAAGCAGGCCATCAAGCACAAGGCCGACGAGGCCGCGGTGCGCAACGAGATCGGCAGCGACTCCTCCGGCGCCAAGATCCTCGCCGACAAGTTCGGCACGCGCGACGAAGCCGTCGCGCACACGGTGCCGCTGACGTCCGACGAAGCGAAGGCGCAGGCGGAGTCGTGGTACCGCACGACCGCGCGCCGCTTCCTCGTCGGCCGCGGCCTGGCGCAGCCGAACGCGAAACTGCGTGTCGGCGCGTGGGTCGAGCTCGACGGCCTCGGCTCGCTCTTCAACGGCAAGTACTACCTCGCCGACGTGCAGCATCTCTTCGACGGACCCGGCGGCTTCCGCAGCGAGTTCACCGCCGAGCGTCCCGGCCTCGGGGGCACGCCATGATCGACCTCGAGCTCCTCTCGCCGGTCGACGTCCTGGCCAGCGGCCGCTCCGCCGAGGGTCTCGGCGGACACTGGTACGGCGTCTACCCGGCAGTCGTGCGTGACAACGTCGACCCCGAGGGACAGGGGCGCGTGAAAGTGCACCTGCCGTGGGCTCCGGACACGCTCAACGATCGTTACGAAGCGTGGGCGCGCGTGGCCACGCTGATGGGCGGCAACAAGCGCGGGAGCTGGTTCATCCCCGACGTCGAGGACGAAGTGCTGGTCTGCTTCGAAGCCGGCGACGTGCGCCGCCCCTACGTCCTCGGCGGTCTCTGGAACGGCAAGGACAAGCCGCCCGCGTCGATGGACGGCGGCGGCCGCAATTTCAAGAAAGTGCTGAAGTCGCGCAACGGCGTGACGATCACGCTCGACGACAGCGACGGGCGCGAACAGTTCATCGCCGAAACGCCGGGCGGCCAGAAGCTGACGTTGAAAGACGGTCCGGACTCGATCGAGCTCGCCGACTCGAACGGCAACTCCATCAAGATGGAGGCGGGCGGCATCACGCTGACCACGCCCGCGTCGCTGACCATCAACGCCAGCACCGTCACGGTCAACGCGTCGAACACCACCGTCAGCGGACCGACCACCCTCTCCGCCACGCTCACCGTCGGCGCCAGCATCACCACGCCGTCGATCACGTCCGCCTCCTACACGCCCGGCGCGGGGAACATCTGGTGAGGCCCATGCAACAGCACATCGAACAGCACATCGAATGGACCTCGCCGGCCGCGCTGTGGGACCACTTCAACGGTCCGACGGATGCGAGCCAGCGGCGCGTGTTCCGCACGCCGGCCATCCTGCGCTTCGCCACCGACGAGTTCATGGAGAGTTTCATCGGCACCGTGCAGACCGATCCACACGCGATCGGCGATCTGCTCGCCGTGCCGGAGACGTGGAAGCAGCCCGCCGCCGATGCAGCACCGGCGCGGCCGAAGACCGGACTGCGCGGCACGCTCGAACGCGCGCGCATCGCCGCCGTGCGCAAGGTGGAAGCGCGCCAGGGCACCGTCCGCGCGCTGCCGTGGAACGCCGCGGTCGACGAGCGTCCGCTCAAGCTCTATCAGCCCGCGCATCAGCGCTACTACCTCGTCACCGCGGCCTTGGTCTGCCGGACGCTCGGCTTGCCCGATCGCACCGTCGACTCGACGAAGCAGGAGAAAGCGTCCTTCGTCGTGCGCATGCTCGAGCCGCTGCAGGGCACGTCGAGCATCAATCCCGATCCGCTGCAGTGCAATGAGTACGCGCTGGTCGGTGACGCGTGGGTGCGCGTGGACGATCCCACGACGATCGCCGACGGCGAAGTGCGCCAGCCGCTCTCGCCGCTCACGTACGACGAGATCGACGGCCGCAAGCGCCGGATGTTCAACGGCATGATCCCTGTCGCCAAACGCGAGGCGCTCATGGCCGCGAAGCTGTCCGGCCCCGCGCCGGGACCGACAACCAAGCCGCTCGACCCGCGCCAGTGGATGCTCAAGACGCAGGTCATCGGCCCCTGGTCGAATCTCGAAGACGTCGCAAAGCTGGCCCTCCAGCAGACGACTCTCGTCGCCGGCGCCTCGGGCGACCAAATCGACGCGCGCAACGCCGGCAAGGCCGCCACGCTGCGCACCGCGAACGAGCAGATCCAGACCGTCTCCTGGTACATCCTCCTCGACCTCGACCAGTGGCTGCACGACAACGCGAAACCGGTCTGGAACGCCATCACAGCGCAGTCCTCCGGGAAACTCAGCGGGACGAAGCTCGCCGCGTATGAGGCACTCGATTCGCGCGGACTCATCGAGCCGTTGCTCGACATTCGCGCGCATCGCGAGCAGCTCGAGACGGTCAAGTCGGTCTACCGCGCCAGCACTGCCGAAGACTGGCCCGACGTCGACTTCCAGTTCATCACCGCCACCGAAGGCGGCGCGACCGGACTGACCGGCACGTCCACCCGCACCGCCGTCGAGAACGCACTCGCCGCCGCGCTCGACGCGCAACTGCCGTCCGCACTTCCCGCGCGTTCCGTCTCGCAGGTCAGCGCCACCGTGCACCGCTCGCCATGGTTCGCGGTGCGCTGCGTGTTCGAGCGTCCGAACTGCGGCGCGCTCGTGAAGCCGGTCGTCAGCGATCCGACGGCCGCGTTCCAGATGGCGTCGTTCTTCGATCCCGACGCGCCCGCGCGCCCGATCCGCGTCCCCATGCCCGCCGACACCACGCCTGCCGGCCTGCGCAAGTTCGACAAGAACACCGCCTTCGTCCTCTCCGACGTCTTGTGCGGACAGGTCAGCGCCATCCGCGGCCTCTCGTTCGGCGACCTGATCATGTCCGTCCTCCCCTGGCCGCTGCACAAGGACCTGGGCATCTCCCCGAAGCCCTGCCCCGCGGACGGCGGCGAGCCGGAGGGGATGGTCTGCTCGTTCTCCATCCCCATCATCACCATCTGCGCGCTGATCCTGCTGATGCTGATCGTGAAGCTGCTCGACATCATCTTTTTCTGGATGCCCTTCTTCCAGATCTGCCTCCCCGTCCCGAAGTTCGACGCGAAGCTTGAAGTGAAGGCGGAGGTCGGCCCGTGACGCGCTGCCGCCGCAAAGGAGTGAACGCATGAACGCCGCCCAGCTCTATGGCAAAGGCATCGCCTTCCCGCCGCACGTCGGTGCCGACGGACGCATCGCGTGGTCCGAGGGGGAAGTGAACATTCGCGAGGCGGTGGAGATCATTCTCAAGACCGAGGAGCGCGAGCGCGTGAACCTGCCTTCGTTCGGCGGCGGACTGCGGCGGTTCCTGTTCGAGCCGAACACCGTCGCCACGCGTTTCCAGATCCAGGACCGTATCCAGCGCGCGCTGCAGCAATGGGAGCCGCGCGTCACCGTCAACTCCGTCGAAGTCGAAGAAGACCCGCGCGATCCGCAGGCCGCGATCGCCACCGTCCACTATCAACTCGTCGCCACGCGCACGGCCTCGCAGGTCACCGTGCGCGTGCAACTGGGAGGGTGACCGATGCCGATCACGCTGCCGAAGATCGACGACCGACGCTACCCGCAACTCGTGGACGAGGCGCTGGCGCGCATTCCGGTGCATACGCCGGAGTGGACGAACTTCAACCGCAGCGATCCCGGCGTCACCCTGATCGAGGTCTTCGCCTTCCTCACCGAAAGCCTCCTCTATCGCGCCAATCAGATCCCCGAGCGCAATCGTAGAAAGTTCCTGCAGCTCCTGCGCATCCCGCTGCGTACAGCAGTGCCCGCGCGCGGACTGATCACGATCTCCAATGACGCGCCGTCGCCGACTCCCGCCGGTGTCGTGCTCAACGAAGGCATCGAAGTGCGGGCCGGACAGGTGCCGTTCCGCACCCAGAGCGCACTCGACGTGCTGCCGGTCGAAGGACGGGTCTTCGTCAAGAAGAAGATCACCGCCAGCGCCGAGGCCACGAATTACTACAAGCAACTGTACGCGTCGTATCGCGGCGACGCGCCCGATCTCGACCTCGAGATGTACGGGTCGGTGCCCTTCCCCACGCGCGACGGTGCACCGCTCGCCCCCTCCGAAACCTCGGACAACTCCTTCTGGCTCGCATTGCTCGTGCGCGACGCCGACGCGCGCGGCGTGAAGCCGGAGGACATGCCGCAGACGCGCGACCTCCTCCGCCGCGCCATCGCCAACCGCACGCTGACCCTCGGGGTCGTGCCTTCGCTTTCCGCGACCGAGGCCACGCTGCCCTCGGGACGGCCTTTCGCTTCACGGTCGACGCTCACGCTCAACGCCGCCGTGCCGAAAGTCACCAGCGAAGGCGGCCTGCGAGAGGACCGCACCGCCGAGTACAAGCCCATCGAGACGCGCGCGGACGTGGACGTCTTCAGCGTCGTCGGTACCGTCAACATCGCGCTCCCCGACGAAGCGTCGATGCGGCTCTGGAACGATCTCGATCCGCTCGAGTCGGGCGTCGACGCGCTGCCGCCGGCCATCGACGACGAGACCGTGGCCGCGCGCGTCATCACTTGGGTGCGCCTCACGCCCTCCGCGCCGACCACCACCAGCTTCCTCTGGATGGGCATCAACGCCGTCTCGATCTCGCAGCGCGCGCGCGTCGTCGGCGAGCTGCTGCCGGCCGGCACCGGCGAGCCCGATCAGATGGTCAAGCTCGCCCTCGCGCCGGTGCTCTACGACAGCATCGAGGTCACCGTGCAGCCTCCGGGTAAGGCGATCGAAGCGTGGCGCCTGATCGACGACCTCTTCGTCGCG
>DASVSV010000250.1:0-2389 GCA_036387915.1 Thermoanaerobaculia bacterium
CGTGACCGTCATCGCCTGCAGAGTTTCGTCGGCGCAGGCGACGGCGAGCGCGATGATCAGGGGAGTGACGATCGTCTTCCGGGCGCGCCAGGCCAGGAGCGCGAGCACGGCGTACTCGCCGACGTGCGCGCCTTTGCGCACGAAGACGTTCACTTCCGGCGGCAACCGTCCGAAGAGCCGCTCCAGCCAGCCGCCGGTCTGCTGATCGGAAAAGCGGTCGTTGGCCGCGGAGAGGATGAGGGCCGCCCAGAGGATCACCGGCAGCCAGGCCTTGACGAGCTTCATCGCCGGCGCACGATACAACGCGCGCTTCGTGCCGCGGCCCAACGGGCGCTCCGGCGGCGTGCGTACAATAGCCGCGCAAAATGGAAACGCCCGCGGTCCGACTCACCGTGCTCCAGCCGAACCTCGCGCCGCTGAAGGTCAACGCGGCCGGACCGATGATCACGCTGGGGCGGGCCACCGACTGCACGGTGCCGATCACGGACCGCTACCTCTCGCGGCGCCACGCCGAGATCGTGCTGATCGACGGGCACTGGGTCGTGCGCGACTGCGGCAGCGTGAACGGGACGATGCTCAACGGCGCGAAGATCGTGCTGCCGATCCCGCTCAAGCCGGGCGACCGGATCATGCTCGGCGATTCCGAGGTCATCTTCGAGTCGGATGACGCGATGTCGCAGTCGCAGCTCATCGCGCTGGACAGCGACTCGCACGCGAAGAACCTGGCCATCCCCATCCGCGAGATCGACGACCGCGCGCGCACCGGCGTGCTCGCATCGCTGGCCCTGCAGTTCATCGACGACCGGTCGATGGAAGACGTCTTCGACTTCATCCTCGATCGCGTGGTCGAGCTGCTGCAGCCGTCGCGCGCCGCCCTCGCGCTTCTCGGCACCGATCGCACGACTTTCGGCGACGTTCGTCTGCGCCGCACCGACGCCGAGGACTCCACGGACCTCTTCATCAGCAAGACCCTTCTCGGCGAAGTGGTCGAAGGGCGCAACGTGGTCTCGTTCGTCGACACGTCGCAAGACGAGAAGCTGGCCCGCGCGCAGTCGATCATCGCGCAGAACATCCGCTCCGCGGTCTGCGCCCCGCTCGTCGTCGGCGACGCGGTCCTCGGCGTGCTCTATCTCGATTTCCAGGCGCAGCGCGGCGCGGTCACGCAGGACGACGTGCATCTCGTCGCGCAGATCGCACGCTTCGCGGCGGTGAAGCTCGAGACCACGCGCCTGCGCGAGGAAGCATTGGCCAAGGCGCGGCTGGACGAAGAGCTGCGCACCGCGTACACGATCCAGAGCCGCCTCCTCCCCGCGCAATTGCCGGCCATCGACGGGTACGCATTCGCCGGGTCGAATGTGCCCTGCCGCACGGTCAGCGGCGATTACTACGACGTGGTGGTGCGGCCCGACGGACGGATGTACTTCATCATCGCGGACGTCAGCGGCAAGGGCATCACCGCGGCGCTGGTGATGGCCAGCGTGGCCACGGCCTTCAGCATCTTCACGCGCACCGATCCCACGCCGGCGGAGCTCGCGCGCGACCTCAATCTGACGCTCGCCCCGAAAACCGCGCCGACGAAGTTCGTCACGCTGGTGGTGGGCGTGCTGGACCCCGGCACGGGAGAGGTGGAGTTCACGAATGCGGGGCACGTCTCGCCGCTGATGATCTCGAAGAGTGGCGTCGAGGAGCTGAAGGTCACGGACATGGTGGTCGGCCTCTTCGGCCACGCGCAGTACCGCAATCAGCGCGTCACGCTCGGCCAGGGCGACTCGTTCGTGCTCTTCACGGATGGTGTGACCGAGGCGGAGAACGAGGCGGAGGAGCAACTCGGACTGGAGCCGGTCGCGGAGCTCGTGACCGCGATGCACGGCCTCCCCGCGACGACGATCCTCGACTCGATCACCGCGCACGTGCGCTCGTTCATCGGCACCGCGCCCGCGGGCGACGACGTGACGATGTTCGCCCTCACCCGCACGCACGACGGTCGCGTCACCACGGCGGTGATGCACCGCCAGACGGAGTAGGCCAACAGGGAACGACGTGGGGCCTCCGGCGGACCGGTGCGACCGGCGGCGCTTGTTGTGCGCAACGCGTGTTTCGACGACAGGCGTGCAGTCAGGCCAGACAAACCACCTCATGTCATCCCGAGCGTGAGTCGAGGGACCTGGGCGGGCGGGGGCGCGTGACATGGCCCGTTGCACGCGCAGCGCGCCCCCACCCACCCAGTCGACTCACGCTCGGGATGACAGGTCAATGGCATTAACTTAACGAGAGCGACAACCCCTCATCCGCCTTCGGCACCTTCTCCCCTCACGAGGGGAGAAGGGCAACAAATGAAGCGTCTCGCGAGACCATGTTTGTTGCCCCTCGCCCCGCGATGAGCGGGGAG
>DASVSV010000251.1:0-5410 GCA_036387915.1 Thermoanaerobaculia bacterium
CGCCCTTGGCCTCGGCCTCTTTCGTCTGCGTATTGAACTGCGCGGTGGGGCACGAAAGCTCGTACGTCAGACCGTTCTCGCGATAGATCGTCAGCTTGACGCCTTCGAGCGTGGACCAGCCCGACTCGAACGCGACGACGCGCGCCGCGCTGATGCGCGACACGACCCGGCCGCCGATCGTCTGCACGTCCTCGAAGGCCGTCGATGCGGCCAGCGGCTTGTCCTCCGGCCTCAGGGCGGACGTCACGGGCTCGTTCGGCTTCGGCGTGCGGCGGCCGGCGGAGTTCCAGTTGACGACGATGAGGGCGATGAACGCGACGAATGCGATCGGCAGCGCGTAGCGAAGGACTCGGATGGTGCGCTGCATCTCGTTGCGGCGTAACACCTTCGATACCGGTTTCGTTCCGGCGTTGGGCTGGTTTTCGGTAGGATTGCGCCATGCGTACCGTCGCGGCCGCCCTTTCCCTGCTGATGCTCGTTGCCACCAGTGCCAGCACCCAGGCCCCGAAGGAGAATCCGGTCGTCGCCGAGATGATCAAAGCCCTCGGCGAGAAGGCCAGGAAACCGGCCGGCGAAGTGTTCCGCAACGTGCAGCTCCTGAAGGACGTCCCCGCCGACCGTTTCCTCCGCATCATGGACGTCGGCTACTCCCAGTCCCTCGGCGTGACCTGCGACCACTGCCACGTCGAAGACCGCTGGGAAACGGACGAGAAGCGCCCCAAGCGCGCCGCCCGCGAGATGATCGTCATGACCCGCGGCATCAACGATACCCTCGGCAAGCTGACGGAGATCGACAGCTCAGGCGACGCGAGCGTGAACTGCACGACCTGCCACCGCGGGTACGCGAAGCCGGCTACGCAGATGCGGTGAGCAGTCGCACAGGTGCATAGGCTCACAGTCTCACAGGAGAGACCGGCGAAGCCTATGAGGCTATGGGCCTATGAGGCTGTGAGCCTATGAGGCTGTGAGCCTCTGCGACTCTCGCATCCACCACCTCCAGCCGCATCCCCCGATACCGATCCGTCTCCACCTTCACCAGCAGGTCCACCGGGCCGCGGACGACGTCCGCGCCGAGGTGTTTGACGCTGGGCCAGAGGATGGCGGTGGCGTTGCCGGTCGCGTCCTGCAGCGCGAGCTCGCAGCAATCCTCGGCGAACGTGCGCGTGCCGGTGACGGTCACCTCTGAGACGAGGAACAGCGGCTGCGCGTTGCCGGCGCCGAAGGGCTGGAGCAGCTCGTGCGCTTTCAGGAACTCGTCATCGAGCTCGGCCAGCGTGACGGCCGCGTCGACACGCGCATCGCGGCGATAGAGCGACTCGTCGATTGCCGCAAAGTAATCGTGCAGGCGCGTTCGCAGCGCCGGCAGGTTGCGCGCTTCGAGCGAGAAGCCGCAGGCGAACTCGTGTCCGCCGAAATGCGTGAAGAGGTCGGACACGGAGTCGAGCGCGCCGTGCAGGTCGATGGTGTTGATGCTGCGTCCGGAGCCGACGCAGGTCTCCCCTTCGATGGTCATGACCAGCGTCGGGCAGTGATAGCGCTGCGCGATGCGCCCCGCGGTCAGCCCGAGGACGCCGCGATGCCATTCCTCCCCTGCCAGGATCAGCACGCGCTCGCCGCCGCGAATCTGCGCCTCGGCCTGCGCGCGCACCTGCAGCTCGATCTGCTGCCGCTCGGCGTTGAGGCGATCGAGCTCGCCGCAGATCGCCCACGCCGCGTCTTCATCGACGGCGGCGAACAGATCGATGGCTGTGTTCGCCGACGCCAGTCGTCCGGCGGCGTTGATGCGCGGGCCGATCTTGAAGCCGACGTCGGTCGCACGCAGTCCGCGGCCTTCCAGTCCGAGGCGGCGGAGCAGCGCTCGGAGTCCGAGGTTCTTCACGTTCGCGAGTCCGGCCAGGCCGAGCGAGGTGATGGTGCGGTTCTCGCCGACCAGCGGCGCGACGTCGGCGACGGTGCCGATGGCGGCGATCTTCAGCAGCGAGTCGATCGAGACCTTGCGGCCGCTGCGGCGGATCAGCTCGCAGCAGAGCTTGAACGCGACGCCGACGCCTGCCAGGTCTTTGAACGGATACGTGCAGCCGGGCTGCTTCGGATTGAGCACCGCCGCGGCCGACGGGAGCGTGCCGGGCGGGAGGTGATGGTCGGTGATGATGACGTCGATGCCGCAGTCGATGGCCCGCTGCACCGGCTCGACGCTGGTGATGCCGCAGTCGACGGTGATGACGAGCTTCACGTTGCGTTCGACGAGCACGCGGTCGAGCACCTCCATCTTCAGGCCGTAGCCGTCCACGAGGCGGTGCGGGACGACGAAGCCCGCGTCCGCGCCGAGCGAGCGAAGGACGGACTGCAGCATGACGATCGACGTGACACCGTCGACGTCGTAGTCGCCGTAGATGACGATGGCCTCGTTGTCGCGAACCGCACGGCCGATGCGCTCGCAGGCGTGATCCATCCCGTGGATGACCGAGGGATCGTGCAGATCGCCGATCACCGGCGCGACGAAACGGCGATACGACTCTTCATCCTCGACGCCGCGACGCACCAGCAGCGCGCGCAGTTTCTCGTTCGCGATGGGGAGGCGCGGATTGTCGGGTGGAAGGTCGAGGAGGGTCCAGGAGTCGTGAATCACCGGAGGTTCATAGTCTCACAGGCTCATAGGCTCATAGAAGATCTGCCCGGTGCGGCTATGAGCCTATGCGCCTATGAGACTGTGAGACTGTGAGACTACCTCTCGAACACTCCCATCTTCCGGAACTTCCTGTACCGCTCCTCGAGCAACTGCGGCGGCTTGAGCTTCATCAGGTCGCGCATCGCGCGCTCGAGGTACGGTGCGAGGAGCTCCGCGGCCGCCGCGCTGTCGGCGTGCGCCCCGCCGACCGGCTCGGGGACGATGTCGTCGATCACGCCGAGGCGCTTGAGATCCTGTGCAGTGATCTTCATCGCTGCCGCGGCATCGGGTGCGGCGGCGGAGTTCTTCCAGAGAATGGCCGCGCAACCTTCCGGTGAGATGACCGAGTAGACCGCGTGCTCGAGCATCAGCACGCGATCGCCGACGCCAAGCGCCAACGCTCCGCCGCTGCCGCCCTCGCCGATCACGCTGATGATCACCGGCACCTTCAGCGCCGCCATCTCGCGCAGGTTCATGGCGATGGCCTCGGCCTGGCCGCGCTCCTCCGCACCGACGCCGGGATACGCGCCCTGCGTGTCGATGAAGCTGAGGATGGGCAGCTTGAACTTCTCGGCGAGCTTCATCACCCGCAGCGCTTTCCGGAATCCCTCGGGGCGAGGCTGCCCGAAGTTGCGGAGCACTTTTTCCTTCGTGTTGCGCCCCTTCTGATGCCCCACCACGCAGACGGCCTGCCCGCGGAAGCGTCCGAAGCCGGCCACGATCGCGGCGTCGTCGCCGTAATTGCGGTCGCCGTGGATCTCCGACCAGTCCTCGATCAGCGAGGCGATGAAGTCGAGCGTGTAGGGACGCTGCGGATGCCGCGCGACGAGCGTCTTCTGCCACGGGGAGAGGTTCGAATAGATTTCATTCGAGACTTTGGTAAGCTTCTCGCGGAGCTCGGCGATCTCGGTTTCCCTCGCGGGCACCACATCCCCGGAGGATTCCAACGAGGAGAGCTCTTCGATTCGACGGCGGATCCTGACGATCGGCTCTTCGAATTGAGTGGGGTCGGCGCTCATGTGGCGGTGACCCTAACAAACAACACTCCATGCTGGCAACTGAAGAACCAACCACACCCGGTCACGATCCCGCGCCGCACGGCAGCATGCTCGAGCAGTGGCCGAACAACGAGCGCATGCGCCACGTGCCGACGCTGGCGTGGGTCGTCGAGAAGCTCGATCAGGACATCCGCCGCCGCCTCGACAAGCTGCTCGTCCCCTGGACGGACGTCCACCCGAGCGACCCGCGTCACGCCCCGATCGAGGCCGAGCTGCGCGCCGTCTGCCGCGCGCTCGACCGCGTCGCCGCCGTCGCACATCGCGGCCGCGGCGGACATCATCCGCCGAACGACCTCACCCACCGCATCCGCTGGTCGCTCGACCACGCCATCCAGAACCTGCATGCGACGGAAGCCGACACGTTCGGCCGCCGCTTCCCGATGCAGACCTTCGAGCGCTCCAACGCGGAGCCGGTCTGGGGCGCGCTGCTCTCGGTGATCCAGCACGTGCAGAAGCTCGTACCGCTGATCCGCGAGATCGAGCCGGACATCGACGAGCGGCTGTACGAGGGGCTGGTCAACCTGATCGAGCCCCTGCGGCGGGAGCCGATGGCCTGATCTCGAGTTTATCCCGCGCGCAGACGCGGGATCTCCGGTGCACCCGGGACCCCTGAGGCTCGAGCGCTGCCGGTGGAGCCGGAGATCCCGCCTCTACGCGCGGGATAAAATCAAAGCATGGACGACCGAGCGACGAGCTTCTGGGACCGCGAGGTCGTCGAACAGGCCTATCAGGGATGGATGACTCACCCGCGGGTCCGCCACTACATCAACAGCTCGATCTCCGGCGATCCCCTGCATTGGCCGATGGACTGGTTCGAGTCGTACCTGGCGGGACGGAAGTTCGGCCGCGGACTGAGCATCGGCTGCGGCGCGGGTGCGCTCGAGCGTGACCTCATCCGCCGCGGGATCTGCGAGGAGATGGACGCGTTCGACGGCTCCGCCGGCTCGATCGGCATCGCGCAGGAGGAAGCGGCGAAGGCGGGTTACGGGCACGCGATCCACTACTCCGTGGGCGACTTCGACGAGCCGGTGCTGCCGCGCGGCGCGTACGACGTCGTCTTCGCGCATCAGTCGCTGCACCACGTGGCCAAGCTGGAGAAGCTGTTCCGCGCGGTGCTGCTGGCGCTGAAGCCGGACGGGTTGTTTTACTTGGACGAGTACGTCGGTCCATCGCGCGAGCAGTGGACCGCGACGTCGTTCGCTCCGTATCGCGCGCTGTTCGAAATGATCCCGGTCGAGCACCGCCACGTCTCGGTGCTGCCGATGCCGATCCAGGTCGAAGACCCGTCGGAAGCGATCCGCTCGGACGAGATCCTGCCGCAGCTCCGTGTCGGCTTCGACATCCTCGAGCGCCACGACTACGGCGGCAACCTCCTCGCGCCGATCTTCCCCTTCGTCGACATCACCGACGAAATCGCCGACTCGCTGATCATCGCCGAGCAGGAACTGCTGACCGCGGGACAGGAATCGTTCTACACGATCGTCGTCGCCCGCCCGAAACGCGGCGCCGCCGCCAGCCTGGCCAACCTGCGCTACTTCAGCGTGCCGAAGCTGAAGCGCATCGGGCGGGAGCTGCGTTCGCGGGCGTAGCGAGCCCGCCCACCCACGGGAGGGGCGGGCTGAAGCCACGCCCTACGTTTGGCGAAGCTCCGGCGCTTGAGTGCGGGTGAAGGCTCGCGCGGAAA
>DASVSV010000252.1:0-3551 GCA_036387915.1 Thermoanaerobaculia bacterium
CCCGCCCAGGTCCCTCGACTCACGCTCGGGATGACACGATTGGTGAGGTGCGCAGACCGTTGGTGTATGCGCTCAGTCGTCGATCTTTTGCACCGCCGCGCCTTTCGCCCGCAGCAGTTCCGCGAGCTCCGTGTGCTTTCCGCGCAGCGCCTCGGACATCGCGGTGCGGCCGTCGTCGCTGCGCGAGTTGACCTCGGCGCCGTGGGCGAGGAGGAGCTCGACGAGATCGGCGCGGCCGAGGAATGCGGCCTCGTGGATCGGGGCAAAGCCTTCGGCCTGGCGGTCGAGCGGATCCGCGCCGCGCTCGAGCAACAGCCTGGCGGTGCGGTACTGGCCGGTGAGCAGCGCCACCTGCAGCGGCGTGTTGCGGAAGCGCGTCTTCGCGCGGAGATGGACGTCGGCGCCGGCGTCGAGCAGCACCTTCGTCGTCGGCACGTTGCCCGCGAACGCGGCGACGTGCAGCGCCGACCAGCCGAACTCGTTCACCGCACGCGCGGCGCCCGGATCGACGCGCAGAAACTTCGTCACTTCCTCGGCCGTTCCGACCGCGGCCGCGTCGTAGAGGTCTAGCTTCGGACGCGCGGCGACGATGGCCTGCAGCACTTCATTCTTCCCCGGCTCCAGGAATCCTTCGCCTTTGACGAGCGTGAAGAGCGCCGTCGAGATGGCGCCGTTCGCGAGCGACGGATCTTGCGCGAGCAGGCGCTTCACCGCCGCGGCGTCACGTTCGCGGACGGCCTTCAGAAAATCGTCTTTCGGAGCGGCGGATGCGGCGCCGCACAACAGCACTGCCAGGACAATGGCAACTCGGTTCATGTCGTTTCTCCTTCGACGACGAGATTACGAACGGCGCCCGCGACACGCATGTGCTGCACGGCCCACGCGGCGATGGGTGACTTCCGGCCTATTCGCACGCGCATGCGTTCCGTGTGACGATGACGGCCATGGATCACCGGAGGCGAATCGTGCAGCTCGGCGGCGCGGCGGCGTGGCTCGCCGTCGGAGCGCACGTGGTCATGCAGGGCGCCGACTCGCCGCTGCGTTTCGTGATCTGGGCGATCGCGTTCGCCACGTTCGGTGCCGGCCTCCTCGTCGCCGCGCGCCTCTGGGTTCTGGCACTGCAGGTCGCCGCCGTGACGGCGATGGTGCTCACGCTCTGCGACGGCTTCGAGGGCACGCTGCTGGTGATCGTGGCCATGCAGCTCGGCGGCATGCTGCCGCGGCGCACCGCGCTGCTCTGGATCGTCGCGCAGACGCTGCTCCTCGGCGCCGCCGTCGGCTATCACTGGACGCCGCGCGCGGCCTTCCTCATCACGCCGCCCTACCTCGGATTCCAACTGCTGGCGTTCCTCGCGCTGGAGGCGCTGGCGAGAGAGAGCGCGGCAAACGCGGAGCTGCGCGCGACGCAGAGCATCATCGCCGGCAGCAGCCGCATGGGGGAGCGCCTGCGCATCTCGAGAGAGCTGCACGACACCGTCGGCCATCACCTGACCGCGATCTCGCTGCATCTCGAGGCGGCGCTGCAGAAAACCACGCCGCCCGCGCACGAGCACGTCGCCACCGCGCAGTCGCTCGCGCGGCAACTGCTGCAGGAAGTACGGGAGATCGTGGCCACGATGAACGAGCCCGCGGGGATCGACCTCGCGCAGGCGCTGCAGACGCTCACCGCCGCCGTGCCGCGGCCGCACATTCATCTCGCCGTCGAGCCGCGCATGCGCGTCGACGACCCGGAGCGCGCGAACGTGGTGGTCCGCTGCGCGCAGGAGATCGTCACCAACGCCGCCCGGCATTCGGAGGCGGAGAATCTCTGGATCGTCATCGACCGCGACGGCGACGCGGTGCGCATCCGCGCGCACGACGACGGCCGCGGCAGCGACCGCGTGCCGGATGGCTTCGGCCTCCGCGCCATGCGCGAGCGCATCGAAGGCGCGGGCGGCGAGCTGCGCATCGCCACGCAGCCCGGTGCTGGATTCGACGTGATCGCGCTTGTGCCGGCTGGAGAGCCGGCGTGATCAACATCCCGGCCGGGGAGCCGGCGTGATCCGCGTCTTCATCGCCGACGACCAGGCGCTCGTGCGGCAGGGACTGCGCGCGCTGCTCGAGCTCGAGCCGGAGCTTACTGTCGTGGGCGAGGCAGCGGACGGCGTGGAGACGATCGCGCGCATCGCCGACGCCGCGGTCGACGTGCTGCTGCTCGACATCCGCATGCCTCGCAAGAGCGGCATCGACGTGCTGCGCGAGCTCCACGCGTCACCGTCGCTGCCGCCGACGCTCGTGCTGACGACGTTCGAGGACGCCGAAGCCGTGCTCGAGGCGATCCGCAACGGCGCGCGCGGCTTCCTGCTGAAGGACGTCTCGTTCGAGCAGCTCGTCGGCGCGATCCGCAGCGTCGCCGCCGGGTCGTCCGTCTTCCAGCCCGCGATCACGCAGCGCCTCATCGCGCAGGCGGCGCGCCTGCAGAACGATTTCAGCAGCGCCGACCTGCCGGAGCGTCTGACCGAGCGCGAGGTCGAAGTGGTGCGTCTCATGTCCGGCGGCTACAGCAACAAGGAGATCGCCCACGCCCTTGGGGCGGCCGAGGGGACGATCAAGAATCACGTGTCCTCGATTCTCGGAAAGCTCGGCGTCCGCGACCGCACCCGCGCCGTGCTGAAGGCGCTCGAAGCGGGACTGCTGTAGAGTCGCGCCGACGTGAGACTCGATCAGGCCGTCGCCGCCCGCTATCCCGAGATCTCGCGCCGCAAGGCGCGCGAGCTGATCTCGCAGAAGCGCGTGTTTGTCAACGATCGTCCGGTCGGAGTGGCCTCGCGCGAAGTCAGCGAACGCGATCGCATCAAGATTGCCGAGGAGCTGCCGGACCTCGACGTCATTCGCGAGACGAGAGAATGGGCGGCGGTGAACAAACCGGCCGGCATCCCGACGCAGCCGGCGCGCGACCGCAAGCAGCGCTCGCTCGAGGAACTGATGCGCGTGCGCTTCGGGCCGATCTACCTCGTGCACCGCGTCGACACGCAGACCAGCGGTGTGGTGGTCTTCGCCAAGACGAAGCCGGCCGCGGCGAAACTCTCCGCACTCTTCGCCGCGCGAGAGGTGAAGAAGCTCTACCTCGCCGTCGTCGAAGGCGCGGTCACACGCGAGCTGACCATCGAGACGCCGATCGGCGAGCAGGACGCGCACACCATCGTCCGCCCGCTGCGGCAGCTCGACGGGATGACGCTGGTCGAAGCGCAGATCCTCACCGGCCGCACGCACCAGATCCGGATTCACATGAAATCCGTCGAGCAGCCGGTCGTCGGCGACCGCCGCTACGGCTCGACGATCACCGCGCCGCGGATGCTGCTGCACGCGTGGAAGCTCGACCACCGGTACTTTGACGGCGAGCTCGTCGCGCCGCCGCCGGCGGACTTCCCGCCGCTTTGACGATACGCCGCGCCCGCCTAACCCTCGAGGCACGTGCCGAACGTAGGGCGTGGCTTCAGCCCGCCCCCCCGGCGCTTGCCGAGTCATGAGGTCGTGCGTTCCACCCGCCCACGGGGGGGCGGGCTGAAGCC
>DASVSV010000253.1:0-9113 GCA_036387915.1 Thermoanaerobaculia bacterium
CCGCGCCTGCAGGTCACGCTCGCCGAGCTGGGAATCGCCCGCGCCGATCTGATCGAAGCCTCGACGATCTCGAACCCGATCCTCGAAGCAGAGATCCGGTATCCCGCCGAGCCGTACCGGCCGTTCGAGCTGAGCCTCGCGCAATCGCTCATCGACCTGATCCAGCTCCCGCGCCGCCGCGCCCTCGGCCGTGCCGCATTCGACGCCGCGCAGATGCGCGTCAGCTCCGAAGTGCTGCGCTTCGCGGGCGACGTGCGGACGGCGTATTACGAGCTGCTCGCCGCAACGCAGCATGTGGCGCTCAGTCGCACCACCCACGACGCCGCGCAGACCTCGGCCGAAGTAGCCATCAAGCAACACGCCGCCGAGAACATCACCGACCTGGATCTGGAAAACGAGCAGGCGCTGTACGAGCAGGCGAAGCTCGACCTCGCCCGCGCGGAACAGCGCGTCGTACTCGCCCGCGAGGCGTTGCTGCGTGCGATGGGACTGCGCAACGCGACGGCCGAATGGCGCGTGCCAGCGACGTTCCCCGAGCTGCCGGCCACGGAGCTGGAGCAGCAGCAGCTCGAACAGCTCGCGGCGACGCAGCGCCTCGACATCGCCATCGCCCGCCGGGAGCTGGAGATCGCGCAGCGGGGGGTGCCGCTCGCACGGCTGGCCATGCTCGAAGAGACCGTGCTGGACGTCCACTACGAGCGCGAGCCTGACGGCGCACATACGGTCGGCCCAGGCATCGAGATCCCCATCCCGATCTTCAACACGGGACGCGCCGCACGCACGCGAGCGGAAGCGGAGTTCCTGCGCGCTCGTCACGCGATGGCTGCGCTCGAATCCGAAACGGCGTCGCAACTGCGAGCTGCGCGAGCAACGCTCGCCGAAGCGCGCGCACGCGTCGAGTACTACCGCGACGTCATCGTGCCGCGCCGCGCGCGCATCCTCGAGCTGACGAAGCTCGAGCACAACGCCATGCTCGTCGGCGTCTTCCAGCTCCTGCAGGCGAAGCAGAACGAGATGCAGGCGCGCCGCGACTCCATCGACGCGCAGCGCGAGTACTGGACTGCGCGCACCGATCTCGATCGCGCGTTGCAGGGAATCGCGTCCGAAACGTCATTCACGCCGGCCTCCGACCAGGACACGGGACGGAACGCCGGAGCAGCGAGAGGGGGTCACTAGTCATGCCGTTCAGTCGTCGTAATTTCCTCGTCTCAGGAATCGCCGGTGCCGCAACAGGCCTGCTCACCAGCACGCGCGCGTTCGGCCAGCGGCTGCGCGCACTCGGCGCGAGCGGTCCGCCGCCGAAGCCGTTACGCGCGCAGCGCGGCAGCGGACGCGCGCCGGTCGTCACACCGAACGGCACGTCTCTGCCCTTCAAGATGGTCGGCGGCGTGAAGGAGTTTCATCTGATCGCCGAGCCGGTGCGCCGCGAGTTCGTGAATGGCCTCGAAGTGAACTGCTGGGGCTACAACGGCGTCACTCCCGGTCCGACCATTGAAGCGTTCGAGGGCGATCGTGTCCGGATCCTGGTCACCAACAAGCTGCCGGAAGGGACGTCGGTCCACTGGCACGGCTTCATCCTCCCGAACGGAATGGACGGCGTGAGCGGTCTCAATCAGCCGAAGATCCTGCCCGGCGAAACGTTCGCGTACGAGTTCACGCTGCAGCAGACCGGATCGCTCATGTATCACCCCCACTTCGACGAGATGACGCAGATCGCGCTCGGCATGCACGGCTTCTTCATCGTGCATCCCCGCGACGCGAACGTGCGACGCGTTGATCGCGACTTCGCAATCTTCCTCAACGAGTGGTTCATCAAGCCCGGCACCGCAACGCCCGATCCGACCGTGATGCTCGACTTCAACACCTTCACGATGAACAGCCGGGTCTTCCCCGGCACCGAACCGATGCTCGTGCGCACCGGCGATCGCGTCCGCATCCGCCTCGCGAATCTGACCATGGACTCGCACCCGATCCACATCCACGGGCACGCCTTCTACGTCACCGGCACGGACGCAGGGCCGATTCCCGAGACGGCATGGTGGCCGGAGAACAGCGTGAACGTGCCGGTCGGCACGACGCGCGACATCGAGTTCACCGCCGACAACCCCGGCGACTGGGCGTTCCACTGCCACAAGACACACCACGTCATGAACCAGATGGGCCACGACCTGCCGAATCTCCTCGGCATCGATCCCTCGAACACGCAGCAGCGCCTCAACGAGCTCGTGCCCGGCACGATGGTCATGGGCGCCAACGGCATGGGCGAGATGGCCGACCACCAGGGCTCGATGGCCATGCCGCGCAACAGCATCCCCATGCTCGGCGGCCAGGGACCGTACGGCAACAACGACATGGGCGGCATGTTCACGATCGTGAAGGTGCGCGATGACATCGATTACAGCCGCGATCCAGGCTGGTACCGGCAGCCCAAGGGGACCTCGGCGTGGCGTGTCGATTCGATGTCCACGACGCCCGCCGCGAAGCCGGCGGCGCACGAAGGACACGGCAAATGAAACGGCGATCGAACGTGATCCTCGGCGTCGTCGCCGTGGCCATCGTCGTCGCGGTGGTAGCCGTAGCGTCGATGGTGCGTCGCGGCTTCAGCGCACACGACGAACCGTCCAGCATCGAGGCCGTGATGGCGCGGGCGATGCGGCATTGGGCCGTGCCGTCCGATCTGCGCGACATGAAAAACCCCGTACCGCTCACGCCGCAGATCATCGCCGAAGGCCGCGCCCACTTTGCCGACCACTGCGCCGGTTGCCACGGCAACGACGGCAAAGGCGGCGGCATGGGGAAACAGATGTACCCGAAGGCGCCCGACATGACCCTCGCGGCGACGCAATCTTTATCCGATGGCGAGCTGTTCTCCATCATTGAGAACGGCGTGCGCCTCACTGGCATGCCGGGATTCGGCAGCGGCACCGCTGAATCCGCGCACGGCAGTTGGAGCCTCGTGCACTTCATCCGTCATTTGCCGAAGCTGACGGCCGAAGAGCTGGCCGAGATGCAGAAACTCAATCCCAAAGCACCCGCTGAATGGCAGCAGATGCAGGCCGAAGAAGCATTCCTCGCCGGCGACGGCGAACAGCCCGCACCCGCCCCTGCTGCCGATCACGCATCCACAGCACACCAACACTAAAGGACAAATCGAACATGCGTAAATTCATCCTCTTCTCGCTCCTCCTCGTCGTCGCCCTCAATGCCTTCGGCCACGCCGGCGAGGTTCACACGTACATGGGCACCGTCACCGCCCTGCACGACGACGGCTCGTTCATGCTCCAGAAGACCGACGGCAAGACGATGCACGTCCTGGTGTCGGACAAGACGGCCTACCTCCACGCGAGCGGCAAGGTCGCGACTCGGGCCGAGCTCACCGCGGGGAAGCGCGTGGTCGCGACGATCTCGACGGACGGCAAGACCGCAAGCACGATCAAGATCGCCGCGAAGTAGCAGGCAATGCGACGTGGGGCGGCGAAGCGACCTCGATGGCGACGCGTAATCACGCGCGCGGTGAGTGGCTTCGTCGTCCTCGTTCTTGCCGTTGAACTGCTGGCCCGCTGGAACGTGCGCCGTGAACAACAGGAACGCGCGTATCTCGGCGACCGACTGTTCGCCGATGTCGTCGGCAGTTCCGGCGATCCGATCGTCTTCATCGCCGGCCTGCAAGGCTCGACGCGTTACTGGAACCACGGCTTCGACGAGCTGGCGAAGGGACGCCGCGTCATCTACGTCGATCTCCTCGGCTTCGGACGCTCACCGTGGCCCGATCTCGATTACACGCTCGATGACCACCTCGCGTATCTGCGGCGAACGCTCGTCGCACTTGGCGCGACGCGGAACGTGACCTTCGTTGCACACTCCTTCGGTACGATCGTCGCAGCGCACTACGCCGCGCGGTTCCCGAACGAGATCCATCACGTCTTCCTCCTTGGCACACCGGTTTATGACAGCGAGGAGGAAGCGCGCCGGAGAATCGAAGAGATGTCGCCACTCGCCGCGATGTTCTCACTGCGACCGCTGCTCGCGCGCGAAGCGTGCCTGACGATGGGAAGCCTGCGGCCGTTCTTCAAATGGGCGCTGCCGCGAATGATGCGCGACGTCCCGGCAGCCGTTGCGGAAGATGCCGTGCTGCACTCATGGCCGTCCTTCCGCGGCGCAATGAACAACATCCTTCTGAAACAGCCGATCGCTGCACCTCTCGGCGCCATCGGTACGAAGACGACGCTCGTGCACGGCACGCGCGACACCGTCACGCCTCTCGATCGTATCCGCACGCTTGCGCGTATGATCGGCGCGGAGGCGATCGTGCTCGATTGCGATCACCACGGGTACGCCGGTACGGTGCGACTGCAGGTCATCGACGCGATTGCGAAGAGCGCTGGATGACGCGTGCTACTGCGACGAGAACGAGCGGGACCACGATCCACTGCAACAGCGGCGAGACGCCGACTCCTGCCACCGCTGCCATGCCCGGCGCATACCGCCACCTACCGGTGCTCAGCGCCCACCATTCGATTGCGATCGTAACGGCAAGGCCCGACGCGAGATAGATCGCCACCGGCAGCAGCTCGAGTGCGCGCGGCCATCGCCACGAGCGGACCGCGAGAGCAGCCGCTACGAACGCGCATGCGCTGATCGCCACGTCCCACAGCGCTGCGCGCGCACACCACGCGGTCGCCGTCCAGAACGGCAGCTCATTCATCGTCGCGTACCACCTCGCGTGGCCCATCTCCCAGGCGAAGTGGATCGCGAACGCGACCAGGACGAGCGCGGCGACGCGGTATCGCATCAAGTATCGATCGACGGCGATGAGCGCTTGCCGTGCCGACCGCGCCCCATCGTTCGCCACCGCCGCCCACGTTCGACGCGCGACAGCATGCGACCGATGTTCGGCCGGATGCATGCGACCGTCGCGCGGATGAAGGCCATGCGCGGGTTATCGGCAGTGATGAGCAGGTCCGGCACCTCGTGCGGCTCGTAGCCGGCATCGGCCGCGGCCTGCATCAGCGCGTCCGCGGCGTGCCACATGGCGACGAAGTCGCCGAACGGCAACGGGCCGAAGCGGTCGCAGAAGTAGGTGTAGTCGATCAAGAGTTGCGGAGCGAACGGGTCAACCTTCACGCGATCCACTCTAAGCAAGGTGTGGCCGATATGAGCAAAATGCTACCCATTGGAGAGGCGCGCGGTTGTAGCGCGATGCGACGCCGGCGTGCGACGTCGCATCGGAACCGCTACGTGGTGAGCATGTGGTGCAGTTCGTTCACGCGAGCGATCGCGCGGCGAAGGTGGTCGCGGACCTTCTTGCTGCCTGAGCGGCGGCGGGCAGCCTCGAGGTCGCGGAGTGCGAGCTGGATCAGCCAAAGGATGTCGTCCATGATGCCGCCCCATCACGATGCGAGTCGGATCCCGGCCGCTTCGATCTTCTGGAACACCCAATCCGGCAGACAGAGATCGGTCTTGTCGGCGCGGCAGTTGGAGTGACAGATGATCGTGGCGACTTGGAAGCATCGCGGGAAGTCGTACGTGGTGGAGGGGAAGTAGAAGACGGGCTCGATCTTGTGGCGGCGGCAGATGTCGAGCGTGAGCTCGATGCCGGCGTCGACTTGCGGCTCGTCGAGCTGCGCGAAGAAGTTGAAGCCGCGCCAGTCGTACGGCATGAACGGGCCGTTGTAGACGGTGTTCGGCGTGTTCATGCCGAAGGCGTAGAGGCGATCGCCGTCCAAGTCGAGCGGGCCCTCGTTCGCGAACTCGATCGCGACGGACTGCTTGTCGTACTGGCCTTTCGTGCCCTTCAGGCCGAGATGGTAAATCCACCCGGAGTCGTTGAAGGTCTCGAAGACCGTGCCGTCGCGATCGACGAGCCACGGCGCGCCGACGCGATCGGCCGTGAGGTTCCAGTGGTCGATCGAGGTTGTGGCTTTGCCGGGGCGTCCGGAGACCGGCGTGTGCATCGTGCGGCCGGCCGTGCCGTGCCAGACGACGAATTTCTTCGTGGTGAGATCGGGGAAGTATTGGCCTTTCTTGAGCGGGTATTGCTGGACGTTCATGGTCGTTCTCCGAAGTGGTGGAGCGCGCGCGAACGCGCGCCCCACCGGGTCAACTGCGTGAAGCGTCAGAGATCACGGCCGGCTTTGAAGTTGCTGCCGGTGTTCTTCCCCTTCGCGGTGCGGATGTCCTTCCCCGCCTTGAAGCTGTGGCGGTTCTGGTTCTCCTCGGTCAGATGGCGCGCGGCGCGACGGCGCTTGAGGCGACGCACGCCGGTGCTGGACACGTGGACGGTCTCGACGACCGTGGTGGCCGGGAACCGGCGAGCGTAGGCCAGCGAGACGAAGCGCCCCGAGACCGAGCTGCGAGCGAACCTGCGCGTGCTCATACCTGCTCCGCGAGGTCCTTGCCGGCCTTGAACTGCGCGGTGATGTCACCGCCGACGGCGGTCAGCGCGTCGAGCGCCTGCGTGAACATGACGATGGCGGCACGCCACGTGGACGGGATGAGCGGGAGCGTGCCGATGACGGCGAAGACCGGCTTGATGCTGCGGTAAATCTTCAGCACCTTCTGCAGGCGGGTGTTCGGCGTGTCGGACACGAGCGTGTTCTCCTGCTCCATGTCCTGCTGGAGTGCGCGCAGCGTGCGATCGGTGGAGCGCTTGCTCTTCTCGATCATGGCTTTCGATGCTTCGATGGGATTGAGGTCTTTCGGATTCGTGCTCATGTGATGCCTCTCCTTTCGAGAGATGTCAGGTGATGGTGGAAGTGAGAGAAGCGGTCAGCGCGTCGGCCGGCGACGCTTCGGGAGCGTCCGTGCGGCGATGACAGCGGCGCGCTGGCGCGGCTTCTTGATGGGGATGTGCTGAGTCGCACACCCGACGTGGAGGACGAACAGGCCCACGTCCGACCAGGCTTCGGCGATGATCCGTTGCACCCTGCCGCCCATGCCGTAGAGCTCTCCGGCAATATCGACGGTGGCCTGCACGAAGTCCGCGAAGTCTGCCTCGGGACGGAGGCGGTCCGTTAACGCGACGTACCAGATGCGCCCCAGCACGTCCCACGTGTTGCCGCCGAGCGCGATCGCAGCCCGGTAGAAGGCGTGGTTCAGAATGCCGGAGTTGATATGGACGCCGCCGTTGTCTTCGGTGGTTTCGACGTAGTCGTGCATGTGCGAGGGCTGCGGGTCTTTGCCGAGGACGGGGTCGTCGTAGGCAGTGCCCGGTGCAGCCATCGAACGCACGGCGCGGCCGTTTACGGCGGGGCCGAAGAGTTGCGCGCCGATGAGCCAGTCCGACTTGTCCGCGGTCTGGCCGAGCAACCACTGCTTGACCATGATCCCGATCGCGTCGGAGAGATGCTCGTTCAGCGCGCCCGTCTGACCGTGATAACCGAGAGCTGCCGCGAACTGCGTGACGCCGTGCGTGAGCTCATGGGCAATGACATCGACGGAGGCCGTGAAGCGCGTGAAGATACGTCCATCGGCGTGGCCGTAAACCATCTGGCGGCCGTTCCAGAGCGCGTTCTCGAAGGACGTGCCGTAGTGCACGGTCGAGTCGAGACGCATACCCTTGCCGTCGATGGAAGAACGCCGAAAGACTTGCGCGAAAAAATCGTACGTCGTGCCGCTGCCGTCGTAAGCCTCGTTGACTTCGACGTCCGTCCCGCGTGCCTTGTGTTCGCTCATGACGAGCTTGCCGGGCAGACGGGTGGTGTGTTCAGCGGTGTAGACGTTACGTCGCCTTTTCGCCGGTGCTGCGGTGGCCGTGGCGACGGCGGGCCGGAGGAGGAGCGATGCGGCGCGACCCGTGGCGAGCTCTCTCATGTGATCGAGCGTCGCGCGGGCGGTGCCGCTTGCTTCATCGGAAGTGTGCGCGGCAACCCGGCTCAGCATGTGAGGCGGGATGACGCCGCAGATGTACTGCGGTATGTTTCCCATGGCACTGGTACTCCTTGATCGTTAGCAGACGGGGGGTTTCGTGGTGTCCGACCCGAGCCGCGTAGCCGCGCGGCTCGGAGTCGTCACGAATCACCCATCTCCTCTTGACTCGGGAGCAGCCGGGGCGTGGGAATGCCGAGACCGGGAGTCGCGGTGGTCCTTCGCAACGCCAGAGGCGTCTTGGGACGGCCGCGACGGCCGAGATCGCGCTTCATGTTCGCGACGAGCGACGCGATGGTGGCGCTGTTCGGATCGCGAGCGAGGCCCTTCGCCACGTCGTACGTCAGGAGCGAATCGGTGGCGAGTTTCGCCTTGCGCGAGTCCATCGTGTACTTCAGATTTTTCGCGAAGGCGTCCACTTTGTCGCGGACGGGGCGGAAGGCTTCGAGGAACTGCAGGGTGTCACGGGCGGCGTTCACGTCGAGCTTGTTAATCGCCTGAAGCTCCGTGACTTGTTCGACGGCCGCGGTGACGGTGGCCAGGAACTCGTTCGGAACGTTGAGGCGGGAGCGCACGAGATTCGCGGTGGAGACGTGGATCGCTTCCAGCTTCGGAATGATCCTCGCGATCTCGTCGAGCGCGGACATGAACTCTGCGGCAACTTGCTGGTAATGCGTGATCGTCGGGGTCGGTGTTTCGACGGCCGGCGGGGTTACAACAGTGCCATCGGGCGGCTCTGCCGCTGCGGTGGCGTTTGAAGTGGTGGCTCTTGTAGCCATACACCTCACCACAATCCTTCCCATCGCGCCGAGAGCTACGCGCGGGCGGCGCGATGACTTCTCGTTACCGGCTACGCTTCGGCCGAAACGTAGCGGGCGTTCGTTGCTGCAGCAACTTGTGAATCGGACCGGACGCTCACTAAGATACGTGACATCTGTCAAAGTAGTTCGTTACCAAATTGTAACGAGGGTCAATTATTTGTCCCCCGCGTTGATTCTTAAAGACTTAATTTTAGGCCGTTTATCCGCAGTTTTATGGCATTTCCCCATACAAGTTTGAGAAGTCGATGACCCCACAAATGAGAGGCTTTTCGCCTGAACACGGTAACTTGAGGGCTTGACAAGTCGGCAATCGGTGGTAGGGAAATGCGCCGGAAAGACACCCCTACAGGGTAAGGAGATTTTTTGCGTGGACGGCGGCCGGCGACGAAGATCGGGGCGACCGTAGCGCACGTAACGGCCGTGACG
>DASVSV010000254.1:0-22330 GCA_036387915.1 Thermoanaerobaculia bacterium
GCGCGTCGCTCCCAAATCGCAATTAGTAACTAGCGACTGCAACCTGACGTCGTCCAGAGACTCTCCGTTGTGCAACTGCACTTTCCGTAGTATGGGTCGCGCCACGCGTCTTTGAAGTCGACTTGAAAATGGAGGTGGCACCCACTGGAGTGGCCGGTGCTGCCGACGTAACCGATGATGGTGCTCGGCGTCACCGACTCGCTGCCTTTCATCTTTGCTTTCTGCATGTGCATGTACTTGCTGATCGCACCATTGGAGTGTTTGATCCAGACATAGTTCCCGGCGCTACCGTTGCATGTTTCCTTTGTGCTTTGGCAGGCCGTAGTCGATCCGCATCCGGTCTTGACGACGGAAACGGTACCCTTCGCGGCCGCGTAGATGTTAGTTCCTAGCGCCGCGCGAAGGTCGGTGCCCTTGTGCAGTGGTCGCGCCGGATCTTTACTGGTGGTGTTGGGCTTACAGTCGTATTTGTTGGTTCCGTCGTTGCAGCCGCCACTGCCGGAACTGTGGGATACATACGAACTCGGGTTCATTGACTTCAGCGGCGTACAATATTTGACGTCGTAAAGTGAGGGCGTCTTTGCGGTCGCCGCGACCGCGGCATCGCTTTGAATTGCGGCCGGTCCATACTCTGCGCGACGCGATTCCAGTGTCATCGTGTCTAAGAGAACGGTGCCTTCCGACGACTCAATGAGGAGATCATCGTTGACTCGGAGAATCGGCCGGCCCGCGGTGAGCATTTTGGCATTGGCGATACCAGCGCCGTGCAAGTCGACCACCCAAACCGCGGTATCGGCATCAAGCGCTTCGGACCCAACGAAAATCCGGCGGCTGTTTGGTGACCAATAGAACGGCGTCGAGGGATCGGGCACCGGCGCGTCGAGATGAAGCAGGTAGGTTTGTCGTGGCGCGAGCGACGCGATCGACAGCGTTGGCGCCCCGTCCGCAGCGGACCATCCGCTAACGAAGAGGATCTGGTTCCCATCAGGTGACCAAGAAGGCGCGTAGCCCAGATACCACCAATCGTTGATGACCTGCGATGAAAGCAGAGTTTCTTCGCCGGTAGCGACGTTGTAAAGAAAGAGGCCGGACTCACTAAGATCGCGTCGCCGACCGCGAGGCGCCTGTGCAGATGCGGCACCGATGCGGCGGCGGGGTAGATCCACCGAATCGTCCGAGGAAGAGAAGTCGCCAGTCCGAATCAGAGCGATCTTTGTGCCGTCTGGAGAAAATGACGCGGCACGTACACCGTCAGCGATTCGTTTTGAACCTTCTGGTCCGGCCAGGTTGAGTTCCCCGGCGAGCGTGTGAAACAAATAGGTGTTGCCGACCGGCGCCCATTGCGCGCCCACGACGGCCGGGGACAAGAACGTCCATGAGTTCGGGTCATCGACGGTAGCCATGAACAGTGAGATGCCGTCGTCGCCTTGGAACCCCGCGAGGATGCTGCCCGTCTCGGCAGATCGCCCGAAGGTCGCGACAACGTCCGATTCGACGCCGGGTAGGGCTTTCTCGGTGATGCGGTTTCCGTCGATCTCAATCATTGCGAGACGCCCTGACCGTTCGATCAGGGCTGCTCGCCTTTCGGGCTGGTGGTTTGTGGTGGCAGGCGGTGGCGCACCGCCGGCTGCGAGTAAAGCGAGGATCAAAGCGCTAACAAATCGCATGGAGCACTCCTTGGTCGAGGCTGAAGTACGGTTGATCGTGGCTGTGGCCTTTGGACTGAGCGTTTAAGGGTCTCGAATTTAGATCTCGGTGTCATCGCCAGATTTCTCCCTCCTGCTTTGTCATTACTCCTCGGAACCCGCTGAAAACAAAAGCGCCTCAGGTTTCCCTGAGGCGCGCTTGGAAGACATAGTTTTTGCGCGACTCAGGGTGTGTGCCCCCGCGTGATGAGACGGACGAGTGCCAAGCCCCGCCGCGTGACGTCAGTCGCAACCTGAGTGTTCATCAGGAATGAATGGTACACCCGTTAACCTGAAGTCAAACGGCATTTGTATGGGAAGAGCTGTGGCCCGGGGCGAAAGACACGTGGCATGGGAGCAAAGGGTTGCGCGGGGAGAGGCAGTGCGCCAGAGGCCCTAGCACGCTGGGCTGCGCCAGCCGTGGCTACACTCCCCTGTTCGTGCCGGGTGCGCGCCGCAATGAGCGACCCGCGGTGCAACGCGGTGAATGGTCCAGCGTTCGGCGCTAAGGATGCGTCACGCGATAGCTGGATACCAATGACGCGCCCGGTAGCACATGCGAGCTTCTTCGGTCGCGAGCTGCGGTAGTTGAAAGGCGGCACCTTGACAGAAGACGCTGCGGCGGAGGAGCGAGTTGAAAGCATCTTTCTCCTCAGGTCCGGACTTCTCATACAGAAGGTGATCGGCGCAGAGCTCGACGAAGAGTGAGAAAACATCCATCTGCGCGGTCGGAACGCGCACGTTCCGCAGGAGTCCCTTCACGCAGTCGACAAGACCCTCATTGCTTATCCCGTACGACGTCTTAACGTGCTCGGCGAGTTCCGGGTAGCTTCGCATCTGGCCGTGAAATACTGGATGGCCAACATGATCGATGGAAAAATCGTAGTGGGCGCCGTATACGTGGGTGAGCGCTTTGGGTGTGCGCCTGAAGTAGGCGACCTCCGTTGCGAAGTCGTGAGTCGCGAGAATGTCGCGCTCGGAGTACTCCTCGCGGCCAAAACATAGCCATCCCTTCACGACAACGAAAAGATCAACCTTGTGATCGTCCGCCCGCTCCGGAAGGTTGAAGACCACAGGCAAGAGGTCAAACTTCGCGACTGTGGCCGAGCCGGTCTCGACGTAGCGAAAGACGTCGTACCCGTTATCCGGCCGGACCTCGGCTGTGGGCTGGAGGCGTGCGATCTCCGCTTGCACGTGTCCCCACTGAGTGACCAACCGTCGCAAAATGCCGTTGCTCTCGCGATCAACCATTCTTTATTCCGATGTATCAGAGGCCGAGGATCGGCGCCCACTCTTCGAAAAAGTCGCGTTCAATTCGACATAGCTTGGCGCCTTGCGGAATCCAACTGTTTGAGCCGACGGAGCAGTCGGAGCGCTGACAAACGGTTCGGGTAGTGAACGGACAGAAGAAGCCGCCATTCTGCCCCTGACAGCGCGTCGGACACGCGTGGCGAGCGAGCTGGCGGTCAAGCGCCTTTTCGAGGCCAGCTCGGTGCATTTCGCCGGAAGTCTCAGTTTTAAAATCCGCGGGAAGAGACTTCACCAGTTGGTCGAGTACTTCGTCGACACCGGAAAGCCAGAAATACTGATCGAGATCGGCGAATGGACCTTTGTAGCGGGCTGCGCCGAACAGCGCAGTTACATCATCGGCACCTGCCTCATCGCTAGCCACATATGCCTTGAGACCGCTGAGCGAGAGAATGGGACCAGGAAACCGGAGAACGTTCAAAAGGAGGTGACCGGCAATGTAGCCGAGAAGAGCGCGCTTGTACTCGACGGATGGGTCGTGCTCTTCCACGCGGTCGACGAGCGCACCACTCGCAGCGCCAAGTCGCACTGCGTACAGCGCGAGCTGACTTTCGATCTCCGGCTGACCGAGGAGCGCCGCGAGGACGGCCGCAGGACTTCGTTTGGCGAACAGCGCGTCGTTGGAAGCGAGAGCATCGCTGATGTCGCGAAAGCCTCTAAAAGTGGCGGCGATAAATGAGGCCGCGAGCGGGGGATCGGAAGGTACGCGCAACTCGAAGAGTTCCGGCGCCTTCGGCAGCGATGCGAGATTGCGAGAGTAGTCGCCAACCGGGATGGCAAGTTGCTGACACCATGCGACCACGCTGGCTCCGAAGAGACCAAGTTGTCCTTGCGAGGTTAGATCGGCGTCGGTGATGACGAGCGTCGTCTCCTTATCGATCTTCGACGTGAAGGCGGCGTGCGCATCGCGTTCGGATTCCGTCGGTACCCAATGTCGAATCTCGACCTGATCGGACGCGAATACCGGTGTCAGGGCGGCGGTGAGTTCATCGAGAACCGACTGTTTATCGTCAACCAAGAGAATCGAACGCATGTTATTGCTCCACTAAGGGCAGTCGAACTCTGAAGCAGGTGGCAAAGCCGGGCGGTGGTTCGACAAGCTCGACGTCGCCGCCATAACTTTCAGTTCCTCGCTTGACGAGCGCCAGACCGAGTCCCATCCCGGAACCAAGGGGGTCGCGGTTGGAGACGTTGGAGGTGGTAGTGAAGAGCGGGTCAAAGATGCGTGTGCGAAGTGCGGTGGGAATGCCCACCCCTGTGTCGGACACTTCGAGCACGTGCCACTGCTGTTCGTTCCATGCCCGGAACGCAATGCGGCGGTCAGCGTCACCGATCTTGGAGATGATCGCTTTAAGGGCATTCGTGTAGAGGTTCAGGACGATACCGTTGTAGAGAGAGACTGGGACGAGCGGCGCGATCAGGTCCGGGTCTATTTCCACGTCAACTTGAATGCGTCGTTCATCAGCATATTTGCCGAAGACTCGCTTGACCTGCTGAATCCGCGGTCGCGCCGGATACGGTTTTGCTGGGCGTGCACTGGCGCCTTCGATGTAGCCCTTGGAGTAGGTGACGAACTCGCGAAGCGACGCAACGTGCTCACCGATGCCTTCAGCCGCGGACTTGAATCTGGTGTCCGACTTCCCTAAGTCGGTGAGAACACGTTGGCTTTTCTCCAGCTCGGCTAGCGCTGCACCGAATTCGTGGGTCATGAAACCAGCTACGACACCAAGAAGACTCATCACTTCGAGTGCGGCCTCGCGTTCCCGAGTACGCTCCTCGTGTTTCTCCGCAAGCGCCTGCGTCTCTGAAAGCTGCCCGATGATCCTTGCCTTATCTGCAGACCGGATGTTCGGATTCGCTTCGATTTCGCGGATAGCCGCGCGGGTTTCGGACCTAAGCCGACGAAGTGCGTCCGCGCGCTCTTGACGCTCCTGCTCGAGCTGCAGCTCACGATCGGCAGCGGCGAGTGCTTCGACCGCACCGCGAACGATGTCACGGAGTTGACGGAAGGCAGCGTTGTCAATGAAGCCTTCACGATCGGCGGCTGCGACGAGACCTGTATCTGCGTCTCGCTGATCGGCGGAGCGTTGACCTTCGACCTGAACTACTCCGACTAGCTGTTCGGGATACGGCAGGCGGAGCATGTAATTGAGCTGTGTTGAGGAGCGGGTGGGCTCGTCCATGGGGAAATGTTTCTGTGCAAGCGATGACCGGGGCTCACGCGCACGTCGAGCGGTATCGGCCGCGAGTTGCAACCAATCGTCGGTAGCAGTGCCGTACGGGAGGACGCGGAAGGCGCGATCGAAGATCGCGACGCCGGCATGCTCTTTCAGCCATGTCTTCGCGCGGCGTCCATCGACCGGTAGATCAGTGAAGGTGCCTTTGCGCTGAGGAAAAAATCGAATGTCGGCGTACAGCGTGCCGATGCTGTTGACGTACTTGTCGTTAATCTTTAGAGCTGGCGTTTTGGATCCGCGACGGTACACCTGAAGCGAGACGCGGTTGTGTTCGAGCGTAACAACGGCACGCAGCACGGCGTTGTCCAGGATGGCTCGGGCGACATCACCATCTTCCGATACAGCCGTGTGGGGCTGGATGTTCAACGTGAAACCCGGATCGGGCTGCGTCTTCGGTTTTCGCCCGCGTTTCGTCACTGGAGCGATTGGCGCGTGCCGGAGCAACGTGAGGTACGGTGTAACGACCGCGATCGAGGCGGTGCGAACGGAGTCGAGGTTGATCTTGCTCAATGCCGGCGCGCGAAGTGCGGTGACGCGTAGCGACGTTCCTGTTGTTTCGCGTGACGGCGCACGGCGTAATGTGAACGGTACTTCGACGTCGCCAAGGTCTTCCGTCTGATCGAAACTAGGCCAATCGAAGCTGGCCGTGAGCAGCGTTCGCATTTTCCGACTCGGATCGTACGCCACGGTGCGAAGCTCGAGTTCCGTGCCCAGGAAACGGACGGCGAACCGGCCGATCCCCTTCTCGCCGGTGATCACGCGGTTGTAGGTGCGGCTACGTCCCTCTAGCGCTTTAGCACTCGTGCCAATGCGCATCCAGCCGTTCTCGAATTCGGCGAGCGTCATACCGTGGCCGTCATCGGCGATCAGGATGCTTTCGGGCGGCTCGTAGACGACATCACAACTTGTGGCATCGGCATCGTAAGCGTTCTTAATGAGTTCGACGAGCGCGACTTCAGGTTGCTTTACTAGCCGCTCGCCGAGCTCGCGAAGGATACGGCCTTCGACGGAGAACGTCAGCGTCCCGCTGTCGAGTAGTTCGTCGTCCTTGAGCGCGGCCGTCATGATGGAACTTTCCGGATGCGCGATTGGAAGCGAGCGACGAGGGTATGAAGTTGCCGCGGTTCGAGCTTCCGGAGACCGTTGGAGTGCGAAACAATGCGACCGGTAAGATCAATAGCGGATAGGTGCTTGGCCAGACTGCGAGCCCGGACGGCAGACAAGCCATAGATGCCAAAGACGGCACCGACTGCGCGAGCGTTCACGTCGTTGACGACGGCTTTGGGTCGCGGTCCTCGAAAACCCGACGCGACGATGACGGCAGGGATATCGGGCATGGCGAACTTCCACCAGTCATCCCGAAGGTTGCAAGTCTTCGTGGCACGTTGCGCTGCGGGAACGCCGTCCAGATAAGCCTTGAGCTTGGGTGATGGTGGTTGGTCCGTTCGGATCAGCCAACACTTCATACCGGCTTCGCGGAACAGTTTCCGAAAGATCGCGACGGTTAGGGTGAGACATTCCGGCGGCAACGATCGGAGGGACGTGACGCATGGAACCACGTCACAGTCGATCTCGAGTCCAAGGCGAGCACGCTCGGCTTCCGTAAGGGTGAGCACTTGCTGCGTACCGGGACTGAGACCTCTCCTAACGAACACCGTCCCATGCTTGTCGGCCGATCTCTTCGCGTAGGTTAAAACGCCGGCGTTGGTCCCGCTTGGGGACGGGAGCGGACGGTAACTTCCGTCGTGATTCTCCTCGAAGTACTCCCACTTGCCGGAAGCATCTCGTTTGTCGATGATCGTTATGGACGAGGTGGTGAGGACGCCCTGAAACGTTTCATCACGCAATCGATAAGTAGCAACGTCCCAGCCGTTCTTCTTGATGTACGCGCGAAGCGCGCGAGCGGACGGACGCGATACCCATTCAAACGGGATCACAAGCGCGACGAGGCCATCGCTCTTTGTGCTGGCGAGAGCGAGGAGCGCGAAGTATTGCCACGCGTTAGCGAGACCAGAGATAGAAACGCCCGTTCGCTCACGAATGACTTTCGCAGCACGTTGCCTCCAGCCGTCCGGAAGGTCCTGATTCCTGACGTACGGTGGGTTACCGATGCAGACGTCGGCGTCGTCGATGACATCAGCGAAGGCGCAGCGATTGATCAGCGACGCGCGACGCGGGAGCTTGGAGGTGCCGCTGCGGTCGAGATCAATCTCGTAGCCAACGTACGTTTCGTATTTGCCGACAGTGGAAAAGCGACCGTCACCTGCACCGAAATCGACAACTTTGACGACACGGCGACGGCGTTCTCCGATGTGACGCCAAACGGCGGCGACTACATCGGGAGGGGTGTCGACTTGGCACCGGTCCAGGTAGAGCGTGACAGCCTCGTACGGCCCCCACTCCTCGGTTAGTTGTCTGAGAACACTACTCACGGCGAGCCACACTCCTCGAGATGGCAGCTTTACTGCGGCGGTGCTCGTCGACACGGATCCCTGCCGGCATTCCCCGGCGCGATGGGCTGACGACGATGTCTACATGCTGATCGAGCGCAGCGAGCGCCTGCAGGAGACGTTCGAGCGAGATGCCGGTCAATTTGAGATTCCGAATGGCGGAGATCTTCGGTTGCGGCATGCCTAGAACCTCACCAGCCTCGGCCTGGCTGAGACCGCGCGCATCGATCAACTGATTGAGCTTCGAAGCGAGCGCCGACCTGACCGATCGATCATCGGCGGCCGTGCGGGCGGCGCGGGTTGTCACTTTGGCGGTACGCGGTGTCCGCTGCGCGGTCATCGGTCGGTGTCCCCCCGCTGGTGAGGTGTTTAGGTATCGCGGGTCATCATATCCATTCAGGTATAAAACTCAAGTGGGAACTTCTAGGTGCCGGTCGCCCCGATGGGTGCGCGGGGGGAAGTGGGCCGTACACGGCGTGACCGCGTTGACGGGGGCGCCGGCGCGACGCTTTGCCCACGAAGCGCGTGCGTGAAAGCTACGGAGACCCGCTGCAAGCGGCGTGACGGCGCATGGGTGGGGGAAACGTGCGGGTGCGAGGCAGTGACCAATGGGCGACGGGAGGGTGGGAAGTGGCGGCGCTGTTTTTGCGGATTTGAAGCGTCGGTTTGGTCCTCTCGATCTGCAAAAACAGTGACGCCACGAGGGGGCCGCGATCTACACCCGGTGGATCACGCCGAGGTCGTGCGAGTTGCGATGTGTTGCGATCGCAGCGGTGCGGACGCGTGATGGGTGGGCCGTGGGCGAAACATATAAATGAACAGGAAGGTGCCGCGGCGCCGGAGCTTCGGGCGATGAGCGTGCGACGGCGCCGCGCCACGTAGAAGAAGAACATCGACAGCAGCACCAGCGCGAAGACGAAGCGACCATTGCTCGACGCTTTAAAGCGAGACGATCACTCAGCCGCGTGCAGCGTGCGCGTGGACGTCGTGCACCGGAGCAGCAGGAAGTACATCGCGCGCAGGCCGAGGATGGCGAAGATGTTCGAGGTGTAGACGATGAAAGAAGCGCGCAGCTTCGTGTAGATCAGGATCGGGCCGAAGACGTACATGATCCAGTGGAAGCGCGCGGGCGATGGGGACTAGATAAGTCCCTCCCCGCCTGTGTTACGGTCGAATCGCGGCGGCGGGTAGCGCTGCTGACGGGAGATCTGAAGATGCCGAGACCACAGCGGTACGTAGATGAGAAGCTGGGGCGCGCGTTGAAGCGATTGAATACGCGGAGCGGATCGCTCGCGAAGCGAGTGCGTGATGCGTGGGAAGAGATGCACGTGCTCCGGCCGGACGAGCTGGTGAACGCCGCGAGCCGCGAAGACTTTCGCGTGCTCGAGGAGACGCCGGAGTTGTTTGTGATCGAGGGTGCGACGCCGAAGCTGTCGGACGCCGTTCTGCGAGACCTGAGCGAGCGCATCAGGCGGATTCACGATGCGAACGTACGGTAACGTACAGAAGTAGCGACGAGGCCGGAGCGCGCTAGGTGGTTTCGCGGCAAGTTTGTGCCGCGGTGAGCAACGTCTCCATGTCGGAACGGCTTGGTAAGAACGGCGGTGACAACGCTGGGGTCGAGGTTGTTACCAGCAGCTGAGCGGTCGGCCGTTGCAACGACGATCGTCGGCATTTGGGGCAGCGGATCGGCGGCGAGCCGGGCGATTACGTCGTAGCCGCTGACGCGCGGCATGCGAAGGTCGAGAATGACGACGCAATATGTGTTCGCGGCGAGTAAGTCGAGACACTCCTGACCATCGCGCGCGGTGTGCACGGGATCAAATCCGGCACGTCGGAGAAGCGCCGCGATCAAACGGAGGATAGTGGCGTCGTCGTCAACAGCGAGCGCGGCGTTGGTGCGCATGTTCGACGTTCAAGCAGCATGAAGCGGGCCTTCCCCGGCGGGCGTTCCCGGTGGAGGCGAAGCTGCGGTCGCGTAGCGACGGCTGCTTCGCCGGGGGTGGGCGGGCGTTCCCCGGGCGGGGGCCGTTCCCCGGGGGGCCGCTGGCCGGCCGGCGCGGGTAGTGGGTGGTGGAAGCGCCGGGCCGCGGAGCGCTTGTGCGTGCGCGCAGGGTGGCGGATGGTGGCGCGCGCACGCGCTGCGCGTAGCGGCGCGCAACTGCCAGAGGCGGGAGCGCACGGCCAGCGGCGGGCGGAGTGTGCCGGCCGGAAACGCCTGTGGAAACGACGATAGACCGTGGCGAGTCCGGGTGTGAAGGCGCGCTAATTTACATAATCCTGTTATGTAAAAGGCGCTTCCGAGGCGGCGAAGGCCTGCGTCACATAATGCGCGCATTATGGGATGCAGGCCGGTTGGCGCGCGGGTGGTGGAGCGGGGGCGCGCCAATCGCCGCCGTAGAGTAGCGCCGGTTAGCGCGCCGAGGGGGAAACGTGCGGCCAGAAGCGCGTGATATTGAAAAGCAGAAAGCGTGAATGAGGAGCGCGGGCGCGGCGCTTGCCCGCACTGAACGTGCAGCCGCGACATAGTGCCCGCTGCAAGCGCCGTGAACGCGCGTCCGGTGCGGGGGAAACGAACGTTTATAGACGGCCAACCCCACAGGCGCGGGCGGGTGGGCAGTGGCGGCGCCGTTTTTGCGCGCGAGCAGCGCCGATCTCGCAATGCCGGTCTGCAAAAACGGTGACGCCACGAGGGGGCGCGTTCCACCGCGCGTAGACGCGGCAGAACGGCGAACGTGCGAGCTCGCGAAAAGCGCGGCGACTCAAAGCGTGCCGCGCCGCAACAGTTGAATCAGGCGACGAGGCGCGCGGCGCAAATGCGCCGGCGCGCCGGCGCATCCCGCTGGTGGCGCTGGCGAGACAGTTTGCTCCGCTCTCGCGAAAAATTAGGCCAAGTGATTACGGAAGGCTGCGAAGTTGAGGCGCCGCCGGGTGAGGCGGCGCCGAAACGGGCAGCACGCGGGCCTGGGTGGGAGGCGCGGCGCGCGGGCGCCGGCACGGCGACCGCGCGAGCTGCGCGCGGCGGTGGCGCGGGTGGCGGGTGGGGCGCGCCCCGCCTGCGCAGCGCCCGCGCCGAGGGGGAAACGTGCCGCGCGCGACGCATTCCGCCTCGACGCGGAACGTGCGGAAGCCCGGCCGGGGGAACGCGATCGCAGCGCGGATGTGGAGCGCGCGATGCCCGGCGAATCAAACGTGCAAATGCGTGATGGGTGGGCCGTGGGCGGAACAGAAAAAAGGAAGGAACAACCACAGGGAGTGAGACCACGGGACGATTGTGCGCGACGCGCTAGCGCAAGAACGCGGGCGCATCAGGACAGCGGATATTGCCGGGGACCGCACAATCAACGGGGACGGGCGGCGGAGCATTGTCGATCGGGACACCCTCCCCTACTGGCGGGGGTGGGAGCCGCGGCGCGGCCGTTGCGTGCGGGCGGCGCGCGACAGCGCGACGTCCCGCATGCAACGGGCGCGACGCGGCGAGGGCGGGCGGGTCGCTCTCGCGACGCACTTCGCCACTCGCGGGGTCGGGCGGCGGCGGCGCTCGCGATGAAGTGACCCACAGGCGCGGGAGGGAGCCGCGGCGCGACCGTTGCCCGCGCGCACGGCGGGGTCTTGCGGTGCGCGCATGCAGCGGGCGTGACGCGGCGAGGGCGGGCGGGTGGCTCTCGCGACGCACTGCCCCACGTGCGCGGGCGGGAGCCGCGGCGCGACCGTTGCCAGCGAAGCACGGCCGCTTCATCGCGGTGCAAGCGTGCAACGGGCGTGACGCGGCGAGGGTGGGTGGGGTCGGGCCGCGAATGATCGCGATGTTCGCAAGATCAGGCCGAGCCATTAGACTCAGCGCGCATGCCTTCAAGTCGTGAAGTTCTCGTCGTCGACGCCGATCCCTCGCACCGACAGCTCATCGAACGGCCGCTGCTCCAGGCGGGCTACCGGGTCGACGCGATCACGCATGGCGAAGCCCTCGGGCACATCAGCCGCGAAGACATGAACCGATACGCAGCCGTCGTGGTGGCCGCGGTCGATCCATCGGCGACGGTGACGTCGAGGCCGCGTGCGGGCGAGTACGTGTTGCAGTGCATCGCGCAACTCTCCCCTGAAACCCTGCCGCGAGTCGTTCTCCTGGCCCCCGATCAGCGGTCCGCCGCGACTTCGCCGAAGTCGTACCGCATCCTGGTTGAGCCGATCGAGGCGACGCAGTTGTTAACGGCGGTTCGCGCGATGCAGCGTTGACCTGGCGTCCTGGCGCCTCCGCTCGGATAAGCGCTGCGGCGACGCCGCGCGCGGCTGCATGAACGTCGTCAAATGTTCCAACCGGATGACATCTATGTGATACGCGATGACTTGGCGTTGCCGGTTTCGCTGCGCGAAGTGATCGCACGCCGGAATCGCCTGTGCGGCCCTCGGCGTGGAGCCGTGGCGAGTCGCGCGCATCTGTCCGTCGATCGGATTCAAGCCACCCGGAGTGGATTTCGCGCGTGATGCTGTCAACGCTAAACGAAACGCCATCATCCGCCATTGAGCTCGGCGCGCTTTTAAGTCGTCGATGGTGGTTTAGCGCTGCTCGAGCTGGTGCGCGAAACGGCTCCGGCGCACGTCGAAATGATGCCTGGAGGCTTGCGGGTGATGCCGGGGCACTATTTTTCGGCCGCAGGGCACTTTGTGGCGATGCCTGGGAAGGTCTAATCGATGTCCCCGGAGCTGTTTTTGAGGCCCCCGGAGCCGTTTTCGAGGCCCCGGCGGCCGTTTTTGCGGCCGGCGCCCTTTTAAGTGATGTGGGCGATGGGTGGTGGAGGGCCGCGGAATATACTTCGGCGTCTCCCGGCTTTGCGCCGACTGACTCGTAATGTCTCGCTCGACCGTTCGCCTCTTCGCTTTCGTCGTCCTCGCGCTCCTCGGTGCGCCCGTGGCGATGCACGTCGTCATGCACGACCTGCACGACCACCACGGCGAGCACGCGGACACGTACGAGGCTGACAGCGGTCACAGCGATCACGAGCACCCGATCGTCTCCTCCTCTGCTCCGCAGCTCCCGGACGTGACGCGCGTGGCGCTGCCGGTCGCGATCGTCCCTGCCGCGACACCGGCCACATCGACGAGCATCGCGAGTACCGATCGGAACGTCCTCTCGTTCGGCGCGTTGCGCATGGACGACGATGTCGGCCTGCAGCCGCTCCTCTCGACCTTCCTCATCTGAGCCACTCCTCGCAGCGCGTTCTCACGACCCGCGTTTCTGCGACAGGAGTGGACTTTGCGTTTTCAACGCTTCCTTTTGAGCTTCATGCTCGTCACCGCCAGGGCGGCGAGCGCACAGACGATCCCGAACGTACTCACTGAAGAAGATGCCGTGCGCATCGCGCAAGGCTCGCAGAGTGTCGTCGCGCTGAGCGCGGCGCAGCTCGATCTCGCGCGCAGTGACGTCGAGCGGGAGCGGCGCTGGCCGAATCCGACTCTCGACTACACGCGCGAAAGCGCTGGCGAGACCGAGCAGTTCCTGACGCTCTCGCAGTCGTTCGACTTCTCCGGACGTCGAGCGATGCGGCGGCGCGCCGCCGAGCTGCGCGTCGAAGCGACACAGCAGGAAGTCGCCGGACAGCAACTCGACCTCGCCCGCATCGTGCGTTCGGAGTTCAGCCGCGCCGCGAGTCAGCAGGAGCTCGTGCGTGCGCTGACCGAATGGTCGCGCAAGATCGGCGCTGCGGCCGACACGGCGGCACGCCTGCAAGCGGGTGGCGAAGTCTCGGGCTACGACCGGCGACGGCTCGAGCGCGAGCGGATCGGCGCGGAAGCGCGGCTCGCGGCCGAGCGCGGCGCACTCGTAGCGGCGCAACGGCGGCTCGCGGCGTTCCTCGGTGTTGAGAATCTCGACGGGACCACGTTGCAGCGACCGACGCCGCCCGAGATCCCGGCCGACGCGGAGCTGACCGCGCGCATCGAACAGCGGCCGGACGTCGCGGCCATCGCCAAACGCGTCGAAGCGGCAACGCTCGACGCCCAGGCCGCGCAGCGCTGGCGCGTGCCGCTGTTCGACCTCACCGCCGGCATGAAGAACACGCAGGCCGACAGCGGCGCGATCCTCGGTGCAGGCGTCAGCCTGCCGCTCTTCAATCGCAATCAGGACGAGCTGCTGCGCGCGAACGCCGAGCTGGCGATCCTGAATGCGCAACGGACGCTACTCGTCACGCGCGCACGCGGCGAAGTCGGCGGCCTTGCGGCGGAAGCGCGCGAGCTGCGCAATGCCGCGCGTCTCTTCCGCGAACAGGCGCTGCCGACGTCCGAACGTCTTACCGCCACGGCCGAAGCCGCGTATCGCGCGGGCGAGGTCGGCATCCTCGAACTGCTGGACGCCTACCGCACCGCGCTCGACGCCGAAGTCGAAGCCGCGGAGCTGGAGCAACGCGCACGCGAAGCCGAGATCGAGCTGACGCGCGCCCTTGGAGGAATCACCCGATGAAGAACATGAAACGCATCGCCGTCCTGCTGCTCGTCTTGGCGGCCGTTGCCGTTTGCGGCAAGAAAGAAGAAGAGGCGGCGGCGCCCGAGCGCGAAGCGCTGTCGTTCACGCACTTTACCGATCGCACCGAGCTGTTCGTCGAGTTCGACGCGCTCGCGAAAGGCGCCGAGTCGGCGTTCGCCGCGCACGTCACGCGCCTCTCCGACTTCAAGCCGCTCGCGTCGGGAACGGTCACGGCGATCCTCAGCGAAGGCGGCGCGCCGGAAGAGCGCTTCACGTCAAACGCGCCGAGCGTTCCCGGCATCTTCCGCCCCGTCGGCAAACCGCAGCACGCGGGACAGCGGCGGCTCCTCTTCGAGATCGCCTTCGACGGCGCGGTCTCACGCCATGACCTCGGACTCATGACCGTCTTCGAGTCGGAGCAGGCGGCGATCGCTGCTGCACCGAAGGAAGAGGAAGAGGGCGGCGGCATCGTCTACCTCAAAGAGCAGCAGTGGAAGACGGAGTTCGCGACTGCGCCTGTGAGCGAAGGCGAAGTGCGCGGCTCCGTTCCAGCGAATGGCGTGCTGCGTCCTCGTCCGGATGGAGAGGCGCGCGTCGGCGCACCGGCCGGCGGACGCTTTCTCGCGCGTGGCACCTACCCGCAGATCGGCATGACGGTCGCGCGCAATCAGGTGCTCGGCGTCATCGCGCCGCGCGTGCCCACGGACGTCGATCCCTCGTCGCTGAACCTCGACGTGCAGCGCGCGCAGATCGCGCTCCAGCAGGCGCAGGCCGAACGCGCACGACTCGAAGCGCTGCTCGCGCAGGAAGCGATCCCCGAGCGCCGCGTCACCGATGCGCGCCGCGCGGAGCAGACCGCGCGCGCCGACCTGCAGGCCGCACAAAGCCGTCTCGCGCAGTATCGCGGCACGCAGAGCGCCACGGGCGGCGAGTCGGGCGGACGCTTTGAAGTGCGCTCGCCGGTCGCCGGAACGATCGTCACGGTGACGGTCGCGCCGGGCGAATTCATCGAGGAAGGGCGCGAGCTGTTCCACGTCGTCGACCTCTCGCGGCTCTGGCTCGAGCTGCAGATCCCCGAAGGACAGATCGGCCAGGTGCAAAGCTCGAACAGCGTCTGGTTCCAGCCCGAAGGATTCCCGGCCGCGTTTGAAGTCAGCCCGACTTCGGGCGGACGCGTCGTCGCCTCCGGTGGCGTCGTCAACGAGAAGACGCGCACGCTGCCGCTCATCTTCGAGGTGCCGAACCGCAACGGACAACTGAAGTCCGGCATGTTCGTACGCGCGCAGGTCTTCACGGCGACGACGCAGCGCGGGATCGTCATTCCGCTTTCCTCCGTGGTCGATGAAGACGGCCAGCCGGTCGCGTACGTCGAGCTCGAAGGCGAGTTGTTCGAGCGCCGGCCGCTCAAGGTCGGCACGCGCCAGGGCGATCTCGTGCAGATCCTCGAAGGACTCAAGCCCGGCGATCGCGTCGTCACGCGCGGCGCGTACAACATCCGCCTGCAAGCTGCATCGGGAGCCGTGCCGGCGCACGGGCACGCCCACTAACGGGAGCCCCGATGATCGATCGCATCATTCAGTGGTCTCTCCGCAATCGTTTGTTCGTGCTCACCGCTGCTGCGCTGCTCCTCGTCTGGGGCACGTACGAGGCGGTGAAGATGCCGGTAGACGTCTTTCCCGATCTCACCGCACCGACCGTCACCGTCGTAGCGGAAGCGCACGGCATGGCGCCGCAGGAAGTCGAGACGCAGATCACGTTCCCCGTCGAAACGGCGCTCAACGGCGCGTCCGGGGTGCGCCGCGTGCGTTCGTCAACCGGCGTCGGCATCGCCGTCATCTGGGTGGAGTTTGAATGGGGCACGGACATCTATCAGGCCCGCCAGGTCGTCAGCGAAAAGCTGCAGCTCGCGCAGTCGACGCTGCCGCCCGACGTCGCTCCGCCCGTACTCGCTCCGGTCTCTTCGATCATGGGCGAGATCATGTTCATCGCGCTCACGTCGGACCGTCACTCGCCGATGGAGCTGAAGACAACGGCCGACTGGAACATCCGCCGCCGCCTCCTCGCGGTCCCGGGCGTTTCGCAAGTCATCCCCACCGGCGGCGAGACGAAGCAGTATCAGGTGATCGTCCGGCCCGATCGCCTAGCCGCCTACGGCCTCGGCGTCGATGAAGTCGTGCGCGCGCTGCGTGAGAGTAACGAGAACACGTCGGCCGGCTTCTATAACGAAGGCGGACAGGAGTACCTGATTCACGGTGTCGGCCGTATCACCAGCCCCGAAGACATCGCCTCGACGGTGATCGTCGAGCGAGGCGGGCAGCCGATCCTCGTCCGCGACGTCGCCACCGTGCAGATCGGCGGCGCGCTCAAGCGCGGCGAGGGCTCGCACAACGCGAAGCCCGCCGTGATTCTCGGCATTCAGAAGCAGCCCACTGCCAACACGCTCCAGCTCACGCGCCAGCTCGATGCCGTCATGGCCGACATTCAGAAGACCTTGCCGCAAGGCATGAAGATCAACAGCCACATCTTCCGGCAGTCCGACTTCATCGAGATCGCCGTGCACAACGTCGTCGCTGCCTTGCGTGACGGCGCGATCCTGGTCATTGCCATCGTCTTCATCTTCCTCATGAGCGCGCGCGCGACCGGCATCACCGTCCTCGCGATCCCGCTGTCGCTCGTGACCGCGATCATCGCCATGCGCCTCTTCGGCGTGACCATCAACACCATGACCCTCGGCGGCATGGCCATCGCCGTTGGCGCGCTCGTCGACGACGCGATCATCGACGTCGAGAACGTCGTGCGCCGCCTCCGCGAGAATCGCAACCTCCCGCCCGAACAGCAGCGCGGCATGCTCGACGTAATCTACGAAGCGAGCCGCGAGGTGCGCGGTTCGATCGTCTTTGCCACTGTCATCATCGTGCTGGTCTTCCTGCCGCTGTTCCTGCTGACCGGCATCGAAGGACGTCTCCTCCGCCCGCTCGGCTTCGCCTACATCGTGTCGCTCGCGGCGTCGCTCGTGGTCGCGCTGACCGTCACGCCCGCGCTCTGCTCGTTGCTGCTGCCACGCTCGAAGGCGATCGTGTCCGACGAAGAGAGCCGCATGGTGCGCTGGCTCAAAGGGTGGTACGGCCCGATGCTCGCGCGCCTGCTCGATCACTGGAAGGCAATCACCACCGCCGCCGTCGTTGCACTGGCGATTGCCGGCGTGGCGCTCGCTTTGGCCGGCCGCGCGTTCCTCCCCGACTTCAACGAAGGGACGCTCACCATCAACCTCGTCACGCTGCCCGGCACGTCGCTCGAAACGTCCGATGGTCTCGGCCGGATGACCGAACAGATTCTCCTCGGCGAGCCCGAAGTCGTCGCCACCGCGCGCCGCACCGGCCGCGCGGAGCTCGACGAGCACGCCCAGGACGTCAACGCCTCCGAAATGGAAGTGAGCCTGAAGATGAAGGATCGGAGCAAGGAAGAGTTCCTCGCCGATCTGCGCCGCAAATTGTCCGCGGTGCCGGGCACGAACGTCACCATCGGCCAGCCGATCTCGCACCGCATCGACCACATGCTCTCCGGCACGCGCGCCAACATCGCCGTGAAGATCTTCGGCGAAGACCTGGCCACGCTGCGCAAGCTCGGCGACCAGGTGAAGAACATCATGACCGCCGTTGAAGGGACAGCCGACGTGTCGCTCGAACAGCAGCCGGATATCCCCTTCCTCACGATCAAGTTCGACCGCGCCGCCATCGCGCGTTACGGGCTGCAGATCAGGGACGTCGCCGAAGCCATCGAGACTGCGTTCGCCGGACATGAGGTGTCGCGCATCCTCGAAGGCCGCGCCGCGTTCGATCTCGTCGTGCGCTATGAAGCCGCGGCGGTCGGCGATATCGACACGATCCGCGCCACGCGCATCGCCACGCCCGGCGGCGCGCAGATTCCGCTCTCAGCGCTCGCGGAGATCCGCAAGGATCGCGGCCCGAACACGATCAGCCGTGAGAACGTCGAGCGGAAAGCGGTCGTGATGTCGAACGTCGCTGGCCGCGATCTGTCGAGCGTCGTCGAAGACATCCGCGAACAGGTCGCGGCAACGGTGAAGCTGCCCGCGGGCTACCACATCGAATACGGCGGCCAGTTCGAGAGCGCGGCCGAAGCGTCGCGCCGTCTCGTGCTGCTCGGCATCGTCGTCATCGCCGGCATCCTGCTTCTGCTCTACATCGCGCTCGACTCGCTGCGTGATGCCGCGCTGGTCATGGTGAACCTGCCGCTCGCGCTGATCGGCGGCGTCGCGGGCGTCTACGTCGCGGGCGGAACGCTCTCGGTCGCCTCGATCATCGGATTCATCACACTCTTCGGTATCGCCACGCGCAACGGTCTGATGCTGATCTCTCACATCCATCACCTGATGAAGCACGAAGGCGTGACGGATCTCCGTGAAGCCGTGCATCGCGGCGCGCTGGAACGGCTCTCGCCGATTCTGATGACGGCGCTCTCGGCCGGACTCGCGCTGATCCCGCTCGCGCTGGCGATCGGGAAGCCCGGCAGCGAGATTCAAACGCCGATGGCCATCGTGATCCTCTGCGGGCTTCTCACTTCGACCGCACTGAACATGTTCGTCGTGCCGGCGTTGTATCTGCGGTTCGGGACCCGGCAGCATGGACACGAAGCCCCGCGCTAACAGCTGCTGCGTAAGCCGCCCACTGCTGAGGGCCGCTTCCCGCAGGAGCATTCGAGGCACCCATGATCCGCGCACGTACCGCACGATGCCTTGACCTGTTTCCGCAGCGCCTCGCGTGCGCGGAACACGCGCACCGATGCGTTGTTCGCGGTGATGCCCGCCTCCGCCGCAAAGTCCTGCACGGGCGCGCCCTCGACGTCGATCCGGCGGATGGCCTGCTCGTATTCAGGCTTGAGTGTCGAAGCCAGGCGCGTCACGCATCCGCAGATCGCATCGCGCAACTCCGGCGGCGGCTCGACCGCGCCCTCCATCTCGCGGGCCAGCGCTTCGAGCGCGCGGTTGCGCGCGCCGTTCCGGCGGTAGTGGTCGATCACGGCGTTGCGAAGGGTGCGGTAGAACCACGCGATCGACGACGTCTCGTCGCGCACCTCGACCGGCTTTTCGAGGCTCTTCACGAACGCATCCTGCAGGATGTCCTCGGCGAGCGCGCGGTCGCCCAGCCGCCGCTCGAGAAAGCCGAGGAATTGACGATGGTTATCGACGAGCTGGAGCGTGAGTTCGGGATTCATGCGGTGATCGGATGCGAAGTGTAAGACGGTCGAGGGTGATGCGTTAGCTCAGTCGAAGGAGACACACATGAACCACACCACCACAGCGAACACCACCGTGACCGACCCCGTCTGCGGGATGACCATCGATCCGGCGAAGGCGGTCGGCTCGTCGAGCTATAACGATGAGACGTATCACTTCTGCTCCCGCGGCTGCGAGACAAAGTTCGACGTTGCGCCGGCCGAGTACGTCGGCGCGGGCGCTGCGCCCGCTGCCGCCGCCTCGTGCTGTGCCGTGAATCGATCGGCGCAGCCGAGCGGGCACTCCTGCTGCTGACAGATGAGAAACAACGGAGGTCGTCATGAAGCACAGCCATCAGCAGCAACACGCGCACGCAGCCGGTGAAGTCGATCCGGTGTGCGGCATGACCGTCGATCCGGCGAACGCTGCCGGTTCGTCGCGCATCGGCGACCAGACGTTCTACTTCTGCTCGGCCTCGTGCAAACAGAAGTTCAACGCCAACCCGGCCGCGTACGGCGCGACGCCGCCTGCGTCCGATGAAGTCGTCGATCCCGTGTGCGGCATGACGATCTCCAAAGCCGACGCGGTCGGCTCCTCGGAGTACGGCGGCACGACGTACTACTTCTGCAACCCGAGCTGCAAAACGAAGTTCGATGCGAACCCGGCTGCGTACGCGAGCGGCAAACGCCCCGAGCCGAAACCGGCGCCGGCAGGCGCGATGTACGTCTGCCCGATGGATCCCGAAGTGCGGCAGGACAAACCCGGCGCATGCCCGAAGTGCGGCATGGCTTTGGAGCCGGAGATGGTCGCCGCGCCGGCAACGAAAACCGAATGGACGTGCCCGATGCACCCGGAGATCGTCCGCGATGCGCGGGGCAACTGCCCGATCTGCGGCATGGCCCTCGAACCGCGCACCGTCACGCTCGAACAGGACAACCCCGAGCTGAAGGACATGACCCGGCGCTTCTGGGTCAGCACCGCGTTGACGGTGCCGCTGGTCATCTTCGCGATGCTGCGCCATCTGCCTGCCGCGCACGATCTGCTGGGACACACGCTTCTGAGCTGGGCGCCGTGGATCGAGCTCGCCCTGGCGACGCCGGTCGTGCTGTGGGGCGGCTGGCCGTTCTTCGAGCGGGCATGGACGTCGGTCGTGAATCGCCACCTGAACATGTTCACGCTCATCGGCCTCGGCGTGTCGGTCGCATTTGTGTACAGCCTCGTCGCGACCATCGCCCCGAACATCTTCCCGCCCACCTTCCGCGATGCGATGGGTCACGTGGGCGTGTACTACGAGGCGGCGGCCGCAATCGTGGCCCTCGTCCTCCTCGGTCAGGTGATGGAACTGCGCGCTCGCAGCCGGACCGGCGCCGCGATTCGCGCCCTCCTCGGGCTGGCCCCAAAAACGGCGCGAAGAGTGACCCCCGACGGGCGGGAGCAGGATGTTGCACTCGAGGAGGTCCAACCCGGCGACATATTGCGCATTCGACCAGGCGAAAAGATCCCCGTCGATGGCATCGTCACGGAAGGAACGAGCAACGTCGATGAAGCGATGGTCACGGGCGAGCCGCTGCCTGTGGAGAAAGCCGAAGGCGATCGCCTCATCGGCGCGACCGTGAACGGTACGGGCTCGCTGCTGATGCGCGCCGAGCGCGTCGGCGCGGACACGCTCCTCTCTCAAATCGTGAACATGGTGGCGCAGGCGCAGCGAAGCCGCGCGCCGATCCAGAAACTCGCCGACCAAGTGTCCGCGTGGTTCGTCCCGACCGTGATTGCAGTGGCGTTGATCACGTTCGGGGTGTGGGCGTTCGTCGGACCGGAACCGCGTCTCGCGTTCGCGATCGTGAACGCCGTGGCAGTGCTGATCATCGCCTGCCCTTGCGCTCTCGGACTGGCGACGCCGATGTCGATCATGGTGGCCGCGGGCAAAGGCGCGACAGCCGGTGTGCTGTTCCGCAATGCGGAAGCCATCGAAGTGCTGCGCACCGTCGACACGCTCGTCGTCGATAAAACAGGCACACTCACGCGCGGAAAGCCGGAGCTGTCGGCGGTCGTGACGGTGAACGGCTTCGACGAGAACGAGCTGCTGCGCCTCGCGGCGAGCGTCGAACGCGCGAGCGAGCATCCGTTAGCCGCAGCGATCATCGCCGGTGCGGAAGCACGCGGCCTCACCGTCCGGGCGGCAACCGACTTCGCCTCGATTACCGGCAAAGGTGTGCGCGGCGCCGTCGATGGGAAGCGCGTTGCGCTCGGCAACCTCGCTTTGCTGACGGAGCTGCGCGTCGATGCGCAGGAGCTGACCGGACGTGCGGAGAAGCTGCGCGGCGAAGGACAGACGGTGATGTTCGTCGTCGTCGATGACAGGCCGGCCGGTCTGATCGGCGTCGCCGATCCGGTGAAAGAGACGACCCCGGATGCGATCCGCGAGCTGCACGCGGCGGGTCTGCGCATCGTCATGCTCACCGGCGACAGCAAGACCACTGCGCTGGCGGTGGCAAAGAAGCTCGGCATCGATGAAGTGATCGCCGAAGTGCTGCCCGACCAGAAAGCGGACGCCATCAAACGGCTGCAGCAACAGGGCCGCATCGTGGCGATGGCCGGAGACGGTATCAACGACGCACCCGCGCTCGCCCAGGCGGAAGTCGGAATCGCGATGGGAACCGGCACCGATGTGGCGATGGAAGCGGCCGACGTGACGCTGGTGAAAGGCGATCTGCGCGGCATCGTGCGCGCCCGTCGTTTGAGCAACGCGACCATGTCGAACATCCGGCAGAACCTCTTCTTCGCCTTCGTGTACAACGCCGTCGGCGTGCCGATCGCGGCGGGCGTGCTCTACCCGTTCTTCGGTCTGCTCCTCAGCCCGATGATCGCGGCGGCGGCGATGGCCTTCAGCTCCGTCTCGGTGATTGGCAACGCGCTGCGGCTGCGTCGCGTGAAAATCTGATGGTCGTCGCGGGCGCGCG
>DASVSV010000255.1:0-6556 GCA_036387915.1 Thermoanaerobaculia bacterium
CCCCCACGCCCTACGTTCCAGCTCGAGCTCCCCGCCGAACCAAGAATCGCGAAAACCCTCGACGCGCAACTCCGCTACATCCTCATCAACCTTGACCAGCAAGCCATCCACCCCGGCTCCCGCTCCTACGAGCGCTCCTGGATCCGCGACGGCTCGCTGACCTCCGAGGCGCTGTTGCGGATGGGGCGGTACGAGGTGGTGAAAGAGTTCATCGAGTGGTACGCGAAAGCCATTCGCGAAGACGGCTATGTCCCGTGCTGCGTCAGCCCGGCCGGCGCCGATCCCGTGCCCGAGCACGACAGCCACGGCCAGTTCATCTACCTCGTCGCCGAGTACTACCGGCACACCGGCGACCGCGCCCTCGTCGAGAAGATGCTCCCCACCATCCGCAAGGTCGTGAGCTTCATCGACAAACTCCGCCACGAGCGCATGACTAAGCAGTACGAGAACACCGCCTACTACGGCATGGTCCCGGAGTCGATCAGCCACGAGGGCTACTCCGCGAAGCCGATGCATTCGTACTGGGACACGCTGTTCGTGTTGAAGGGACTGAAGGATGCGGCGTACCTGGAGGAAGTCGTTACTCGTTCGACGTTACTCGGCAAGGGTGCGGCATCGCCAGAAGGCACCCCTGCCGAGCAACGAGCAACGAGCAACGAAACCGCGCAGATCGCAGCGGAGTTCCGTCAACACCTGCTCGCGTCGATCGCGAAGACGATGCAAAACCACGCAATCGACTACATCCCCGGCTCCGTCGAGCTGGGCGACTTTGACGCCACCTCGACCACTGTCGCGGTCACGCCCGTTGATGCCGAGCTGCCGCGGACGCCGCTCCTGCGGACATTTGAAAAGTATTGGGAGCACGCGCTCGAGCCGCGGACGTACACGCCCTACGAGTTGCGCGTAGTCGGGACGCTGGTGCGTCTCGGGCGCGCCGATCGTGCGCGCACGCTGCTGAACTACTTCTTCGAAGATCAGCGTCCCGCGGCCTGGTACCAGTGGGCCGAGGTCGTGCGCGCCAATCCGCGTGAGGGCGGGTTTCTCGGCGACATGCCGCACACGTGGGTCGGCTCCGACTTCATCCGCGGCGCGCTCGACTTCTTCGCGTACGAGGATGACGGTGCGCTGATCGTCGGCGCCGGCATCGCACCCGAATGGGCGCGGCAGGGAGTGCGCGTGCGCGGCCTCAGCACGCATTACGGAAAGCTCGATTACGACATGAATGCGGACCGGATTCGCATTTCCGGGAACCTGCGCGTGCCGCCGAACGGCATCGTCGTCAGGTCGCCGTACGGCGGCCCCGACACCGTCGTGCGCAGCGTTCCCGCGGAGATCGTTTTGAAGGAAGGTTCATGAGTTACGGTCATTTCTCACGCGACGGGCGCGAGTACGTCATCACCGACCCGCGCCCGCCGCGCCCCTGGTCCAACGTCATCTCCAACCCCCGCCTCGGACTGGCCGTCTCGCAGAGCGGCAGCGGCTTCACCTGGATCGACAACTCCCAGCTCGCGGTCGTGAACTGGTGGCAGCAGGACTTTGCCCAGGACACCAGCGGCAAGTTCCTTTACGTCGCGGAAGGGGATGACCTCTGGTCGCTCTCGCCCGCGCCGGTGTGGGCCGACTACGACCGCTTCGAGTGCCGCCACGGCATCGGCTCGACGACCTTCGTCACCGAGCGCAACGGCCTCTCCGCGCACTGGACGCTGTTCGCGCACGCGTCCGACACCGTCGAGCTCTGGATCGTGCGCCTGAAAAACACGCTGCCCGTGAAGCGGCGCCTCGAGCTGACCGGCTACCTCGAATGGGTCTGCGGCGTGACCCCGGCGCCGCGCCGCGAGTTCCACAAGCTCTTCATCGAGACGCAGCGCGACGGCAACGCCGTCTACGCGTGGAACCACATGTGGGACGTCGGCAACGCGGAGTGGGGACACTGGAACACCGACTTTCCGTACGTCTGCGCGTTCGGTACGACGGCCGAGGTCAGTTCCGCGGAAGGGGAGAAGGCCGAGTTTACGGGGCGCAACGGCAGCATCCGCGCGCCGGAGGCGCTGTCGCGTCGGGAGTGGCGCGGGTTGTTCGGGCGTCACTACGATCCCGTGGCCGCGTTGCGCACAGTCGTCGAGCTGGGGCCGTCGGAAGAGAAGACGATCGGCTTCGCCATTGCCGTGACGAAGTCGCGCGAAGAGTGTGAGGCGCTGATGAAGACGTCGCTCGACATCCCGGCGATGGAGCGCGCTCTGGCCGATGTGAAACAGTCGTGGAACGAACGGCTCTCCACGCATCGCATGGAGACCGGCGACGCCTGCTTCGACGCCTTCATCAACGACTGGACGCGCTATCAGGCCATCTCGGCGCGCATCTGGGGTCGGGCCGGCTACTACCAGCAGTCGGGCGCGTACGGCTATCGCGACCAGCTCCAGGACGCGCAGGTCTGGCTGACCATCGACGACCGCAGGACGCGCGACCAGATCAATCTCCACTCCGCGCACCAGTTCGCGGACGGCTCGGTCTATCACTGGTGGCACCCGCTCTCCGAGCAGGGGCACATCACGAAGATGACCGACGACCTGCTCTGGCTCGGCTTCGTGACCGCGAATTACCTCAAGGAAACGGCCGACTTTTCGATCCTCGCCGACGAGGCGCCGTTTCTCGACGACCCCGCTCCGGCGCCGCTCGAGGAGCACGTGCGCCGCGCCTTCGAGCGCGTCTTCACGCGCACCTCACAGCGCGGCCTGCCGTACATCGGCGCGGGCGACTGGAACGACGGACTCTCCGCCGCCGGTCTGCGCGAGAAGGGGGAGTCGGTCTGGCTCGCGCACTTTCTGGCCGGGCTGCTCGGCGACTGGAGCGAGATCGCGAAGCGCTCCGGCCGCGCGGAGTTCGCGCGCGACTACGACACGCGTCGCGAGCGCCTCGTCGCCGCGATCAACGAGCACGCCTGGGATGGCGAGTGGTACTGGCGCGCCACGCTCGACGACGGCACGCGCATCGGCAGCAAGGAGAACAAGAACGGCCGCATCTACCTCAACGCGCAGACGTGGGCCGTGCTGAACGACGTCGCTCCGCCCGATCGCGCCGCCGCCTGCATGCGCTCCGTGCGCGAGCATCTCGTCCGCGACTCGGGCGCGCTGCTGCTCGCCCCCGCGTACGACACGCCCGACGAGCGCATCGGCTACATCACCCGCTACGCCCCCGGCCTCCGCGAGAACGGCGGCGTCTACACACACGCCGCGACCTGGGCCATCGCCGCCGCCGCGAAAGCAAAGGACGCGGAACTGGTCGGCCAACTGCTCACCGCGATCGACCCGACGAACAAAGATCCCGAGCGCTACTGGGCCGAGCCGTACGTCCTCCCCGGCAACGTCGACGGTCCCGACTCACCGCTCAACGGCCGCGCCGGCTGGACCTGGTACACCGGCTCCGCCTCCTGGCTCCACCGCGTCGTCGCCGAATGGGTCCTCGGCGTACGCCCCACATGGCAAGGCCTCCTCGTCGATCCCTGTCTGCCGCCGCAATGGGGGCGCGCCAAGATCACGCGCCCCTGGCGCGGCAAAACCCTCGAGATCGAGATCACGCGCGGGATGAAACCGTACGTGATCTGAGCGCTTATGGAGTGCGGCGGCCTTAGCCGCCGCTTTCTAATTCGCGCGCCAGAAACCGCACGCGTGCTGCCACGATGCACCCGAATAAAAAAGCGGCGGCCAGGCCGCCGCACTCCATAACGCTCCGCGCGTTTAGGAAACGCCGCGACGCTTGATCACGTCGGCGTAGAACTTTCCGCTCTGCTTGATCGTCCGCTGCTGCGTTTCGTAGTCGACGTGCACGATGCCGAAGCGTTGGGCGTAGCCGGCGCTCCATTCGTAGTTGTCGAGGAGCGACCAGACGAAATAGCCGCGCACGTCGGCGCCGCGGTCGTTGGCGTCGAGCACGGCGTGCAGGTGCTTCTGCAGGTAGTCGATGCGCAGCGGGTCGTCGATGCGGCCGTGCTCCGCGATCGGCGGGTCGTAGAACGCGGCGCCGTTCTCGGTGACGTAAAGAGGGATGGGGCCGTAGCGCTCCTGCGCCCAGACCAGGATCTCGGTCAGGCCGGGCGGAAAGACTTCCCAGTTCAGCGTGGTCACGGTGCCGCGCGGATTGTCGACGCGGACGGCGCGCTCGATCGGCACGGACGGATCGTTTCGGGTGATGCCGCGCTTGTAGTAATTGATGCCGAGGAAGTCGAAGGGGACGCGGAGCTCGGAGGCGTCCCACATGTTCGGCCAGGCCTCGCCGAACAGCTCCAGCATCTCCGGCGGATACGTGCCGAAGAAGAGCGGGTCGAGATACTGGCGGTTAAAGTACGCGTCGGCACGCTGCACCGCCGCCGCGTCTTCGGCGCTGTCGGAGGCGGGGTACTTTGGCTCGAGATTCACGACGATGCCGATCTGCTTCGTCCCCACGCTCCGATACGCCGAGACCGCGGCCGCATGTGCGCGCAGCAGATTGTGCGTCGCGATCGGCGCCTCGAACGGACTGCGGTGGCCGGGAGCCATGGTGCCGTGCAAATAGCCGCCGTCGGTGACGACCCACGGCTCGTTGAGCGTGCACCACATCGCCACACGGTCGTCGAGCGCGCGGAACATCACCTGCGCGTAATCGGCGAACCACCAGCTCACGTCGCGATTGAGCCAGCCGCCGCGGTCGTCGAGCGCGGCCGGCAGGTCCCAGTGATAGAGCGTGGCCATCGGCTGAATGCCGGCCTCGAGCAGCTCGTCGGTGAGGCGGCGATAGAAGTTGAGCCCGCGCTCGTTCACCGCGCCGGTGCCGTCGGGGAGGATGCGGCTCCAGGAGATGCTGAAGCGGTACGCCTGCAGGCCGAGGTCGCGCATGATGGCGACGTCGTCCTTGAAACGGTGGTAGTGATCGCAGGCCACGTCGCCGGTGTCGCCGTTGTGCGTGCGGCCGGGCGTGTGGCTGAAGCGGTGCCAGATGCTGGGCCCGGCTCCGTCCGCCAGAGGCGAGCCTTCGATCTGATAGGCGGCCGTCGCCGCGCCGAAGAGAAAGTGTTCCGGAAACGAGCGGCGATCGGTCATGCGGCGTCAGTTTATTCGCGGCGTGTCCAAAACTGACCTTCCGCAACGCCGCCGGAGGTGCATAATGCCGTCACTATGCACATCCATCGTCACGGCATCGCACGGGTTCGCCTCACCGGGCTGGGCTGACAATGAGCCGCGGAGTTGATGAGCGGCGTCCGCGCTCATCGTTCATCTCTCATCGCTAAGATGAGCGCGTGTCCCGCTTCACCGCACTCACACTCGTCGCGCTGGCGGAGCTCCTGGCCATGGGGCTCTGGTTCGGCGTCTCCGCCGTCGCGCCGCAGATCGCCAGTGAATGGCGGCTGAGTGAAAGCACCGCCGCCTGGCTGACGCTGGCCGTGCAACTCGGGTTCGTGGCCGGGACGCTGCTCAGCGCGACCCTCAATCTTCCCGACGTCATCCGCCCGCGTTACCTCTTCGCCCTCTGCGCGCTCCTCGGCGCGATCACCAATGCGCTGCTGGCCTGGCAGGTCGAGAGTGTGAGCGTGGCCATCACGCTGCGCGTGCTGACCGGCGTGTTCCTGGCGGGCGTTTACCCGCCGGGGATGAAGATCATCGCCACGTGGTTCAAAACCGGCCGCGGCTTCGCCCTCGGCGTCCTGATCGCCGCGCTGACGCTGGGAAAAGCGTCGCCGTATCTCGTGAACGCATTCGGCGCGGAGAGCTGGCGCGTCAATGCCGGCTTCGCCTCGATCGGCGCGGTGCTGGCGTCGCTGATCGTGCTGTTCTTCGTCGGCGAAGGACCGTACGCGCTGCCGAACCAGCCCTTCGACCTGACCCAGATCACGCGCGTCTTCGCCAACCGCGGCGTGCGGCTGGCGAACTTCGGCTACTTCGGGCACATGTGGGAGCTCTACGCGATGTGGGCCTGGGCGCCGGTGATGATCCGCGCCAGCATCGCCGCCAGCGGCGACTCGCCGCGATTCGCGGAGGCGGCCTCGTTCGCCGTCATCGGCGCGGGTGCGATCGGATGCGTGGTCGCGGGACTCGTCGCCGATCGCATCGGACGCCCGGTCGTTGCCGCGGCGGCGATGGCGGTGAGCGGCGCGTGCTGCATCGCCATCGGCTTCTTCTACGGCAAGGCGCCCATCGCCTTACTGATCGTTGCCGCGATCTGGGGCGCGACCGTCGTCGCCGACTCCGCGCAGTTCTCCGCGTGCGTCACCGAGTACGCCGACCCGCGCTACATCGGCACGGCGCTGACACTGCAGACCTGCATCGGCTTCCTCATCACCACGATCTCCATCCGCATGATGCCGCTGCTCGTGGAGCGGGTCGGGTGGGAGTGGGCTTTCGCGTTCCTTGCACCGGGGCCGATGTTTGGGATTGTCGCGATGATGAGGCTTGCCGCGCAGGTAAAAGGTAAAGGGTAAAAGGTAAAAGTCGCTTCGCGTCCTGGCGAGAGTGCTTCACGCCGTTACGTTGCCCTTTCGGCGTCTTTACGTCTGTCATCCCGAGCGTGAGTCGAGGGACCTGGGCGG
>DASVSV010000256.1:0-2152 GCA_036387915.1 Thermoanaerobaculia bacterium
TGCAGCCGGACACTCAGCGCGCCCCCGCCCACCCAGGTCCCTCGACTCACGCTCGGGATGACAGAAGCGTGGCGCGCGCCCCCTCTGAGACTCTGCGACTATGAGACTGTGAGACTGTGAAACTGCAGGAGGACGGTTGGCCGAAAACTTCGACGTAGTGATCCTCGGCGGCGGCACGGCCGGCCTGGTCACCGCCTCCGGCTGCGCGCGCCTCGGGCGCAAGGTCGCGCTGATCGAGCGCGAGGCGCTGGGCGGGGATTGTCTCTGGACCGGCTGCGTGCCGACCAAGGCCCTCGTCGCCTCGGCCCGCCTCGCGCATCAGATGCGGCACGCCGACGTTTACGGCCTCGAGCCCGTCACGCCGCGCATCTCGCCGAAGTCGGTGATGGACTCGATGCGCGAGCAGCGCCGCCTGATCAGCCGCCACGACGATCCCGAAAAGTTTCGCGCCCTCGGCATCGACGTCATCGAAGGGAACGCGCGTCTCGTGGCGCGCAACGCGGTCGAGGTGAACGGGCGGCGGCTCGTGGCGAAGGACATCGTCATCGCCACCGGCGCGCGGACTGCCGTGCCGCCCGTCGAAGGACTGCAAGAGAGCGGCTTCCTCGATCACGCCAGTTTCCTGGCGCAGGATGAGTTCCCCTCCTCCGTCCTGATCCTCGGCGGCGGCTACATCGGCATCGAGTTCGCCCAGATCTTCGCCCGCTTCGGCGCGCGCGTGACGGTCGTGGAGATGCTCGACGAGATCATCAACAAGGAAGACGCGGCCATCATCACCCGCGTCCGCGAGCTGCTGGTCGCGGAGCAGATCGAGCTCTTCACCGGCTGGGCCGTGAAGTCGGTGCGCGGCGGCCCCGGTCCGACCAGCGCACGCATCGAGAACAAGCTCGGCGAGTCGCGCGAGCTCGTCGTCGACAAAGTCTTCGTCGCCTCCGGACGCCGCGGCAACACGGACGACCTCGGACTGGAAGACGTCGGCGTGAAGGTCGAGCGCTCGTGGGTCGTCACGGACAAGTTCCTGCAGACCTCCGTCCCGCGCATCTGGGCCTGCGGCGACGTGCACGGCGGGATGCAATTCACCCACTCCGCCGCGTACGAAGCGGTGAAGCTCATCCGCAACATGCTCTTCCCCGGCAAGTCCGCCGTCGATTACACGCACGTGCCGTGGGCGCTCTACACCGACCCCGAGGTCGGGCACATCGGGCTGACGGAAGAGGAGGCGCGGAAGCAGCACGGCGACGACGTGCGCACGTTCCACGTCGAGATGGCGGACGTCGACCGCGCCGTCGTCGACCGCACCTCCGCCGGCCTGATCAAGTTCGTCTGCGACACCAGAGGCCGCATCCTCGGCGCACACGCGCTCTGCGCGAACGCGTCGACGGTGATCGAGGAGATCGTCCTCGCGCGGCGCAAGGGGATGAAGGTCGGCGAGCTCGCCCAGCGCATCTCGCCGTACCCGTCGCTGGCCGACGGTGTGCAGAAGGCGGCATCGCTGTATTACCAGGATGTGGCAAAGGGATGGCTGGGCGCGGTCGGAAAGCTCGTCGCGGCCGTCTCGCAATGAAAGGATGTCGAATCAAATGAAGAAACTCGCGGCTCTCTCGTTCTCTCTTCTCCTCCTGGGTGCGTGTGCGTCCATGGGCACCGGTCCCTCGGCCGTGGCCAACCTCGCCCCGACCAGCGGCTCGACCGCGTCCGGCACGGTCATGCTCACGCAACAGGCCGACGGCAGCGTGACCGTGAAGGTCGACCTGACCGGCGTCCCGGCCGGCGTGCACGGCTTCCACATCCACGAGAAAGGCGACTGCGGCGACAACGGCAACGCCGCCGGCGGCCATTACAACCCGACCGGCACGGCGCACGGTGCCCCGAACGCCGACCCGCACCACGCCGGCGACTTCGGCAACGTCACCGCCGACGCCAACGGCGAAGTGCACACCAGCTTCAACACCCGCTCCGTGACGGTCGAGGCCGGATCGATGACTGCCGTCGGCCACGCGATCATCCTCCACGCCAACCCCGACGACCTGACCACCCAACCGACCGGCAACGCCGGAGCCCGCATCGCCTGCGGCGTGGTCACGCTGCGGTAGGGGACCAGGCATTCACAAACGTAGGGCGTGGCTTCAGCCCGCCCACCCCGGGAGGGGCG
>DASVSV010000257.1:0-4285 GCA_036387915.1 Thermoanaerobaculia bacterium
TGCCCTTCTCCCCTCGTGAGGGGAGAAGGTGCCCAACGGGCGGATGAGGGGTTGTTCCCACCCAAAGTTAGCGCGTATGCCCCACTGCGGAGGGCAGAGGGGACTGCAGGCCGCCCCCCTACCTCCCGAACAACTCCCGCAGCCCCACCCGCCGCCCGTCCCCCTGCAGCCGTGCGAGCCGCTCCTCGGTCTCCCCGATCGTCCAGCACTCCTCGGGCTCGAGGGTCTCGAGCGGGGCGCCTTCGTCGTTGAGGGAGCAGATGTCGCGGTACTCGGCTTCGGCCTCCTCGTCGATCCAGCGCAGCGGGAGGCCCTGCGTGCGGCAGACGTAGGGGCGCAAAGAGTAAATGCGGCACTCGCCCTCGTGGCCGAGGAAGGCGCAGCGGCCCGGCGGGTGGGGGGTGGCGGAGGCCAGGAAATCGGCGGCGCCGCGGCGGATCTTCTCCGCCTCCACCTCGAACACCGTGATGTCGTCCACGCAGCAGGCCGAGCAGCCGCGGCGGCAGACCAGGCGCGCCGCGTGGTGCGTGGCGAGCGCGGCCGCGCGGGCGTCGACATCGGCGTGGAGTTCGTCGAGCATGGTCACGGTTTAGAACGCCACTAACCATTTTTCAACTCCCCTGTCCAAGAGGGCGGATGGAATCGACCGACATCGAACTGATCGAGAACGTGCGGGGCGGCGACGACGACTCGTTCCGCATCCTCGTCGAGCGGCACTCGCGGGCCATCTACCGCTCCGCGTACCGCATCACCGGCAACGGCGCCGATGCCGACGACGTCGTCCAGGAGACGTTCCTGCGGGCCTACCGGGCCATCGACCGGTTCGACGCGCGGGCCACGTTCACGACCTGGGTCCATCGCATCGCCATCAACTGTTCCCTCGACCTCATCGACGCGCGCAAGCGCCGCGACGGCCGCGTCAACGCCGACGAGGACCTCTCCATGATCGCTTCCCACGCCGCTTCCCCCGACCGGGTCGTCCACAGCCTCGAGATGCAGCGGGCCGTGGCCTCGGCCATGGAGAGGCTGAGCGGGAACGAGCGCACCGCATTCGTCCTCCGTCACTTCGAAGGAATGCCGCTCGAGGAGATCGGAAAAGTTCTCGGCACGCAGCTCAACGCCACCAAGAACACCGTCTTCCGCGCGGTGAAAAAACTCCGGGAGCAACTGCAGCCTTTCACGGGATCACTCGTATGAGCCACCTCAGTCAGGAAGAATTCGTCCTCAGTTACTACGGCGAGCCGGAGCTCGGCGCCGATAGTCGGCAGCACCTCGCGTCCTGCGACGCGTGCGTGGCCGAGCTGGCCGCGCTGGCCGCCGTGCTCGACAAAGTCACCCCTCTCGAAGTGCCGGAGCCGGCCCCGGAGTTCGAGGCGCGAGTCTGGGATCGCCTCCAGTGGCGCCTCCGCGGCGAGCGCCGCCGGACCAGCAACTGGATGAAGTGGACCGCCGCCGCGGCGACCGTGGCCATCGCGTTCTTCGCCGGGATTCTCTGGAAGTCGTCGAATCGCGTCGAGCCGACGCAGGTCGCGACGGCAACGGCGACGCAGCCCGGCAGCGCTGTGCAGACCGGCGTCCAGACCGGCGCGCAGCAACAGCAGTCGCGGGACCGCGTCCTGCTGATCGTCGTCGGCGAACATTTCGACGAGTCGGAGCGCGTGCTGGTCGAGCTGACCAACATCACGCCCGACGGCAGCACCGACATCACCGACGCTCGCGGCCGCGCGCAGGAGCTGCTCGCGAGCAACCGTCTGTACCGGACCAGCGCCACCGATCGCGGCGAGGGGGATGTGGCCACACTCCTCGACGAGCTCGAACCGGTGCTGATGCAGCTCGCTCACGCGCCCGACGAGATCGACGCGGAAGAGCTGCGCTCGATGCAGAAGCGCGTCGAGAGCAAGGGACTCGTTTTCAAACTGCGCGTCGTGCGCGCGGACGTGCACCGCACCGCCCGCACCACGCGGCCAACCACCAACATCTGAGGAATGACGTCATGAACACTCGCAAAGTAATGGCGGCCCTCGCCGTCGCGGCCACACTGATCGTCGGAGGCGCGTCCGCCCACGCGGAGCCCTGGCCCGATGCCGACCCGCAGACCAAAAACAAAGAGAAGGAAAAAGAGAAGGCCAGGGACCGCGCCGAGCGCGAGTCCGACCTCTACGAAGAGGGACAGGAAGCGATCGACGAGGCGAAGTGGGACCGGGCCGTGGCCCGCTTCACCGCCGTGGCCGAGATGAAGGGGAGCCGCGCCGACGGTGCGCTGCACTGGACCGCGTACGCGCTGGCCAAATCGGGCCGCAACTCCGAGGCCATGCAGACCATCGCCGCGCTGCGCCGGAGCTACCCGAACAGCAAGTGGCTCGACGACGCCAACGCTCTCGAGCTCGACGTGAAGCGCGGCCTCGGCCAGACCGTCCGTCCCGAGCGCATCGACAACGACGAGCTGAAAGTCATCGCCATCAACTCGCTGATGCACACGGATCCGGAGAAGGCCTACCCGCTGCTCGAGAAGATCGTGCGCGGCCCCTCGGACAAGAAGATCAAGGAGCGCGCGCTCTTCATCCTGGCGCAGTCGCCGTCGCCGCGTTCCCAGGCCCTCATCGCCGACATCGCCCGCGGCAACGCCAATCCCGACCTGCAGCGCACCGCGGTGAAGTACATCGGCATCCACGGCGGCGCGAAGAACCGGGCCGTGCTCTCCGAGCTCTACGCCTCCTCCAGCTCGCGGGAAGTGAAGAAGGAAGTGCTGCAGGCCTTCATGCTCTCCAACGAGAAAGGGCGCGTGCTCGAGGTGGCCAAGTCGGAGAAAGACTCCGAGCTGCGCGAGAAAGCGATCCACCTCCTGGGCATCATGAGCGCGAAGAACGAGCTGGCCGCGCTCTACGCCACCGAGCCGAGCACCGACGTGAAGAAGGAGATCATCCAGGCCCTCTTCATCAGCAACGACGTGACGAGGATCGGCGAGCTGGCGCGCACCGAGCGCGACCCGCAGCTCCGCCGCGACGCCATCCGCAAGCTCGGCCTCATGGGCGGGAGCGGCAACGTCCTGCAGCAGATTTACGCCGCGGAGACGAGCGTCGAAGCGAAGGAAGCGGTCATCGAGGCGTACTTCCTCCAGAGCAACGCCCGCGCGCTGATCGACGTCGCCAGGAAAGAAAAGAACCAGTCCCTGCGCAAGGAAGCGCTGCAGAAGCTCTCCATCATGAACAACGACGAAGCGCTGCAGTACATGCTCGAGATTCTCGACGAGAACTGAGGCCGCTCATGAAACAGGCACTGATCGCTTTCCTGCTGTTCGTCACCACCGGCCCCGCGCTCACGCAGACCGCCGCAGCGCAGAATCCGCTGCGCGGTGCGGTGGCGCAGGGGGCAACCTCGATCGCCTGGCGCATCGAGACCGAGGGCGTCTACATCTGCTGCTGCGACGGGAGCCAGAACATCATCAGTCACGGCGACAGTCGCGTCGAATACGACCAGATCTTCCTCGTCGCCACGCTCGACGACGGCAAGATCACGAAGCTGAAGATGAGGGAGCCGAACTGCCCGCTGAAGAGCGGCACGCGCCTGATCGAGAACGTGACGCCGGACGCGAGCCTCGACTTTCTCATCGAGCATGTCGCCGACGACGAGGATCGTCACGTCGCCGCCATCGCCATGCACGACCAGCCGCGCGTCGTGCCGGAGCTGATCCAGCTCGCGCGCAACCATCGCAACACCAAGGTCCGCCGCGACGCCATCTTCTGGCTCGGCCAGCGCGCCAGTGACAAGGCCGCCGCCGAACTGGAGCGAGTCATCGACGAAGACCCCGAGGACGACATCCGCGAGCACGCCGTCTTCGCGGTCTCGCAACTCCCGCGCGACCGCGCCGTGCCGATCCTGATCAAGCTCGTGAAGACCCACAACCGCCCCGCTGTGCGCAAACGCGCCATGTTCTGGCTCGCCCAGACCGGCGACCCCCGCGCGCTGGACCTGATCGAAGAGATCCTGCACACGCGCTGATTCCCGCGGAGCGTTATGGAGTGCGGCGGCCTTCCTTAGCCGCCGCTTTCCAATTCACGCGCCGTGCACCGCACGCGTGCCGCTGCGATGCGCCCGAATATGAAGGCGGCGGCCGGGCCGCCGCACTCCATATAACGCTGCGCGGAAAGACGTTCTCCGGTTCGCGGCGCGGATGCGAAGCGGCAGCTCCGCCGCTGCCGCACTCGTAAAACGCAATGCTGGCGATGAGCGTGGAAACGCAGGGCGTGGCTTCAGCCCGCCCCTCGGGGGTGGGCGGGCTGAAGCC
>DASVSV010000258.1:0-11262 GCA_036387915.1 Thermoanaerobaculia bacterium
CCGCGTCGATGCCGTCCGGCGAGACGAGATCGAGTCCGGCGTCGACGTTGTTGCCCGTCGTCGTGTTGCCGCCGTCGGTGATCCAGCCGAGGTCATTGAAGGAGGGACCTTCGCTGACCAGCGTGAAGAGCGTGCGCGGGATGCCGATGCCCTGGATGCCGGAGCCGGGCGTCGCCGTCGAGGGCGAGAGCGGGGCCGGGCTGTCGCCGTCGTACACGCGGTACGTGGCGGGCTGCGTCTGGTCGTCGACGATGCTCTTGCGATAGAGGACGTCCGGCAGCTCGGCGCCGACGACGAACGAGTAGGCCTCGTCTTCGTCCACGAAGAGCAGGATCGAGTACGCCAGCTCCACCGCGCCGACGTCGAGCGGGAAGTACTGCAGCTCGACTTTCGTCTCGTCGGCGAACGGGCCGCCGCTGAAGACGAACGTGTTGCCGTCGCTTTCCTTCAGTTGCAGGTCGGCGGCCGACACGGCCACGCCCACTGACGCGGCCGCGGCCACGACGGCCTCGGCCGCGGAGACGAGCGGCTCGTCCTTCGCGTCGGCGTCGTCGATCGCCGCGGGCAGCTCGCCCGTGACCGCCACCAGCTCGCCGGTGGCGCTGAACGCGGCGCTCAGCTCACCGCGGAAGACGTTGCGCCCTTTGATCTTTTTCTGCAGCCGCACCCATCCCATGTTGCCGGCGGGATTGGTGTAGTCGGCGTTCTTGACGAGCTGCGCGACCTCGTTGCGCTCGAGACCGAACAGCTCCGCGTTGTCCTGCAGGAACTTGCGCAGCGTGCGCTCGCGGTCGTTGCTCGCGCCGCGGGCCAGCTTGCCCGCGCCGTGTTTCACGGCCACGTGCTCCGGCGCGCCGGTGCGCTCGCTCTGCTGCACGTGCAGGCCGGCGATCTCGCGTGCGAGCCGCTGCTCGGCCTTCTTCATGGCCTGCTCGACCTTCTCCTTCTTTCCCTTTTGTTTCTCGCCGTGGCGGTCGAGATGGCGCTCTTTCACGAGTGCCGAGGATTTGGAGCGATCGTCGCGGACGTCGAAGTTGCGTTTGGGGTCTTCGGGTTGGGCTGCGAAGGTGGAGAGAGAGAAAACGAGGGCGAGAACCAGCACGGACATCGTTCGAGCGATGTGCCTCATCGAGAGCCTCCGGACGCGAACGGGAGAGAGAGGCCGCGCGCGCCACAGTTCGTACAGCGTTTGCCGGGGAAAGTGTGCCGTGCACGGTACGCCGCTTGCCGATCCCCGTCAATCCGGAGGTAAGTCCCACGGTTGTGCATCGAGAATTCAGGATGAGGATTGAGGATTGGAGCGATGAGGAAGCGCGGCCGCGCGCCCTCTCATCCTCAATCCTCAATCCTCAATCCTCAATCCGTTCAACGCACTCCTACAAGAGGCCCTTCAACCTCTCGTATCCCGCGCGGCTGACCGGCACCTTCGTGCCGTCCTTCAGCAGCGCGACGCGGCTGTCTTTTGCGTACGGCTCGACGCGCGCGAGCGATTCCAGATTGACGACGTAGCTGCGGTGCACGCGGATGAAGCGGGTCGGGTCGAGCATCGTCTCGAGCTCGCCGAGGGGCTGCTGCTTCACGTACTTTTGTCCGCGGGAGTAGACGTGTACGTAGTCGTCCTGGGCCTCGATGTAGTCAATGCGCTGCACGGGGACGACGTCGATCGTGGCGCCGTCGCGGAAGGCGATCCGCTGCAGCGGCTTGCGCACCGCCGACGCGGCGCTCATCGAAAAACCTGCGCCGCGGCGCACCATCTCCTCCGCGTGCGCGACCACTTCGGCGAAGCGCGCGGCGGTGAAGGGCTTGAGGAGGTAGTCGATGGCGTGCACTTCGAACGCGCGGATGGCGTACTCGTCGTACGCCGTCACGAACACCACCTGCGGCTTGCGGTCGAGCAGGTCGAGGACTTCGAAGCCGTCCAGCTTCGGCATCTGGATGTCGAGGAAGAGCAGGTCGGGACGATGCTCGGCCACGGCCTTCACCGCCTCGTACCCGTTCGCGCATTCCGCGGCGACGACGAACTGGGGATAGTCGGCCAGGAACTCGCGCACGAGCGCGCGGGCCGGAGCTTCGTCGTCGACGATGACTACCGAGATCATGGCATCCACAGTGTGACGCGGAACCGCGCCGGCTCGTCGACGATCTCCATCCGCCCGTCGAACATCTCCACGCGGCGTCGTGTGTTCGCCAGGCCGATGTTCTCGCCGCGCTGCGGCACGCGATCGGGATCGCATGGATTCTCCACCGTGATGCGCACCTGCGCGCCGTCGCGCCGCGCCGAGAGGTGCACCACACCCCCTTCGAGCAACTGCGCGATGCCGTGCTTGACCGCGTTCTCGACCAGCGGCTGCAGCACCAGCGGCGGCACGCGCGTGGCGCGGACATTCTCGTCGATGTCCTGCGCCAGCTCGAGGCGCTCGCCGAAGCGGATCCGCTCGATGGCCAGGTAGCTCGACACGAGCTCGAGCTCCTCGGACAACGTCACGGACTCCGAGCTCCCCGTGCGCAGGCTCTTGCGCAGGTACTCGGCGAGCAGCGTGGTCAGCGTGCGCGCCGTCGCGGGATTGCTGCCGCACAACGAGCTGATGGAGTTCAGCGAGTTGAAGAGAAAGTGCGGGTCGAGCTGCGCCTTGAGCGCCTTCAGCTCCGCCTCGCGCGCCAGCATCTTCACTTCAATGGCCCGCTTCTCGACCTCGCGGGCGTGCTCGATGCCGACCAGCAGGTAGTGCAGCGCCACCGCGAGCAGGTAGAGCAGCGCGCCGGTGACGAACAGTGCCGCGATGCGATCCGGCGGCAAGTCGGTGCCGCGGAAGCGTGTCCACGTGCCGATGCTCATCACCCAGACGCCGCTCAGCGCCGCCGCCGCGAACGCGTGCGTCCCCAGCAGCGGCGCGATGTGCGCGCGCCCGAGCGGCATCGCCCGCACCGGATACCACGCCGCCAGGCAGACGAACGCATACGCCATGGTCGGCGGCACGATCAGCAGCAGCGCCTCCGGCACCCCGCTCCGCCCCGGCTCGAACACCAGCAACGCCAGCAGAATCGCCAGCACCAGCCATCCGAGGAGGTAAAGCGCGAGCCGGCCGCGGTCGGCGAGAACGGGATGCATGTGGTGTCAGGTACGAGGCATGAGGGACGAGTCAGTTGCGAGGGATGAGGGATGAGGTACGAGTGTGAGGCAAAGGCCGCGTCTCGCCGCCTGTACTCATGCCTCATCCCTCATCCCTCATACCTCATACCTCATACCTGCTTTCGCCTCATCCCTCATCCCTGTTTTCAGTTCTTCACTTCGATCGCGCCCATGACCGCCGTGCCGCGGATCTGCACGCGCGGGCCGGGCTCGCCGTTCGGCCTGGTGTTGTCGACGAAGCCGCCCATGAGCGGGAGCACGTGACCTTCGATCTTCCAGTTCGGCGGGACCACGATCTCGACGCCGCCCCACAAGGCGAAGGTGTCGAGCACGACTGACTCGCCGTCGCGGACGTGCGCGTTGCGAAGGTCGAGCTCCACGCCGCCCATGATCGCATTCACGTCGCCGCCGCGGAAATCGGGGGACGTGTTCTGGCGCTTGATGCCGGCCATCATCGCGAACGCGTGCACGACCGCGTCGGAGTCGCCGGCCAGGACCGGCGAACGGTTGCGGCGCGTGACGGCGTCGTAGATCAGCTTCGCGCCGAAGAAGGCGATGGCCAGCGGGATCAGATCCCCGAAGTCGAGGTCCAGCAGCCGCGCACGGCGTAGCGTGAGCACCGTGCCGATCACGATCAGCACCACCGGCCCGACCTTGTGCGAGCGGCGGTCGAGGAGTTGCACGCCGCCGATGACGATCAGCACCACCGGCCACCAGCGCGTGATCGGCTCCGACTCGATGATGTTCAGGTTGTCGAGCGTCCAGAGCAGCCCCAGGACCAGGATGCCGAAGCCGACGATGAGGCGCGGCGTGATGCGGAACGGTGGGTTGAGAGTGTCGCTGTCGTTGATGTTCATGACTTGTTCGCTTTCTGCACGCCGATGAGCGCGTGGGTGATGAGGCCGAGGCCGACGATGGCGATGGCTACGGGAATGGCCGAGCCGTGGTCGAGTCCGAAGTATTCGTTGTTGCCGATGAGCAGCCACGTGCCGATGGCGATCAGCACGTACCCGCCGCTGCCGCGCCGCCGCACGAGCGCGTCAGCCTCGTTCGCCACTCCGACGAAGATCAGGATGAGCGGCCAGAAGCGCCACAGCTCGTCCGGCTCCCAGATGTCGATGGCGTCAGTGAAGCCGAGAATGCCGATGGCCAGGAGCCCGATCCCGACGGCCAGCTTCCCCATCGGTAAGCGCTGCTCGTCCGGCATGTTGGTGGTGATGTGGTTCTGCATGTGTCCTCCGCTGTTATGCAGCAAGGTACGGGGCTTTGCGCGACATGGCTCGCGCCCATCGGCGAACGGCGGAGGGTGACCGGTGAATGGCGAAAGGCGCGCGAAGCGCGCTCTTTTTTGTCATCCCGAGCGTGAGTCGAGGGACCTGGGCGGGCGGGAGGCGCGCTGCATGAGCTTCGGGACACGCCGCGCGCCACCACCCACCCAGGTCCCTCGACTCACGCTCGGGATGACAGATGGGGCAGCGCGTGGAATGCCGTCTTTCCTCGTTTCGCCATGTGGCGAGCCTGTCAAAAGGAATCGGGGCCGCAAGCCGGCTCGTTTCACTCCCCGATGGCCAGGCCTCCGATCGGATTCGTGCTGCGCCGCGGCATCCGCGGCAAGTGCCCGCGCTGCGGAGAAGGCGCGCTGTTCCAGCGCTGGATCGTGACGTACGACCGCTGCTCCGCCTGCAATCTGCTCTACCAGCGCAACTACGGCGACATCTGGATGTTCACGAACATCATGGACCGCGCCCCGATCCTCCTCGGCGTAGCCGCGCTCTTCTTCGGCTTCCGCGTGTACAACTGGTGGTCCGGCGTAGGCTTCCTCGCGATGATGGTCATCCCCATGATCGCCACGGTGCGCCACCGGCAGGGCCTCGCCCTCGCCCTCGACTACCTCTGGCGCGTCTGGGCGAAGGACCCGTCCGACGAGATCCACGCGGCTCCACCGTCGCAGCCCGCCTACCCAGGAAACGACGATGAGGCCTCCGGCGGGCCGGCACGGCCGGCAGCGCTGGTCGGCCCAGCCTGAACGCACGCCAGTCGACGAAACGCGTGTTTGCGCGACGACATGCGCACAACAAGCGCTGCCGGTCGTACCGGCCCGCCGGAGGCCTCCCGGTGGTTCTCCGGGTGGGCGGAAAGCGCTAGTGCATCGACGCGGTCTGCGCCGGCACCGGGATGTAGGCGACGCGGCCGTCGGCCATCTGCGCGCTCGGGTCGTCGACGCGTGACGGTGTCGCGGCGATCCACCACTCGAGCTGCTGCGGCGTGAGGTCGGGGCGCTCGGCGAGCATGCGCGCGGCGATGCCGGCGATGATCGGCGCGGCGAAGGACGTGCCGCTGCGGAGATTCGGGCGGCGGCCGCGATAGTGATCGGCGGCGGTGATCGTCGCGCTGAAGATGCCCTGCGCCGGCGCGAGCACTTCCACGCCGCCGCGGCAGGTGCCGTTCCACGACAGGTTGTCCGCCGTCATGCCGCCGACCGTGATCAGCCCTTCCATCTTGTGGCCGAGGACCGCGGGGAAGCGGTCGATCTTCCCGGCGGGGCCGCAGCCGCCGTCGGTGTTGTTCGCCGCGACGACGAAGAGGAAGCGGCGGCCGTTCGTCGCGTCCGGACGTCCGGTCGCGTCGACGCCGGCGATCATGTCGCGGATCTTCTGCTCCACCGCGGCGTACGTCACGACCGGCTTCGTCTGCGCCGCGCCGTTGAGGCGCTCGAGCACCCAGCCGCTGATGTTGACGATGGCGGTGCGCGTATTCGTAGTCGTCCAGGCGTGACGGATGATCGAGTCGAGACCGTCGAGATACGTGCGTGTCGTAGCCAGGCCGCGCTCGTTCATCACGCGGATGCTGACCACCGACGCCTCCGGCGCGACGCCGACGTGGACGCCGGCGGCGATGGAGGCGACGCCGGTGCCGTGCGACGACGGCGCGAGCTCGTCGACGCCTTCGTAGCAGGGAGCGGTGGCCTTGTTGTCGCTCGTGCACTTCGAGCGGCCGAGGTCGAGGGAAGTCGTGGCGTCGTAGCCGGCGATCACGCGGCTGCCGTTCGCGAAGGCGAACTCGCCGTGCGAGGCCAGGACGCCCGTGTCCATGATGTAGATCGTGCTGCCGGCGCCGCCGTTGCGCCGGTCGTAGTGGCCGTCCAGCGCCCCTTCGACCTGGTCGATCCGGTCGAGGTGCCAGAGCAGCGGCGCGGCGACGTCGTCACCGCAGCGGTCGAGGCGGGCCACCGAGACGGAGCCGCCGAGAGGGACCTCCGTCTCCGCGCATTTGGTCGACGAGACCTGCGCGAACATGGGTAAGGCACACAACGCGAGCGCCACAACGGGCGCGTACCGCACGATGGACCGTGGCAACGGGGCTCCCTCGACTTTTCTGGACCGTTCCGTTGGACGCGGAACGACTTCGTCACGGTGCGACAAAAGAAAGTCGAAGGCAAGAAAATTCTTATTGACGGTTACCGTAACAGCGATGAACCACCTCGCCCATCTGTTCCTGGCCGGCGACACCGCGGAGTCGCTGATCGGCAACCTCGCCGGCGACTTCGTGAAAGGCCCCCTCGGCGACCGCTTCGCGCCGGCCATCCGTGACGGGATCGTGCAGCATCGCCGCGTCGACGCGTTCACCGACTCCCATCCCGCCGTCGCGGCATTCCGGCGCGTGCTGATCCCGGAGCACGGGCACTACGCGAGAGTGATCGCGGACGTTTTCCTCGACCACTTCCTGGCCTGCCGCTTCGACGAGTACGCGGGCGAGACGCTGGAGTCGTTTCTCGCCCGGACCTACGCGACCATCGACCCGCACATCGACGTGCTTCCGGGCATGCTGCGCTACGCCTACCCGCGCATGCGCGACGAACAGTGGCTCGAGTCGTATCGCGACCTCGACGGCGTACGGATGTCGCTGGCCGGCATCTCCCGCCGCTTCACGCGCAAGCCGCGACTGGACACCGCGACGCACCACCTCACCGGCTCCCGCGCCGAGCTCGAACGGCAGTTCGAGATCTTTTTCCCCGAGGTGATGCGGCTGCGGAGTTGATCGTCGCGTTCCGCCACCCACCCACGAGGGGGGCGGGCTGAAGCCACGCCCTACGTTTGGCAACTCGTCCGATCGCCGGTCACTTCGCGCGAATTGCTCGGTTGATCCTCGCGCAAACGCTGCCACGGACCACGCGTGTCCTAAACGTAGGGCGTGGCTTCAGCCCGCCCCCCTCGTGGGTGGGCGGCTGGCGCGAGACACCAGCTCCCCCTACCGAAACGGCGGCCGCTTCACCTTCGGCATGCACGTCACGTCCAGCGCGTCCACCGAGCCCTCGCGCACGAACTCCGACAGCACCTGCTCCTGACATCCTCCCGTGTCGCCGGAGTGACTCCCCGACGGGATGACCACGTGCAGCGAGCGGCGGAGCGTGCGCGCCACTTCGTCGCCGTACTCGGGCGGCGTGACCGGATCGAGCTCGCCGGAGACGATCAACGTCGGGATCGAGGAGCGCACCGGCTTCGCCATCGCCGCGTCGCTCGTCGCGCGCGGCCAGACCCGGCACGCCCCGAGCTGTTGGTCGAGACGGTACGTCCCCAGCACCGTTCCCGTCGCACCCTTCCGCACCGCCGCCTCGTCCACCCGCGGCAGATCCTCGGCGCACGTGACGGAGAGGAACAATCCGAGGTCGATCGTGCGGATGTTGCGCGCGTAGCGCTGGGCCATCTCGCCGAGCGGCGCCCAGTCGCCGGCCGCCGCCGCATGCAGCGCGTGCGGCAGTTTCGTGTACGCCTCGGGTGAATAGAGAAAGTTACGGAACGCCTCGCCGAAAAGACCGCGCGGCAGCGTCTCGCCGTCGATCGTCACTCCGTCCTCGGCCTCGCGCAGCACTTTCGCCAGATCGCCTTCGAGCTCGGGGTACGCGATGTGGCAGGCCTCGTCCGCCTTGCAGAGCGCGAGCACGCGCGCGAGGGAGCGCTGCGCCCCTTCCGCGTAACGCGTCGGCATCACCAGCGACGGCGGCACGACGCCGTCCAGGATCGCGGCGCGGATGCTCTTCGGATGGCGGCGCATGTACTCCTGCGCCACGCGCGTGCCGTACGACGTCCCGTACAGCGTCATCGTGCGATAGCCGAGGGCCTTGCGGACCGCTTCGAGATCGCGGACGGCGTGCAGGGTCGTGTACTGCGTCAGGTCGGCTTTCGCGGCCAGCTTGTCGCGGCAGGCAGCCAACCGCGACGGCTCGAAGAGATCGTCGTACAGCCGCGGCGGATCGTCGCAGCGGAGCGGATTCGAACGTCCCGTGCCGCGCATGTCGACCAGCACGATGTCGCGTTCCCCCGCGCCGAACGTCCGGACGGCCCACGAGGTCATGTTCGTGGCCCCTCCGCCCGGTCCGCCGGCGAGGATGAACAGCGCGTCGTTGTGCTTCGACCGCGCGGGGACGACGACGAGGTTGAGATCGATGAACCGCGTCGCGCGACGGGACGGGTTTTCCGGCACCGCCAGCGTGCCGCACTGCGCCTTCACATCGCGCACTTCGCACGGCTGGAGCGTGAGCACTGCGGCAAGGACGAGAGCGATCATCTGCGTTCCCCCTCATCGTATTCGGACGGCGCCGTCGAAGGTTTCGAGCCTGCTACGATCCCCCGGTGAAAAGCGTTCAGGAAACCTTCGCGCCCACCAACTCCTGCTTCGGCTGCGGCCCCGCCAACGAGAAGGGGCTGCGCATCCGCAGCTTCGAGGAGGGGGACGAGCTGGTCTGCGACTGGACTCCCGAGCCGCACCACCTGGCCTTCCCCGGCGTCGTCAACGGCGGCATCGTCGGCGCGCTCCTCGACTGCCACAGCAACTGGACCGCGGCCATGCACTTCAAGAAGCAGCGCGGCGTCACCGAGATGCCGCCCACCGTCACCGCCGACTTTCACGTGACGCTGAAACGCATCACCCCGATGGACGCCACGCTGCACCTGCGCTCCCGCGTCGTGGAGTCGACGGACGACCGTGCGGTCATCGAGGCGACGATCACCGCCAACGGCAAAGTGACGGCGATCTGCCGCGGCACGTTCGTGGCCGTGCAGGAGGGGCATCCGGCGTATGTGCGGTGGTAGGCCGGGGAGGAAAGAGGAAGGAGGAAAGAGGAAAGGCCCGCTCCGCGTGGAGGCACGCTTTTCCTCTTTTCTCTTTCCTCTTTCCTCTTTCCTCTCACCCGGCCGGTGTCGCGAGCTTCATCAAAATCACCGCCCGCCCGCCGATCTCGCGGGCGCACCATTTCAGCTTCTCCTCCACCTTTCGCGGGACGCCCACCGGCTCGATGCGGCGGAAGCCGGCGGCGGCGTAGAGCGGTTCCAGCTCGGCGAAGGGGATGCAGTAGACGGTGCGTCCGTCCGCGCGGCGGATCAGTTCGTCGACGATGGCGCGGGCGACGCCGCGGCCGCGGAACTCGTCGAAGACGAACATCCCGCCGAGCTCGCACGCTCCGTCTCCCGCGTCGACGAGGCGACCGATGCCGGCGCGTACGCCGTCGAGCTCGGCGATGACGATCGTCTCATTGGCCGGGTCGGACGGGATGAAGTGGACCTTCGCGTACTGTTCATTGATCCAGCCGGTTTCCTCCGGCGTTGCGGTTCGTAAAAACATCGACCTCTAGTGTAATGAAACGGGCCGCCCTCACTCTCCTGATGCTCCTCTCCGCCGCGTCGCTGGACGCGCGCATGCGCGCCGTCCGCTCCGGCCCGCCGGCCGAATCGCCAGCGGCGTGGCTGCGGTCGCGGACCGTGCTCCCCTCCGCCATCGCCCGCCTCGTCGGCAACGCGCAGGTCGTGGCCCTCGGCGACGTCACGCACTCCACGCACGAGGTCTACGCCGCGAAGCAGGAGCTCGTGCCGCACCTCGTCGCGGCCGGCTTCCGCACGCTCGCCTTCGAGGCGCCGTACACCGAATACAAGGCGCTTGACGAGTACGTGCTGCACGGCACCGGCGACCCGTCGGCGGCGCTGAACCTGCCGTTCTACTGGTTCTGGGACACGCAGGAGATCCTCGATCTCGTCCAGTGGGCGCGCGCGCAGAACGCGGCCGGACTGACGCCGCCGATCCGCGTCGCCGGCGTCGATCCGACGGAACCTCGCAGCACGATCGCCGAGGTCGTGGCGTATCTGCGGCGCGTCGACGGGGCGGCTGCGGAGGAGGCGGTCGACGCGTACCGCTGCATCCGCGACGGCTACACCGGCGCCGACCGCTGCCGCACCGCGGTCGCCACGGTGCGCACGTCAATGCTCGCGAAGCGCGATGCGTACGTCCTTGCGTCATCACTCGACGAGTACGAGGAGATGCTCCACGCCGCGCGCGTGGTCGAGCAGGGCGAGCGGATCATGGCCGACGGCTACGACGTTCGCGACGAGCCGATGGCGGAGAACGTCCTCCACCTCGCCGCGCGCAACAGAGTGATCGTCTTCGGCCACAACGAGCACTGGGGCCGCACGCCGTACCAGCTCGACTCGCCGAAGCTCCTCCGCAGCGCCGGCTCGTTCCTCGGCCAGGCGCTCGCGGAACGCTACTTCGCCCTCGGCTCCATCGCGCTCGACGGCACCTTCCTCGCCGTCGAATACGCACCCGGCGTCCGCAGCGGCACGATCCAGACGCAGGTCATGACCGCGCCCTCGCCCGACGACGTCGCAACGCTGCTCGCGCAATCGAATCTCGACTCGATGATCCTGCCCTTACGCGGAGGCTTGCCCTCATGGCTGGCCGGCACGCGGAGGATGCGCTTCGCCGGCTCCACGGTCGTCTCGCGCGAACGCGCCACGCTCGACGTGCCGGTGAATCTCGGAGAAAAGTTCGACGCGGTGCTGTATGTGAGAACGTCGACGCCGACGCGATTGCGGCACTGGCCGCGATTCTGATGGGTTGCTGGTTCCTAGTTGCTGGTTGCTAGGAGACTGCGCGGCAGAAAAGCGGTAGTGCGTCGTAAAATGATGCATGCCGAGCAACTACCGAGCGTACCAACCGGAGCAGAGTTACCTGCTGCCGCCGTCGCTGAGCGATTGGCTGCCGGAGAAGCACCTGGCGTTCTTCATCGCGGAAGTAGTGGACGAGATGGATCTGAGCGCGTTTTATGGACGGCATGAGGAGAGCGATCCTCGGGGAAACCAGCC
>DASVSV010000259.1:0-26231 GCA_036387915.1 Thermoanaerobaculia bacterium
CGGAAAAGGTCCGCGCCATTCGCAGCGGGGCCGATGCGTTTCTGCCGAAGCCGCTGGACGTGGCGGCAGTGGTGCGGCGGGTGACGGCGCTGCGCGAGCGGAAGGAGCAGCCGGCGCGGCGCATCCTCGCGGTCGAGGACGATCCGACCACCGGCGCGCTGCTGCGCGGCATCCTCGGCGCGGCCGGCTACGAGGTCGAGATCTGCCGCGAGGTGTCGGAGTTCGAACAGGCGCTGTTCGCCTTCGAGCCCGACCTCGTGCTCATGGACGTGCAGCTCAGCGACGAGGTCAGCGGCCACGACCTCGTGCGCTACATCCGCCAGAACGAGCGCTTCTCCACGCTGCCGGTGATCATCGTGACCAGCGACAGCGAGCGGCGCGCGCTGCTCGAGGGTACGAGCGCCGGCGCGGACATGCTCATCACCAAGCCGGTCGACTGGGACCTGCTGCTCTCGCAGATCGCCGCGCGCCTGGCGCGGGCGAGCGTGGTGCGGGAGCTGACCGACCGCGATCCGCTGACCGGCATCCTGACCCGCGGGGCGTTCGACGCGCGCGTGCGCCAGCGCGTCATGACCGGACGCCCGGCGGTGCTGGCGCTGCTCGACCTCGATCACTTCAAGACCGTCAACGACACGCAGGGCCACGCCGCCGGCGACCGCGTCCTGGCCGTCTTCGGTGCGCTGCTGCGCCGCCGCCTGCGGCAGTCCGACGTTGTGGCCCGCTACGGCGGCGAAGAATTCGCGCTGCTCGTCGAAGACGCCGGCGTCGAGGAGGCCCTCGAGCTCTGCGAGCGCCTCCTCGCCGACTTTACCGCTGCCGAAGGCCTCACCTTCAGCGCGGGCCTCTCGGCCATGGACGACTCCTTCGAAGAAGCCTTCCGCCGCGCCGACGCCGCGCTCTACGAGGCCAAGCGCGAAGGACGCGCGCGGGCGCGGGTCAAGTAGTTCGTTCCGCGCATCCTTATGGAGTGCGGCGGCCTTCGCCGCCGCTTTCATATTCGCGACCATCACTGCCGAGACGCACCCAAATGGCAGGTTGCTCCCGAATAAAAAAGCGGCGGCCAGGCCGCCGCACTCCATAACGCTCCGCGCCTGAACTCTGCGCGTCGTCCTCTCGGGCGACGGCGATTTGTGCTACAACGCCGCGCGTCATGTGGACTGCCCGCCGTATTCTCAAAGAGCTCGCTGATGCCGACCGCCGCCGCGCCATCCTCACCGCCTTCTGGAAGCATGCCGATGCGCAGCACAAGATGATCGTGCAGATGCAGCTCGCCAAGGCGCTGCACTTCCGCGAGGAGACCATCCGCAAGATGCCGGCGGAGAAGAAGGCGGACCTGCTGGCGTCGCGCATCGGCGTGCCGGAGTTCGACCAATACCTCGAGATGGCGTTGATGCAGTACCACACCAGCACGCAGAACGAGATGATGGCCGCGTTCCTCGACCGCTGGCAGGTGCCGCACGAGAACGGCTCCATCGAAACCGACGACTACAAAGTGCCGACCGCCGATCAGGTGCGCGAGGCGGCCAACGAGCTGTCGCAGTACGACCGCGCCGACGTGAAGCTCTACCTCGCTACGGCCGGACTGCTGATGGCGGAGGAATGGCGCGAGTCGACGTGGCCGGTGGTTGATTCGTTGTAGCGTTTGACGTTGCTCGTCCGGGGTGCAGTACTGCCCCCACAACGAGCAACGGGTAACGAGCGACGGTCACTCGATCTTCAGGATCGTCCACGCCGTGCCGTTCCACATCAGCGTGGCCCGTCCGTCCTGCGGGGTGGCGAAGCGGTCGTGGACGAGGCCGGTCTTGAACGCGGTGCCGACTTCGTTCGCGATCCAGCGCCAGTTGAAGTCGACCATCACCGTGCCGTCGTCGTTCGGGCGGACGGCGGTCACGGCGCCCATCTCCTTCTTCGCCAGCGGCACGATGTCGAGCAGCCCGTTCGGGCGCAGCAGGAAGCGCTTGTCGGCGCGCGATTTGTCCGTCAGGGCGACGTCGCCGGTTCCCTCGATGGCCAGCCAGCCCGCGGCGGCGAGCTCCTTCGCCGCGACCCTGGCCGGCTCGTTCATCGCCGCGCCGGAGACGGGGAGGGTGAAGCCGGCGTTGGTGAACTCGTACTCGCCGAAGTCGGCCGAGGTGGCGATCAGATCGCGAGCCTGTTCCGGCGACGGAGGCGCGGGCGCGGCCGGTTTGGTCTGCGTGGCGTCCGCATCGGCGATGGCCGGTTTCTCGGACGTGCAGGCGGCGGCGAAGAGCAGCAGGACGGCGAGCAAACGCTTCATGAGGGAGGAAGCGTAGCAAAACGCGTGACTTCCTCCTGAGTCAGCTCGCGCGTCGCTCCTTCGGCGAGGTCTCCCAGCGTGACGTCGCCGATGGCCACGCGCGCCAGCGACACCACTTTCGCGTCGAGCGCCTCCACCATCCGCCGCACCTGCCGGTTCCGTCCCTCGGTGATGGTGATCTCGAACACCGTCTTCCCGCCGGGATCGCGCAGGCGCTGCACCGCCGCGGGACGGGTCGGCCCGTCGCGCAGCTCGATGCCGGTCCGCAACCGCTCGAGCTGCTCCTCGGTCAGATGCTTCGATGCCTTCACGACGTACGTCTTCGGCACGTGATACTCCGGGTTCGTCAGCCGCTCGGCGAACGCGGTGTCGTTCGTCAGGATCAGCAGTCCGCTCGTGTCGAGGTCGAGCCGTCCCACGGGAAAGAGATACCGCTCGCGATCGGGCAGCAGGTCATAGATCGTCTTGCGCCCCTCGGGATCGCGGTAGGTCGTGAGATATCCGGCCGGCTTGTGCAGCAGCAGATAGACCGGCGCCTTTTTCTCCAGCGGCTGCTCGTCGACCAGCACCGTGTCGCGCTCGAGGTCGATCCAGCGGTTCGGATCGCCTTCCACACGCCCGTTCACCTTCACCCTGCCCGCACCGATCCACTTTCGCGCCTCCGTGCGCGAGCCGAGTCCGGCCTTCGACACCACGCGCTCCAGTGTCTTCAGCGGCCGGTCGCCGGGCGGCGGCGCCTTGGTCCCGGCCTTACGGCTCAAACTTCAGCTCCACTTTGTCGCCGATCTTCATCCGCTCGAAGCTCGAGTCGCTCTTGCGCACCCAGACCTCGTGCACCTCGCCCGTGTTCGCGTTCGTGAAGCGGTAGAGGTTCGACGGTCCCTCGGTCGAGACGAGCATCGGCACGCCCTCGATCTTCTGCGGATCGAAAACGACGGTCACGCGCTGATAGAGACGGACACCGTACGGAGGCGGATCGGACGGCTTCCCGCCGCGCTTCCACGTCACGCCCTGCGGCATCGCCATCGCTTCCCACTGCTCGCCGTTCGCGCGGAAGCGCACCTGCTCCGCGCCGGGCGTCTTCCGCGTCAGCTCACCCTCCGCGTGCACGCCGGCCTCGTCGACGACGAACCGAAAACGTTGCGCCGAACGGAACCAGAGCAGTGCCTCGTCATACGTCCCCTTCTGCAACTCGGGGACGCTCGTTGCGGTCGTAGGCGTCGGCGCCGCCGTCGCGGTCGTCTGCGTCCGCGCGGGCGTTGCCGGTGCGGGCTCAGGTGTCTCGCGCGAGCAGGCCAGGACGAATGCCAGACACAGGAAGACAAGAGGGAGACGGGAGAAAGCGAGTCGTCGCATCGCGCTTACTTTAATGTCACAAGCTCCGGAAATCTCCGTGCTACATTCTTGTTCGAGTTCGTCAAGGTCCGAGGGTCCAACTATGCGGGACAAAGTCTGGTGGTGGTGGGTAGCGGTGGGGACGAGTCTTGGTGCGATCGCGTTCGGCGCGTACCGGTTGCCGTTGTGGGACGGCCCGGAAGTGCAACAGGCGGGGATGCTCTCGCCGCCGAAGCGGATCGCCCCGCAGCCGGTGTTCGTTCCGGAGCCGCCTCCCGCGGAGCCGTCGAGTGAAGTGCCGACGCTGGTGCAGGTCAGCAACGAGCAGACGGAGCTCCGCATCAAAGCCCTGGCCCGCGAGATGGCCGACATGTGGACTCGCGATCCCGAAGAGCTCGTGGTCGCGATCGACGACGCCGCGCGTTCCACGCCCAGCGCCCCCTCGGTCACGCTGCTGCTTGCCATCGCGCACGCGGAAACGAACGGGATGATTCTCGACGTCTCCGAAGCGGGCGCGGTCGGGCTGGCGCAGGCGACGCCGGTTGCATACCGTCAGGAGAACCTCGGCGGAAAGCTCTTCGTCACGAGCGACTACCTGATCGGCTCGCGCGCCTACATCATGAAGAAGCCCCTCGGCGACGCGGACATGATCGCGTCGCTGGTCGTGGAGAAAGACACGCCGGCCGTCCGCAAGAGAGCGAAGCGCCTGCTCGTCGCGGCCAAAGAGCTGCGCCGCGAAGGCATCGACGAGCTGACTCTCCTCGAGCCGTACGCCGCCAAGCGCTACTACGCGCGCATCGAAGCGATGGACCAGCACAACAAGGCCGTGCTGACGAAGCTCGGCAAGCTGCTCGAGAACGGCTCGCGCGCGGAGCTGCGCGCGTTCCGCAACGACACGCGCACCGAGTACCGCGCGCTCAAGCAGACGCAGCTCACCTCGTGGGTGAAGTATCAGAAGGAGCTCATCGCCGAGCGCGACGCCATGCTGGAGCAGCACTTCGGCATGGACCACAAGTACGTGAAGAAGGCCATGGCCTACGAGGCCAGCGAGTACCTCGGCGAACATCTCGACGACCGCTTCTCCGCCAAGAGCATGTCGCGCTTCCTCGTGCGCCATCTCGACCGCAAGGGCGCCGAGGCGCGCAAGCTGTCGAAGTCGGGCTCGGAGAGGGACGTCGAGGAGATGACGGCCGCGCTCTACAACGGCGGCTCCCACAACGTGAAGCGCATGCTGGCGGGCCTGATCCGCACGCTCCCCGAGACCGAAAAGTACATGAAGAAAGTCCCGGCCACGCGCCGCCGGCTCGACGGCGTCATCGCCGGGATGCCGCTGGACGGACCGGTGCGCACGCTGCGGTAGGCAGAACGAACGTTTGAACGCGCGCAGGGCGGCCGCCCCGCCCACCTACGGGAGGGGCGGGCTGAAGCCACGCCCTACGTTCAGCACGTTCGTCGCTTGTTGCCTCTCCGCCGGTTGGTCCGCAGGCGCGCCACCGCGCTGCACGAGGTGATGGACGCTGCGGCTGCCAAACGTAGGGCGTGGCTTCAGCCCGCCCCTCCCGTGGGAACGCGCATTCAACCGCTCGGCGGCCGGCTCGGCGCACGTTTGTCCGTGCCGGTGATCAGCCGCGCGCCGCGCTGGTAGGTGAGGTAGGCCCACCCCCATTGCGTGATGACCAGGAAGCGGTTGCGGAAGCCGATCAGGAAGAAGATGTGGATGAGCAGCCAGGCCATCCAGGCGAAGAAGCCGCCGAAGCGGAGCTTCGGGCCGAAGTCCGCCACCGCGGCGGCGCGGCCGATCGTGGCCAGCGAGCCTTTGTCGCGGTACTTGAACGCGCGCAGCGGCTGTCCGGCCACGGCGCGCTCGAGGTTCATGGCGGTGTGCTGCCCTTCCTGAATCGCGGCGGGCGCGACTCCGGGGACGAACGAGCCGTCGTGCTGTTCGACCGCGGCCAGGTCGCCGAGGACGAAGACTTCCTTGTGGCCGGGGATGGTGAGGTCGGGCTCGACGAGCACGCGGCCGGCGCGGTCGAGCGGGACGCCGAGAGACTTCGCGAGCGGTGAGGCCTGCACGCCGGCTCCCCAGAGCACGGTGCGCGTGGGGATCACGCGCTCGCCGATGTGCACCTCCCGGTCGTTCACGTCCGTGACGATGGCATTGGTGATGACTTCGACGCCGAGGTCGACGAGCTGCTTGCGCGCGTTCTCGGAGAGGGAGGGCGGGTAGGGAGGCAGCACGCGCTCGCGCCCTTCAAGCAGGATCACGCGCGTGCTTTCGGGGTGGATGGTGCGGAAGTCGCGGATCATCGTGTGGCGGGCGATCTCGGTGAGCGCGCCCGCGAGCTCGACGCCGGTCGGGCCAGCGCCGATGACCACGAAGGTCAGATACGCCTGCTGGATCGCCGGATCGGTCTCGCGCTCGGCGGCCTCGAAGGCGGCCAGGACGCGGCGGCGGATCTCCAGCGCGTCGTCGATGGTCTTGAGGCCGGGCGCGAAGCGCTCCCACTCCGGATGGCCAAAGTACGAATGCGTGGCGCCGGTGGCGATCACGAGCTGGTCGTACGTCAGCGAGCTGCCGTCGGAGAGCTGCACGCGCTTCGCCGCGACGTCGATCGATTGCGCCTCGCCGAGGATCACGCGGACGTTTTTCTGGCGCCGGAGGATCGAGCGGATCGGTGCGGCGATGTCGCTCGGGTTGAGCCCCGCCGTCGCGACCTGGTAGAGCAGCGGCTGGAACAGATGGTAGTTGTGGCGGTCGACGACGGTGACGTCGGCTTCGACCCGTTTCAGTCCGCGGGCGGTGTAGATGCCGGCGAACCCGCCGCCGATGATGACTACATGAGGAGGCACGTGGCCGCGGAGTCTATTATGTGATGCTGCCGACGCGCGACGCGAACTCGGTCACGATGCGGCGCATGTCGTCGAGCAGGCGCGGGTCGCTGTTGATGCGCTGCTGGATCTTCACCAGGAACTCGACGTCCGACTCGTCGCCGGGCGTCTGCCCGCGCTCGACGGCCTGCAGCCAGAGCAGCGGGTCGCCGTCGTAATAGGAGACCAGGATCTGCACGCGGGCAAAGCTCGCGGCGAGGCCGCCGGCCAGCCAGCGCGGGGTGAGCTCGAGGATTTCGACGGGGACTTCGACGGCGGTATGAAGCGACACACGGACTCCTTCTGCGAATCTCCATGGAAGGAGTGACGGCCAGAGGGAATTCCCTACCCGCCCTCCGCTCAATCCTTGCCGATTTTTGCCAGCTCCGGCTTCCCGACCCAGCGTCCCCAGGAGAGGCAGCGCACGCAGGTGAAGGTGTAGTCGGTGATGCCGCTTTCCACGTTCGCTTTGGCGTTGACCTCCATCCGCGCCTGGCAGCGGTAGCAGAGGATGGCGTCGCCGCGCTGGAGGTTCTCGACGAACCCTTCCACCTGCTGCCCCTGAAACTCGGTCTGCTTCGGGCGCTGCGGGATGGTGATGCTCTCTTTCCCCAGCGTGCAGACCAGGGCAATGTGATCGGCGAACGTGGTCTGCACGAAGGTCCCGGTGAGGGGGGAGGTGGCGTGCTTCGGACAACGCATCGGCTGGTTGGCCCAGAACGCCCGGGCCACCTCGCGCAGAACTTCCACTTCGGTCGGCATGGCGGGCGATTTTAGCAGGGCGCAGGCGTAAGGGAACGACGGGAGGCCTCCCGCGGGCCGGTACGACCGGCAGCGCTGGTTGTGCCCATGCCGTCGCGCAAACATGTGTTTCGTCGACAGGCGTGCGTTCAGGCTGGGCCATGAAGCGCTGCCGGTCGTACCGGCCCGCCGGAGGCGCCCCGGTCGTCTCTCTTTGCACGCGTCCTACGCGCGCGCGGCTTCGATCGCGGCGAAGGCGCGCAGGAAGTTGCCGCCGAGGACTTTTTCCACGTCGCCGTCGCTCATGCCGCGTTCGAGGAGGCGGGCGGTGAGGGCGGGGAGGCCGGCGGCGGTCTCGAGGCCGGCCGGCAGCGACGGCACGCCGTCGAAGTCGCTGCCGATACCGACGTGGTCGATGCCCGCGATCTCCGCGGCGTGAAAGATGTGGTCCGCGACCTGATCGAGCGTGGCGGTGGGGCAGCCGAGGGTCTGGAACCACTCCAGGTACGTGTCCCAGTCGGTGCGGTCGTCCGGCATTTCCTCGGTGCCGGCAGTCGAGTCGCCGCTCTGTTTCGGACGCTTCTGCGCCTTCATGATCACCTGGGCCACGTCGTCACTGATGAACGCGGAGAAGAAGTTGATCATGCAGACGCCGCCGTTCTGTGCCAGCGCGCGGAGCATGTCGTCGGTCATGTTGCGTGGATGGCGGCAGAGAGCGCGGCACGAGGAGTGTGTCGCCACGACCGGCGTGCGCGTGGTCTCGATCACGTGACGAAAGGCGTCGTCGGAGATGTGAGAGACGTCCACGATCATGCCGAGGTCGTTCATCGTGCGGACGACGTCGCGTCCGAAGTCGGTCAGGCCGCCGTGGCGTCCCGCGTCGCCGGACGAGTCGCACCAGTTGTTGGTGTTGACGTGGGTGAGGGTCATGTAGCGCGCGCCGAGGTCGTAGAGCTCGCGCAGCGTGTCGAGGGAGTCCTCGATGGCATGGCCGCCTTCGACGCCGATCATCAGCGCGATGCGGTCGTTCTTTTTCGCCTCGCGGATGCCGGCGCTGCCGGTGCAGAACGCCAGCACGTCGGCGCGGCGTGCGCTCTCGCCGCGAACGATTTCGATCAGCGTGCGCGCGAACTGCGCCGCGCCGCGGCCGGCGTAGAACGGCGGCACGTACGCGGCGAAGAACGACGCGGTGATGCCGCTCTCCTGCAGCGAGCGCAGGTCCGCCTGCGCCTCGGTGTCGTGCTCGTCGAGATGCACGTTGTGCCGGAAGAGGCGGTACGGTGTGTCGCAGTGTCCGTCGACGATGATGGCGCGCCGGTGAACGTCACTCGCGGAAATACTCATCGACTCGATCGAGCTCCCTGGTCATGGCATTGAGATCGTCGAAGACGAACTCCGCTTTCGCGAGCAGCTCCTCCGCGAATCCGCCGCACCGCACCGCGGCCACCGGCACCGGGATGCGGTGCGCGGCCAGCACGTCGTACGGCGTGTCTCCCACGGCCAGCGTCCGCGCCGGATCGCTTTTCACGCGCTCCAGCGCCGCCTGGAAGATTTCGGGGGATGGCTTCGAGAACTGCGCGTCCTCCTTCGACGTCGTTCCCTCGAGGAGATCGCCGACACCGAGAAGGTCGACATAGTACTCGACCTCATCCGGATTGGACGACGACGCGAACGCGATCTTGATGCCTTTGCCGTGCAGCGCGCGAATCGAGTCGACGACGCCGGGAAACGGCCGCACGCTTTTGATGTACTTGTCTTTCCAGAGCTCGCCGCGATGCTTCTTCAGCGGCTCGCCGAACTCGCGCATCTCGCGCGCGTTGAGCGTGTCGGGGACGAGCAGGTCGCCCCCCTTGCCGATCTGCTGGCGGATGACCTCCCATTCGATTGATTTGCCGAAGTGGGCAAAGGCCTCGACCCAGCAGTCGGCGTGTTTGTCGTTCGAGTCGACGAGCGTGCCGTCGATGTCGAGAAGGAGGGCCTGCAGCGCGTGTCTGGTCACGCGCTGGGATTAGCAAGGCCGCTGCCGACGCGGTTTGCGTTGCTCGTTGCCCGGCTGGTGTGCCTTCTCGCGCTGCGGCACCCCTGACGAGCAACGAGCAACGTTTTACCGCCTGCTCGAACGTTCAGTCGCGGTGCGCGACCGGATGCCACCGCGGACGGCGCCAGCTGCGGCGGAACTCTTCCACGTCCTCTTCCGTGGCGGCCTTGCGGTGCGCGTGTCCGTCGTAGAAGGCGACGAATGCGGCCCGCGGCGTCTTCGAGTCGTACTGCTCGTCGAACCAGCGCACGAAGTCGTTCGGCGGCGTGACGCTCCGCCCCGCGTACCGCATCACCGGGAGGTCGAGCTGCTGCTCGTAGGCCTTGAAGACCAGCTCGGAGCAGACGATGCGGTCGTCGGTGACGAAGTCGAACTCGAAGTCGTATGGACGCCCAAGCATCGCGAACGCCCGGGCGATGGCCTCGGCCTTGGCGCTGCTGTCGACGCTGGGACGGATGATGGCCACGTAGTCCGCATCCGCCGATTGCGCAAACGGCGAGGCGATCACGTTCTCGGCCACGGCCTCGATCACTTCCGCGCGCGCGTACTGCTGGTCGTAGCGGCGCGGGTCGAGGGCGCGCAGTCGCTGCTCGAACGCGTCGCCGAACATCGCTCTGCGCTCCGCGGGCGTGCCGACGTAGAGCGCGACGTGCGGCCAGAAGCCGGGGAGGCCGACGTTCGACAGCGCCCAGTCGCGGCGCTCGAAGATGATGTCGCCCGGCTGCACGCGCGCTCGCGCGGCGGCGATCTGCGGCTTGGACACGAACGACGGTCGCGGCGCCGCGGCTGCGGGCTGACCTCCGGCGGCCGCCGCGATCGCGGCCGGCAGCGGCTTCCACGCCGCGTCACCGACGACGCGCGCCGCATTGCGCAGCGTTTCCTTCGAGCCGTGACCGGCGCCGGCCGCGAGAATCGCGCGCGTGTCGTCCGCGGTGCCGACCACGCGCGTGCCGCCGGCGGTGCGGTCGAGGAGCGAGAACACGGTCCACTCCGCGGCGCGGCCGACGTGCAGCCAGTGCAGCTTGAAGCCGGCGTAGCTGCCGCTCGGCAGGCCGAGGGAGGGGACGCTTTCGTTGAGCATCGTGTGGAGCTCGGGATGACGCTCCATGCGCGCGACGAAATCGAGCGCGGCGCGGTACTGCGCGAGCCACGCCGCGTGATAGAGGCGGAACTCCGACGCGCGTGCGTCGCCGCTCAATTTCAGGAAGCCGCCGTGGCGCTCGCGGATGCTCTCGAGGGCGAGCTGGTAATCGAGAAAGCTCTTCCAGACCGCGCGCGCTTCTTCACGTTCGTCGTGGTTCGGGACGGCGGCGCCCGGGACGTCCGTCGCGCGCACGAGCGACTGCATGCCGGCGCGATAGCGCACGATCAACGTGGCGTCGTCGCCGCGCGCCAGCAGCGGACAGGCCGCGGCCATGAGAATCAGGAGCAGTGCACGGGGACGCATGGATGGAAGGTAACATTTCCGGCAGAGGTTCGTACCCAATACAAATGTTCGTCACTCTGGTCGTGCTCGCGCTGGCGGTGCTGATGGTGGTGGTGGAGCGTCTCAAGCCGGGACGCGCGTTCCCCACGGTGCGCGGCTGGTGGCTGCGCGCGATCGCCGTGAACGTGGTGCAGGTGGGCATCGTCTTCCTGGCAGGCATCACCTGGGACGGCTGGCTCGCGCAGCACCGTCCCTGGTCCGCCGACCGGCTCGGCCTGGCCGGCGGCGCCATCCTCGGCTACGTGGTCATCACCTTCATCTATTACTGGTGGCACCGCGCGCGCCACGCCAGCGACCTGCTGTGGCGCTGGTTCCACCAGTTCCACCACAGCCCGCAGCGCATCGAGATCATCACCAGCTTCTACAAGCATCCGTTCGAGCTGGTCGCGAACGGGATCCTGTCGAGCGCCATCGTCTACGCGCTGGTGGGCCTGAGCGTGGAGGCGGCCACGCTGGCCGTCACGCTGACCGGCGTCGCGGAGCTTTTCTACCACTGGAACGTGCGCACGCCGTACTGGCTCGGCTTCGTGATCCAGCGCCCGGAAGCGCATCTCGTGCATCATCAGAAGGACCTGCACGCGTTCAACTACGGCGACCTTCCGCTGTGGGACATGCTCTTCGGCACGTTCCGCAATCCGCGCTCGTTCGACGGGCAGTGCGGTTTCGGCGCAGACCGCGAACTGCGCGTCGGGGACCTGCTTCGCGGACGTGACGTGAACGCATGAGCTCGGAGAGGGGGCAGTTGGCAGGGCGCGGGGCGCAGGAGCCTTCGCCGCGCCGCGGCCTGATCGCTGCGATCTGCCTCACAGTCGTGGGACTTGCGCAGATGGCGGGCGATCTCCTCGGAATCCTGCCGCTGAAAGGCATCGCCGCGGCGACCGGCGCGTCGCCCGCGCCGAAGGTGTTCTCCGCCGTCCAGGGATTGGAGACGTACTCCGCGCGCTTCTTCCTCGACACCGGCGACGGACGTGTCGAAGTGACGCGCGAGCTCTACGCGCGCGTGCGCGGTCCATACAACCGGCGCAACGTATACGGCGCCGCGCTCGCGTACGGACCGGTGCTGCCGCCGGCGTTGCGCGATCCGGTGATGCGTCACGCGTTGTGCGGCGAGGCGCCGCTGCTGCGCGAGCTCGGGCTGCGCGTGACTGCCAAGCCGGCCGTGATCGTCGAGCCCCTCGGCGGAACACCGTCGCGTTTCGAAGTGAACTGTGGAAACGTAGGGCGCGGCTTCAGCCCGCCCTCCCACGGGGGAGGGCGGGCTGAAGCCGCGCCCTACGTTCGATGAGTAACTCCTGGACCGGCGGCCAGTACTCGCTCGTCCGGGCGATCTTCGGCCTCTACCTCTTCGTCCACTTTGCCGCGCTCGTCCCGTGGGCGCGCGAAGTATTCGAGCGCGTCCTGCCGCGCGACGCCAGTCCGCTGCTGCGCCTCTTTCCGAACATCCTGGCCATCGCGGACGTCGCGATGCCGATGCTGGTCATCGCCGCGATCGCGGCGCTCTGCTTCGCCATCGGCTGGCATGACCGCGTTGCGGCGATCGTGATGTGGTACGTGCTGGCCTCTCTCTTCGGGCGCAATCCGCTGATCGCCAATCCGTCGTTGCCGTTTGCCGGCTGGCTGCTGCTCCTGCACGCATGCGTGCCGCGCGCGCCGTTCCTTTCCCTCGCCGCGCGCGGGCGCGTCGATCCGCGCGGCGGGTGGTCGATGCCGCCTCCGCTCTTCGCCGCGATGTGGATCGTGATGTCCCTCGGCTACAGCTACAGCGGCTGGACGAAGCTGATCAGTCCTTCATGGCTCGACGGCAGCGCCGTCGCGCGCGTGCTCGCCAATCCGCTGGCGCGTCCGTCGTTCGTGGTCGACCTGGCACTGGCCGCACCGCCGCTCGCGCTGCAGCTCGCGACGTGGGGCGCCCTCGGGCTGGAGCTGCTCTTCGCGCCGCTGGCGCTTTTCCGCCGCCTCCGCCCCTGGCTCTGGCTGGCCCTCCTCTCACTGCACCTCGGATTGATGCTGCTGATCGACTTCGCCGACCTCAGTCTGATGATGGTCATCCTCCATCTCTTCACGTTCAATCCGGAGTGGGTGCCGCGGCGTGCGCCGGAGACGACGGACAGGGTCCTGTACGACGGCACGTGCGGTTTCTGTCATAGCGGCATGCGTTGGCTGATCGCGGAGGATGTGACCGGCACTTCCTTCCGCTACGCGCCCCTCGGCACGGAGCGCCCCGACAGCGTGATCGTGCAGACGGAAGCGGGGGAGGTGCTGGTGCGCAGTGCCGCGGCGCTGCATCTGCTCGCGCGGATGGGCGGACTCTGGCGTGTCATCGGCGTGCTGTTCGGCCTGCTCCCGCGGCGCGTGCGCGACGGGATGTACGACTTCGTCGCCCGCGTCCGCTACCGGATCTTCGGACGGACGAAAGACGCCTGTCCGCTGATCCCCGCCGACCTGCGCACGCGCTTCGACAGCTAATCTCGTTCGACGATAGTCGTGACGAGGAATATCGTGCCACCCGATTTTGTCTCTACATGCGAACAGGAGGAAATGACCATGACCACGACGACCATCCCCGCTACGAAAACGACCTGGCAGATCGACCCGACCCACACCTCGGTCGAGCTGGCCGTGAAGCACATGATGTTCACGACCGTTCGCGGCCGTTTCAAGGACGTGAAGGGCACGATCGAAGTCGACGAGCAGAACCCGGACAACTCCGTGATCGACGTCGAGATCGGCGCGGCCAGCCTCGACACCGGCACGCCGGACCGCGACGCGCATCTTCGCTCGGCGGACTTTCTCGACGTCGAGAACTTCCCCACCATCACTTTCCGCAGCAAGCGCGTGGAAGGGGCGATGAAGCAGGAAGGGGACAAGTTCCGCATCGTCGGCGACCTGACCATCCGCGGCACGACGATGGAAGTGGTCCTCGACGCGCAGTACGAGGGCACGGGCAAGGACCCGTGGGGCGGCACCCGCGCCGGCGCCCGTGCCACGGCTCGCATCGACCGCCGCGACTGGGGACTGAAGTGGAATCAGGCGCTCGAGACCGGTGGCATTCTGGTCGCGAACGAAGTCCGCATCGAAGTCGAAGTGCAGGCAGTCAGGCAGTAAGGAGGATTCGATGATCTCTGTCCGCAAGTCCGAGGAGCGTGGGGTGGGCCGGCATGGCTGGCTCACCTCGCATCACACGTTCTCGTTCGCGAATTACTACGACCCGCGCAACATGGGCTTCCGCGGCCTCCGCGTGATCAACGAGGACACGGTGGCGGCGGGGCGCGGCTTCGGCGCGCACCAGCACGACAACATGGAGATCATCTCGATCGTCATGGAAGGCGCGCTGGCGCACCGCGACTCGACCGGCGGCGACGGCGTGCTGCGCCGCGGCGAAGTGCAGCGCATGAGCGCCGGCACGGGCGTGGTGCACAGTGAGTTCAACGGCTCGGAGCGCGAGCCGGTGCACTTTTTCCAGATCTGGATCATGCCGGAGCGCGACGGCATCGAGCCGGGCTACGAGCAGAAACTCTTCCCCGAGGAAGAGCGGCGCGGGAAGCTGCGCCTGCTCGTCGCGCCGGGCGGTGTCGACGGCGCGCTGAACATCCACCAGGATGCGCGGCTCTACTCCGCGATCCTCGACGACGGCCAGCGGGTCGAGCACCAGCTCGCGGCCGGACGCGGTGCGTGGCTGCAGGTCGCACGCGGCAGCGTGGACCTGAACGGCACGACCCTCGAGCAGGGCGACGGCGCCGCCATCGAGGAGGAGACGGCCCTGGCCATCACCTCCAAGGGCGCGTCGGAGGTGCTGTTGTTCGATCTCGCGTAAACGCTCCAGTCCCCTCTCCCCGCGGGGAGAGGGGAGAGGTTAGGGTGAGGGGTGGTGCAACGAGCGCTGAAGGTGACGTGTCTGGCTCCATCCCGCCCTCCCCGCCCGGGGGGCGGGCTGAAGCCACGCCCTACGTTTCCGCGTTCTGTGTTGTACGCCGTGGTGAGTCGCGAGACGGAGAGGTGTTCCAGGCGCGTGCGTCGCTCCGTTGCACGGCCCCTCACCCTAACCCTCTCCCCGCTGCGGCGGGGAGAGGGGACTGAGGCTGCGCGGACGGAACGTACATGGCGTGTCCTGACGTCGCGCATCGGGCGATGAACGGGACGTCGATCGTAAGCGTGCGAACGTAGGGCGTGGCTTCAGCCCGCCCCCCGGGCGGGGAGGGCGGGCTGACGTCGCGCCTGCGTTGAGCGTTCAGCGACGTACACGGCGTGTCCCTCCGGAAGCCGCCGCGTTCCATAGGACCTCCGCCGCCTCACGCGGAACCCGTGCGCGCGCAGGAGGGACGTCAGCTCGGCGCGGTCGTAGAGCTGGAGGCGATGCACTTCCTCGTCGCGGCGCATGGCATCGCCTTCGGCGCGGAAGGTGAGGATGCGGCGGGTGAGGGTCGTGCCGTCACTTTCCTTGATGGTGATGACGCTCCAGTCGTCGCCTTCGACTCGGCGCTCGTCGTACGGCGGATAGGCACCGCGCTCTGCGACGTCGAAGATCAGCATGCGCGCTTTTGTGGCGCGAGCGACGAACGCGCGGACCGCGTCGAACGTCCCGTAGTTCAGCACTTCTCCCATCGCGATCACTGCCGCGCAGCCGGGGATCTCGACGCTGTCGAAGGACGCCACTTCGAATTGCGCGCGCGGCGCGGTCTCGCGTGCGAGCGCGATCATGGCCGGGGAGGCGTCGTAGCCGAGGACGTCGAAGCCGGCGCGGGTGAGCTCGCGCGCCAGGATGCCGCTGCCGCAGCCCACCTCCACGATGCGCCCCGCGCGAATGCCGCGCCTCCAGAGGATTTCCAGCAGACCGGGTGCGGCGGACTCGGCGAACTCGCTGAAGCCGGAGTGGTGGATGTAGGCGAGATCTTTTCGGTAAAGCATGGGCAGGCCGGTTGCTGGTTGCCGGTGCGTTCTGGCGGAAAGCCACCTCTGCCGGGCAGCGAGACGTTATACAGGAAGCACGAGGGGCCTCCGGCGGGCCGGTGCCGGCGGCTAGTGATGCGCCTTGAGGAACGTCTCCGGCCGCGAGAACACCTTGGCGATGTTCATCCCGTTGCGGACGGCCTTGAACGTCACCTTGCGGGTGGCCAGGGCGGCGCCGAGCTGGAGGTAGGTCTTCAGCTTTCCTTTGTGGCGATAGCGCACGTTGAGGGCGTGTTGCCAGAGGGCGGAGTATTCGGCGTAGAACTCTTCGAGCGGGAGCTTGGTGGGGAGCACCGTGTGCACGATGTCGAACATCTCCCACTCGTGCGTGTTCACGTTCTTCTTGGCCGAGTCCCAGAGGTCGGTGCCGGGGAGGGGGGTGAGGATGGAGAAGCCGCTGTTGTAGCAGCCCATCATCTCGATCCAGTCGCGGAGGCGTTTGAAGTCGTCGCGGTCCCAGGAGGGGTCGACGATGAAGTTCGGGGTGAAGCCGACGCCGAGGTCCTTGAGGATGTTGATGGCCTGGACGTTGTTGTCGGCGGTGTTCTTCTTGTTCACCGCCTTCAGCCCTTCGTCGGTCACCGACTCGAGGCCGAGGAAGATGGCCAGGTCGCCGCAGTCCTTCCACATCTTGATGAGGTGGGGGAAGCGCGTGATGATGTCCGTGCGGGTCTGCACCGTGAAGTACTTGCGGATGCCCGAAGCCTTGATCTGCTTCGCCATCTCCTCGCCGCGCTTCACGTTCATCCAGAAGATGTCGTCGGTGATGAAGATGTTCGGGGCGGTGATCTGCTCGAGCTCCTGCACCACGCGGGCGGGGGACTTTTCGCGGAAGGTCGACTCGTGAAACTTCCAGACCGAGCAGAAGTTGCACTTGAACGGACAGCCGCGGGCCGTCTCCATCAGCGCGAGCGGCTTGCGGAAGTTGATGTAGTAGTGGTCGGCGTAGTGGGCGATGAGGTGCCGCGCCGGCAGGGGATAGGTGTCGAGGTGCGGGCGGGTCGGGGCGTGGCCGGTGAAGACCCATTTGTCGCCGTCGCGCAACTCGAGACCGGGGATCTTGCCCAGCTCCTTCGCGTCGCGCAGGGCGTTGACCATCGGCGGCATGACTTCCTCGCCGTCGCCCATGGCGATGGCGTCGAAAGCGTCGTGGCGGAACCAGGCCGGGTCGCGCGACGCGTCGTGGCCGCCGACGACGATGAACGCCTTCGGGTTCTCGCGGCGGATGCGCTGCGCCAGACGAATGGTGCGGTTGCGCTCCGTGGTGAAGTTGCACTGCAGCCCAACCACATCGGGATCGAAGGAGCGGCAGTCGGCCAGCCCCTTTTCCTCCCCGTCGATGCGCAGGTCGATGACTTTGCAGGTATGCCCGTCCTGTTCGAGACACGCGGCCACGCAGATCGGCCCGAGCGGCTCGACGAACGTGAGCATTTCCAGGCCGAGAATCCCGCCGACGGGAGGCTTGATGAAGACGACTTTCATGGTCGGGGAAACCTTAGCACATCAATCAATGGAGCGCCGGCCGGCTGGCAGCCGGCGCTCCTGTCGATTACTTGCCCGTGCTGCCGACGAAGACGCCATCCACGGCGATGTCGACGACCGGGGTCGTGCCGCCGCCCGTGACGGTGAAGACGTAGGTGCCGGTCAGGTCGGGATCGACAGCCGTCTGGGTGATGCGTCCGGAGCTGCGCAGCGTGGCCCGGACGCGTGAGTTGTAGCCGGGGCCGACGTAGTTGCCGTAGCGGTCGCGCGGCGTGGCCATCACCCGCACCGAGCCGTCGGTGTTCGTGGCCATGGTGATGATGGTCGCGGTCGGGTCGGGCTTCACTTTCACGTGGAGTTCGAGCCGCTCCTCGCGGCGCAGGCGGCCGGTGCGCGTGTCGGTCCAGTCGAGGACCACTTCGAAGCCGTACTGTCCCGGCACGATGGTGTCCTTGAAGGTACCGGCGTAGACGCCGTTCTTCGCGTCCACGAGCGTCAGCGTGACGAGGTCTTTCGGCGTCACGCGTCCGAGGTCGCCGAGCTGTCCGACCTTCACGTCGTATGCGGAGAGCACGTCGCCGGTCGATGTCGTGCTGCCGCCGTCGGTCTTGGTTTTGGCGAGGATCGTCCCCAGGCCTTCGTCGGGACGCTGCACCCGCACTTTGATCGCGCCGGCGGGGAGGCCGTCCAGAGGCTTGCCGCCGTAGGAGACTTTCGCACGCATCGTGATCGCGTCGCCGGTGGCGGGCTCGATGGCGTCGAAGGTGATGCGGTAATCGAGATATGCCTCACTGAAGAGCGCGTGCAGCGTGTAAGGGACGTCCTCGGTCGAGAGCGACCGCGCGCGCTTGACGCGGACATTCCACGTGCCCAGGGGGAGCGCCTTCGCGTCGAAGATCTGGAACGCACCCTGCGGCGTGTAGCGTCTCGCCGTCGGGGTGGCCGGTGTCGACGAGCCGGGGACGAACACTTCCAGGTCGAGCGCGTTCACGCGCGGCGGCGCCCACTGCAGCTCGAACACGACCCGCTTCGCGGAGCGGTCGACGATCACCGGCCGCTGCGCCGTCGGCCCGGCGCCGGTCATCGTGTCCCCGGCACGCAGCCCGATCCCGAGCGTGTTTCCCTTGAGGATGCTGACCAGGGTCAGGCCGAAGACGTCGAACATCGTCGAGGCGTTGACGCCGAGGAACGAGGTGCCGAAGGTCTGCAGGGAGATCTGCTGCAGCAGCGCCTCGTCGAGCGCGCCGGGCGTGCCGAAGCCGATGGTCTGGATGGGGATGAAGCGCTGGCGGAGCTCCGACGGTAGCCCGCCCACGGCCGGCAGCGCGAGGAAGCCGCTCGGCGCGTTGGCGACCAGCGGTGCGGTGTTCTGTTTGCCGTCCGTAACGACGATCAGGAACAGGTCGTTGGCCGGATCGGCGGCCCACTCCTCGACGGCCTCGTTGATGCCGTCGCCGATCGACGTGGCGCCGCCGGGCGTGAGCGCGTTGATCTTGTCCGTGACGCTGGTCCAACCCGTGCTGCGGCGGCCGAAGAACCCGGTCGGCGCGTCCCCGTCGGGGAGCACCTGCGGCGTCGCGGAGGAGTCGAAGTAGACGACGCCGATACGGTCGTCGACGGTGGCCACGTCCGTCTCGGCGTACGCGGCGACGAAGTTCAGCAGCGCCGACTTGAGCAGGGCGGCCTTCGTCGGGACGTCACCGCCGGCCGCGGCGCCGGGCGGCAGCTCGTTCATGCTGCCCGATTTGTCGAGCACGAGGATGACGTCGAGCGGCAGACGCCCGCGGAACGTCGCCACGAGCGCCGGGGCGACGCCGTCGTTGTTCGGGACCAGCGTGGCCGGAGTGTCGTTGGTGCGCTTCGACACTTTCGAGCACTCGACCGTGGGTGCGGCCACGATGTAGGTCGACATCCGAAAGGCGGTGATGTTCGGCACGCCGGTGTAGCGCATGGGAACGCTTTTCGCCGTCGCCGCGCCGCCCTGGCAGAAGTCCCCGGCGAAGTTCGAGAGAGCGCGATAGGTGATCCGCACTGCGGCGGTGCCCGCGCTCTCGAACGTCACGGAGTCACCGGCGATCGTGGCCGTCTGTCCGAGGTTCAGGGTCGTCCCGTCCACCACCAGCGTCCCCGATGGGGCGGCGCTGAGCTCGAGCAGCACGCGCACTTCGCCGGTTTCCTGGTTGGCGTTGAAGCGGACCGGAATGTTGAGAAGAAAAGCCTCCGCCGCGAAAGCAGAGGTAGCCCAGAGCGCACACACAGCGACTGCAAGTCGTTTCATTACGTTCCCTCGATTGTCCACGAATCTCCCGGCGATTGTACGCGGACGCCCGCCGCGCGGCGGAACGCTATGGAGTGCGGCGGCCTTCGCCGCCGCTTTGATATTCGGGTGCAACTCGCGAGGTGGGTGCGGCTCGGCAGTACTGCTCGCGAATACGAAAGCGGCGGCTAAGTACAGCTCCCCGGAAGCAGATGGCCCGTCGCCGTCTGCAAGGAGTGGTCACCTGCTTCCGGGGAGCTGTACTAAGGAAGGCCGCGCACTCCATAGATCCGGCGCGCGGCGTCGGCATCACCGGTGAGGGGCTGACGCTGGCCGCCGCCCCGGCAGTGCAAGCGCCGCAACGGCGGAGATGAGCAACACGATCGGGAACACCAGCAGGCGGGCGTCGCGGGTCACACCGCCGCCCGCCAGCAGTGCCACCAGCCCGCTGCCGACGACGCCGCCCACATAACGCATCGTCGACAACGCACCCGAGGCGACGCCGGCTTGCGACGCGGAGACGGCGCTGAGCGCGGACGCCTGCGAGGGTCCGGTCGACACGCCGATGCCGAGGCCCATCAGGATGATGGACGCGAACAAATCGCCGCTCGCCACGAACATCGCCGCGCCTGACGTCGCGACCAGCGCTCCGGCGACGCCGACGGTGCGCGCGCCGATCGCGTCGGAAAGACGTCCGCCGATCGGCGAGGCCACGACCATCGACAACGTGAAGAGCAGCAGCTTCCGTCCCGCCGCCGCCGGCCCGCTCCCGCCGCTCGCGAGAAAGAAGGGAAGGAGGAAGAGCATGGCGTACATGGCCAGGTTCTGCAGGCCGACGATGGAGCTCCCGCCCGCGAAGGCGGGACGCGTGAAGAGACGCACGTCGAGCACTGGATCTTCGGTGCGCAGCTCGCGGAAGACGAACGCCGCGAGCACGACCGCCGCGCCGAGGGCGAGGAGGATGCTGGCGCGATCGACGGCGGCGACGAGCAGCAGCACGGCCATGGCCAGGATGACGCTGCCGAGGACGTCGAAGCGTGCGGCGCGCCGTGCAGACGGTTCGGTGCGTCGCGGCGGCTCGAGCAGAAACGACAGCAGCACCACCGGCACGTTGACGAAGAAGATCGAGTGCCAGCCGAAGCGCGCCGTGAGCAGGCCGCCGAGGAGCGGGCCGGCCGCGGCGGCGGCACCCATGATCGCGCCGAAGATGCCGAAGATCCGTCCCCGTTTTTCGTGCGGCACGCTGTTGCGCAATTGCGCGAAGACGGTCGGGATGGAGAGCGCGCCGCCGATGGCCATCAGCACGCGGCCCACGCCGAGGATGGCCAGAGTGGGTGAGAAGGCGGACAGCAGTGCACCGAGCGCGAACGACGCGCGGCCGAGGGTGAGGACCCGGGACGTGCCGAAGAGATCCGCCAGCTTCCCCGCGGGACTCTGCGCGACGATGGTCACGACGAGGTAGCCGGTGACGAGCCAGCGCGTGGCCACGGCGGCGCTGGCGTCGAACGCGCTCGCAATCGACGGCAACGCGACGGCGATGATCGTCGAGTTGAGCGGGGCGAGCAGCGCGGCCAGCGCCAGTCCGGTGAAGCGGCGCGGCGTGAGCGGCTCCGCGAGCTCCTCGTGCGCCGACGATTTCGCCGCGTGTGTCGTGATCGGACGCGATTGCAGCAGGAACAGCGTCCCGTTCGCAAACGCGAACTCGAGGTCCTGCGGCCCGCCGTAAAACTCTTCGCACCTGGTCGCGAGCGCGTGCAGTGCGAGGAGCTGCGCGTCGGTGAGAGAGAGGCGGGCGATGTCATCCGGCGGTAACGGTTTCTCGACTGTCCCTCCATCGGCAGCGAAGCGGATCATGAAGTCTTTTCTGCCCGCCGTGCGCTCGGCAATTTCTCCGGAGGGCGTGACGCGGAAGCGGTCCGGCGTCACCAGTCCCGCGACGACGGCCTCGCCCAGTCCCCAGGCCGACTCGATCACGCGCTCGTTCGCGCCGCTGATCGGATTGCGCGTGAAGAGCACGCCCGCGACGTCGGAGTCGACCATCCGCTGCAGCACCACCGCGATGCGCGGCTCGCCGCTGATGCCCATCTTCCGGCGATAGGCGAGGGCGCTCTCCGCGCGGGCCGAGGCGTGAATGGTGCGCACCGCGTCGACGAGCATCGTCTCGTTCGTGACGTTGAGGATGGAGACGTGCTGCCCGGCGAAGCTCGCGTCGAGCGAGTCTTCACCAACCGCCGACGAGCGCACCGCGACGGCCGCGCCGAACCCGCGGAACGCCGCCACGATCGCATCGAGCGCCGCCGCGTCGCCGGCCGCGGCGCGGTCGACGCTCTCCCACGAAACGGCGAAGCCGTCCGGCGCGGGCAGCCCCGCGCCGAGCGCCCGCGCCAGCGACGACGCTTTCCCGCCGAACGCCTCCTCGGACGCCGCGTCTCGCAGTGCGACGACCGTCACGCGAGGACTTCGACCGTTCCGCTGGCGCCGTCGATGCGCACGCGCGCGCCGTCGCGGATCAGCTCCGTCGCGTTGCCGGTCCCGACCACTGCCGGAATGCCGTACTCGCGCGCCACGACCGCCGCATGCGACAGCGTGCCGCCGCGATCGGTGACGATGCCGCTGAGCAGCGGCAGCAGGCCGTTGTACGACGGCGCGGTGGCGCGCGTGATCAGCACGTCGCCTTTGCGCACGCGGGCCATGTCGGCCGCGTCGAGCACGAGACGGGCGATGCCGGTGACCTGGCCCGGACTGGCCGCGAAGCCGCTGACCTGTGCGGTCGATTTCTGTTTCTCGCGCGACGCGAACATCTCGCCCATGCAGATGGCGACGGCGCGCTCGGCACGGGCGGCGGGCTCGGGGAGCCACTCCGCGGGCGGCGGTCCGGACGGCGTGCCGCCGAGGAAAGGGGGGGCGTCGTGGATGGTGTGGGTGAGGCGATAGTTCGCGTCGGCCGCGGCCTGGTCGGCGGTGCGTCCGGCGCCGCCGGCGAGCATCGACGCGAGCTCCGTCGGCGTCAGCTCGACGGCGTGCTCCGCGTCGTGCAGCGTTCCTTTCCCGGCCAGGCGGCGGCCCGCCTCGAGGATGGCCCGCCGGGCGATGCCGGAGGACCACGCGTCGTTCATGTACACACGTTCGTCACGGATGCGGTAGGTGAGCCGCGCCTCGCCCAGCAACTCGTCGAACCGCGCGCGATGCTGCGCCGGGACTTTGTCGCGGATGGCGGCTTCGCGCGCGGCGACGTCGTTCGTGCCGCGCTGCTCGTTGGTCGTGCCGGCGGCCGCGCTCTTGATGTTCTCGAGCAGCACGTCCGGCATCTCCGCGAGCGTGAGATCGGAAAAGTCGTAGCCGGTGGCGATGCGCACGCCGGCCGTGTCGATGTAGCGCCGCGCCGCCTCGCCGGCCGCGTCGTTGCGAGCGATGAGTCCGTCGATGACCGTGCGCGCGTCGCCGTCGAGGCTCTCGGAGCCGAGGGCGCGTGCGAGCGCGTCGAGCTCGTCGGCGGCGCCCTGCGAGACCCGGCTCGAGCCGCGGAACAGGGGCAGCACTTCGGCCGGCGTGAGTCCGGTCCACTGCTTCACGTGCACGAGGAAGTCGCCGAGCGGGAGCATGGCCGTGGCGTTGAGGGTGTGATGCTGGATGACGGCGCGGCGTGCGGCGTCGAAGCAGAGGTCGAGGTGCGCGATCAGTTGCTGGTCGGTGAGCGAGCGCAGGTCGACGGCCTGCAGCGCGCCGTTCTCTTTCGCGATGGCCGGCTTGATCTTCGTGTCCCACAGCGCGACGTCTTCACGCCAGCGCTTCGTGGCCCACGTCTCGGCGACGGTGCGGATGCGCTTGCGCACTTCCGGATGCACCTTCGTCAGCACTTTGAAGATGAATTTCGGCGGAGGACCTTTCGCCCCTTTCGGCGCCCCGACGCCGCGCGCGCAGACGTAGACGAAACGGTTGACGACGGCGAACTCGAGGTAGTCGAGCAGCATCCCGTACCGCTCCATGCCGGCGCGGAACCCTTCCGTCGCCGCGGCGGGAAAAATGGCCGCGGTCGCGCGCGACACCGGACGGATCAGATGCGTCGACTCCAACTCCCAGACACCCGGCCCCGGAGGGGTGAAGCTCGTGCTCTCGTGCATGGCCGCGGATTCTAGCGCGCACGACGCTTACGGCCCGCTTACATGCCCTTCACATCGAGCAGCCGCGCAGCATGAGGTTGAGCAGGATCGTCAGGACGACCGACGCGATGATGCTGAAGAGACAGCCGGAGGTGCGGAAGCGGATGGCCATGGGCGGCGGAGATTGCGGGTGACGTGCCGCTTCATGGGCGCGCGTTTGTAGGCCGATCGGCAACGCGGAATTCCTCTGCGCCGCGGGCCATTCTCACCGTGTCCATCCCGCAGTCCCATTCGACAACCCCGAGGAGCGTCTTGATGATCGTCCGCCGTACCCTTGGTCTGCTGTTGCTCTGCCTCGTGACCCTTGCGCCGATGGCGCAGGGCGCGTCCAACGTCGTCATCAGCCAGGTTTACGGCGGTGGCGGGAACGCGGGCGCCACCTACAGGAACGATTTCATCGAGCTGTTCAACCGCGGCACGAGCCCGGTCAACCTGGCCGGCTGGTCCGTGCAGTACGCCAGCTCGGCGGGCTCGACGTGGCAGGTCACGCCGCTCAACGGGACGATCGCCCCGGGCCAGTACTACCTCGTGCAGGAAGCGCAGGGGACGGGCGGCACGGTGAGCCTGCCGGCGCCGAACGCGACCGGCACCATTCCGATGGCCGCCGGTGCGGGCAAGGTCGCGCTCGTCGCGTCCACGACCGCGTTGACCGGCACCTGCCCGACCGCGGTCGACTTCGTCGGCTTCGGCGGCGCGAACTGCTTCGAAGGGGCGGGCCCGACTCCGACGCTGACGAACACCACCGCGGCCATCCGCGCGCTCGCCGGCTGCACCGACACCGACTCCAACTCCGCCAACTTCGCCGTTGGCGCGCCGGCTCCGCGCAACAGCGCGAGCCCGGTCAACACCTGCCCCGGCGGCAATGCCTCGCCGGTCATCACCGCGCCGTCGAATCCGGCCGCGGTCGTGACGCAGGACGCGGCTCCGTTCACCGTCGCCCTCGCCGGCACCGATGACAACAACGCCTTCACCTGGTCCGCCACCGCGGGCGCCGGCGTCTCGAACGTCAGCCTCACCGCGGGCCAGAGCACCGGCACCACGACCTTCACCGTGACGCTGCAGGCCGGCTTCACCGGCACCGCGACGTTCGTGGCCTCGCTCACCGACGGCGTCAACGCCGCGGTCACGCAGAGCGTCAACGTGCAGGTCAACCCGAACGTCGTCAACAACGCGCCGACGATCGTCCCGCCGCTCAACCCGATCGTCACCGTCGCGCAGGACGCCGCGCCGTTCACGGTCAGCGTCTCCGGCGCTGACGACAACGACGTCTTCACTTGGACCGGCATCAACGGCGCGGGCGTTTCGTCCGCGGTCGTCTCGGCCGGACAGGGCACCGCGACGCCGACGTTCACCGTCACGCTGCAGCCCGGCTTCAGCGGCACCGCGACCTTCACTGCCTCGCTCTCCGACACCTTCAACGCCGCGGTGACGCAGGCCGTGAACATCACCGTCACGCCCGCGCCGCCCCCGCCGCTCGACCACATCGTCATCAGCCAGGTTTACGGCGGCGGCGGCAACAGCGGCGCGACCTATCGCAATGATTTCGTCGAGCTCTACAACCCGACCACGGTCGCGGTCGACCTCGGCGGCTGGACGATCCAGTACGGCTCCGCCACCGGCACCACCTGGCAGGCCCAGCCCCTCGGCGGCACGATGCAGCCCGGCCAGTACTACCTCATCCAGCTGGCCTCGGGCGGCGCCGTCGGCGCCGCGCTGCCGGTCGAGCCGAACGTCTCCGGCGACATCAACCTGAGCGGCACGAACGGCAAGGTCGCGCTGTCGAGCGGCGGCGATCCGCTCTCCGGCTGCCCGGTCGGCGATCCGCTGCTGGTCGACCTGGTCGGCTTAGGCACCGCCAACTGCCGCGAAGGTGCCGCCAACGCGCCGGCGCCGGGCAACACCAGCGCGATCTACCGCAAGAACGGCGGCTTCACCGACACCAACGTGAACAGCGCCGACTTCGTCACCGGCTCGCCGCTGCCGCGCCGCACCACGCCGATCGAAGAGATCGGTCCGTACGTCCTCAACACCGATCCGCGCAACAACTTCAACAACGTGCCGCGCGACGCCAGCATCACCGTCACCTTCACCGAGACCGTCGACGTCACCGGCGCGTGGTTCTCGATCCAGTGCGGCGTCACCGGCGCACACGACGACGCCACGACGGCCATGGTCGGCCGCTCCTGGATCATCACGCCGAACGTGAATTTCCAGGCCGGCGAGGCCTGCACGCTGACGCTGGTCAACAACTTGATCACCGACACTGACCTCGATGACAGCGGCCCGAACAGCGACAAGCTGAACACGATCGGCTCGTGGACGTTCACGGTCGCCACCGGCACCGCCCCCGAGTACACGTCCGACGTGCATCTCACGTTCGGCATGCCCGCGCCGGCGGAGGCGAGTGTCTTCTCGCCGGACGCCTTCCTGATGGAGAAGCCGGAGTTCACGCTGTCGTACAACCGCGATCTCGGCACGGCGAACTGGGTGAGCTGGCACCTCGACGACACGTGGATCGGCAGCCTGGCCCGCGTCGACACCTTCCGCCCCGACCCGGCCATTCCGGCGGACTGGTACCGCGTCCTCCACACCGACTATCAGGGCTCCGGTTTCGACCGCGGCCACATGGTGCCGAACGC
>DASVSV010000260.1:0-4632 GCA_036387915.1 Thermoanaerobaculia bacterium
CGCTGCCACGGAACTGGTAGACGAACGGGCCGCCGACGCCGTCCGCGCGCCGCGACAACGCGCTGCCCAGCGGCTCGAGGTAGTCGAGATACTCCCGGGGCGTGACCACCTGCCCCGTGTTCTCGACGTAGTCGCCGCGCAGCTCGCGGAAAAACGCTTCAGCCATGACGCCTCAACAACTCCAGCAGCAGCAGATCGCCCCAGACCGGCAGGCCGTCATCGTCCTGTGCTTCATCGCCGATGAACTCGATCCCGCACGGCAGCACCGGGAACTGCGGCTCAGCGCCGGGACGCATGGCCTCGCGGATCATCCCCGCGAAATCGCCGCGGCCGCTGCTGTCCCACGCCGAGAAGAGCACCGCCGCCAGCCGCATGCACTGGCGCACGAGCTTCTCCCCCAGGCCGCCGTTGAACGAGAAATAGAACTCGACCTTGCCGACGCCGAAGCGCGTCGGGAGCACGGTGTAAGCGAGCATGACCCGGTAAAGCATCCAGGTCAGGCTCTCCAGCAACTCCAGCCGCCCGCTCCAGTCGCGCGTGTCCTGCACCAGCCGCTCGATGTCCGTCGCCGCGGCGACGAAGCGGCTGTCGAACACCTCGTCGTTCCGGTCCACGACGCGGCGCGCCAGATCCACCGCCGCCTCGCTGCCGGCCAGAAACGCGAACAACGTCTCCGCGTTGCCGAGCCGCGCGCGATCGAGGTGCGTCCAGATCACCCCCTGCCACGTGCCGCGCGAGCCGGGCTCGTTGGTCAGGTGGGCGGTGAGCTGGCCGATGTTCTGCCGCGCCAGGGTCGGGTCGAACGGCACGACGAACATCGTCAGCAGATCGGTGAAGGCCATCGTGCGCAGGTTGCGCAGGATCGACAGCACGCGCATGTACTTGTCCGGCGTGGTGGTGCGCTGATGGAAGACTTCGCCTTTCACGTCGATGCCGGCCACGTCGACTTTCTGCCGCTGGAACGTGAGCCTCATGCCGTGCAGCAGGATCGGCACCGCGGTGCGCGGGTCGGGATTGGCGATCGTGTACGGCTCGACGAAGTCGTACGGCTCGCGGCTGATCAGGTTCGTCGGCTCGGCGATGAGGTGCTTCTTCGAGGACGGGTTGAAGAGGCACTTCAGCCACGTGGTCTTCCCCGCCGCGGGCATGCCGGCCGTGATCAGCAGCACGCGCGATTTCATGTCGCTCAGGAACTGCGGCGGCACGAGCGACGCGCAGGTCTGGCAGCGGACGTGAGGACTGGGCGCGGTGGCCTGCTCGAACAATGGCTGGTCCCACTCCAGCCGCGGCTCCGAAAACGCGACGCCCGCGCCGGGAGCGAGGCCGCGATGGTGCTTCCACTGCGGCACGTTCTCGACCTGCCGGTTCCACCCCTCGGCGCGCCCGACCGGAACGTAATAGAAATGCCTGCCGCCGCACACCGGGCAGCGCTTTTCGACCGCTTTCGTGAACAGGCCCATTCGTCTCCGCCGCCCTAAGGTCGTTTCAACGGGGTTTCTCGAGCAACCGCACCAGTTCGTCCTCGTGATTTTCGATGAACCGGCCGAGCTGCGCCGTCGCGAATCCGCCCGAGGTCCGCTCCGCCACAAACGACAGCGTGACCGCGTTTCTAACCTTGCCCCGCTCATCGCGTGCCACCACGATCAAGAGGATGCGCGAGGTGGGCCGGTTCGGATCCACCGTCGCGAGCGTACCAGTTTTCGCATAGACGTCGTATCGCGCCTGCAGCGTACGCAAACGCGGGCGGATGGTGATGGCCGTCCCCTCGTTCAGCACGCGCTGCAGGCCGACGCGCAGCTTCTCCGCGGCCGCCGCCGCGTCTTTGTAGAAAGCCGCGGTCCGCGACGGAAGCGGCTTCGGCTCCTCCACGCCCGCCACCACGTGCGGCACGATCGGACGGTGCATGGCCCACGACGAGAACGCCGCCGCCGCGTCGATGTTCGACCAGCGGCTGGTCGAGCCGCCGAGGAGCACGGCCAGGAAGTCGCGCGTCGCGGTGATGCGATGCAGCCGCAGGTCCACGGCCTCGGGACTGACGATCGCCAGCGGCTCGAGCGCCTCGCTCGTACGCAGGTCGTCCGTTTCGTCGCCCGACCAGAACGACACCCGATGCCGCCGCAAATCCCCCTCGGCCGCGGGCGCGCCGGTGCGCACGCCGAAGAGGTCGCGCATCATCACCGCCAATTGCTGCTCGTGCAGGTTCGCGATCGACTTCGGCTTGTCGCGCGTGTTCCCCGTCGCATCGGAGAGCGCGGGATAGCGGTCCCACGCCACCGGACGCGCGGTCAGCGACTCGCGGCCACTGGGCGAGCGTCCGCGCCCGTCGTCGGCGATGCCGGTCTTCTCCGGACGGGCCAGTGCGAGCATGCCGAGGCGCGTGTGATAGCGGTTGTCCGACGCGGCCAGGTACGTCGAGAAATCGACCCAGCGCTGCGGGTACGCCGTGACCTGCCATCCCCTGCCGACCTCCACGCCGAACAGCCGGCGCTCGTAGCAGCGCTTGTCCACGACGCGATCGCATTCGCCGTTGCGCGTCCAGAGCAGGCGGTCGAGTTGCGGATGAACCGTCAGCGCGGCCGTGGCCCAGAACGGCTTCGCCGCCGAGCCCATCTCGATGGCGGCGAAGTTGTGATCGACCGCATGCCGCGACGCCAGCGCCCGCGGCGCGGACGAATCGAGCCACGCCGACGGCGGCTCGCGCTCGACCCACGTTCGGCCGCCCGAGGTGACGGTGCGCGAGGTCCACTTGTCCGACGCGGCCGGGCGCGGCCAGGAGCTCATGGCCAGCACCTCGCCGGTCGTGCCGCGCATGATCGTAAACGCCACACGCGGCGGCAGCGGCGACACCGCGCCGGACGCGATCAGACCGCTGTGGATCTCCCGGCCCGCCGCGTCAACGGTGGCCTGCGTGAGCCGCTGCAGGTCGGCGTCGATGGTGAGCTTGCCGAGGCGCGCGCGGCGCTCGGGACGGACGCGCAGCAGCGCGTCGCCGAACGGCTCCATCCAGCCGAGGCCGAGGCGGCGGGCTTCCTGGGTCGGCGCGTAGACCCAGCGTCCCATGACCCAGGCGCGCCCGAGGAGCTGCACGTCGCCGCGGCGTCCGCCGATCGACACCGGCAGGACCTCGCTCTCTTCGCGCGCGTCGTCGAACGAATGGACGATGTTGTAGTCCGGATTCCCCGTCACTTCGAACGAGGTCTCCGCCGCGCCTTCGGCGTCGTTCTCCACGCGCCGCACCGCGAAGACGCTCGGCCGCGTGCGCGCGGCGAGCTCCGTCTCCCGCTGCCACAGCTCGTACATGCGCCGCGAGTACGCGCCGGGATCGGAGAGCCCGTTGAAGAACGACGCCGGCAGCGACGCCCGTCCGCCGTCCATGCGCAGGTTCGCGGGCAGTGAGTTGAAGCGCAGCACTTCCGCCTCGAGCAGCGTCGAGCCGGTCGGCCGATCGGTGAACGTGCCGTCGCCTTCGCGGAAGAGGATGCGCTTTCCCTTGGGGTCGAAGCGGAGCATGTCCGCGTCGTGCAGCTCGTCGACGCGCTTCAAAAGCCGCGACCACGTCAGCACGTCGAACTCCTCGGAGTCGAGCGCCCGCAGCGAGCCGCGCACCACCAGCACCAGCACCACCAGCGCCGGCAGCAGCGCCAGCGCCGCGTACTCGCGCTTGCGCAGCAGCATCGCCAGCGGGATCGTCAGCGCGAAGGCCAGCCAGGCGAAGTCGCTCGTCACCACCGCGACGATCAGGCCGAGCAGCACGATGGCCGCCATCACCGCGCGATTGGCCCAGCGGCGGCGGCGCTCGCCGAACTCCGGATCGAACACGGTCGCGCGCGTGACCGCGGTCTCCGGCACGGTGTCGAACGCGTCGGCGCGCAGACCGGAGGCCCAGAGCAGCGCCTGGCACATCAGGCCGAGGAGCAGCGCCCAGCGCAGCACGTCCGAGTTCGACGCCGTCGCCAGCAGCGGCAGATTGCGTCCGCTGAACCACAACTGCGCGACGTTCATCGCCGCGTGGATGAGCGCCTCGCCGAGGAAGCCCGCGGCGATGGCCATCGCCAGCAGATCGCCGACGCGGAGTCGCTTGCTGCGCAGCAGCAACAGCAGGAACGGTGTGGCGAACATTGCCAGCAGCAGCAGTCCGCCGAAGAGGCCGTGCTCGCCGGCGATGAAGAAACTGTAGACGCTGTCGTACTGGATCGTGTCCTGGCGGATGAACGATTGCGAGGCCGGCGCGTGATTGAAGCCGAGTCCCGTCCAGCCTCCCTTCCGCACCATGGCCATGTGCTCCCACTCGTGCACCAGCGCGTTGCGCACGTTCGCCGCTGTTACCGACCGCGCCTCGGCCGCGGACGGCGCCTCGAGGTCGAGCAGCCACTCCTGCGCCGCCGAGCCGTGCTTCATCACCTCGACGCGGCTGAGGATGTGCTCCGTCATTCCGGGCGCGATGGCGTACGTGCCGAGCAGCGCCCAGTACGCCACCGCGACGCCGGTCGCCAGCACGACCAGCAGCGTGGCCGCGAGGCGCACCGAGGAGGTGAGCAGGAGCAGCAGCGCGAGCGGGAACCAGAACGCCAGCACGCTGTAGATCGCGCCGAAATCGCCGAGCACTCCGAGCATGACCGCCACCGGCGCGAA
>DASVSV010000261.1:0-11280 GCA_036387915.1 Thermoanaerobaculia bacterium
CCCCTCACGAGGGGAGAAGGGCAACAAATGGAGCGTCTGGCGAGAGCCATGTTTGTTGCCCCTCTCCCCGCGGTGAGCGGGGAGAGGGTGCCCGAAGGGCGGGTGAGGGGTCGTGCAAATTGCGCTAAGTTAAGGCCATTGCACTGTCATCCCGAGCGTGAGTCGAGGGACCTGGGCGGGTGGGGGCGCGCTGCACATGCAACGGACGCGCAGCGCGCCCCCGCCCGCCCACGTCCCTCGACTCGACGCTTCCAAGAAACTCCCGTTACTGTCGCCCGCTGACGCGGGCTGTTAGGTGATACGTACGAACCCCCGGCTGAAGCCGGGGGCTATTTTCTAGAGCCGCCTACGGCGGCAGACTTGCCCGCGTAGCGGGCTTCAGGAAATAGCCCCCGGCTTTCAGCCGGGGGAATCGGTCGATCCTTCATCGAGCCCGCGTAGCGGGCGACAGACAAGCGCGCGTTTCTTTCTTCAGGCGCGGCGCGATACGCCGTCACTCGCTCGGTGGATGACACCCGCTGCGCTGTTCGTCACCCACCGGTGAGCGGCTTTACATCCGCGCCTTGTCGTTCTTTTCGTCGAGGGCGTTCTTGCGGTGCAGCTCGGCGTTCATGCGTCCGAGGAGGATGCGGGCGACGCGGAGGTCGTGGCCGGCGTCGATGCCGAGCAGCGTCAGGTCGCCACCGCCCCACATCAGCCCCGCCAGCACCAGCAGCTGCGTGATGCGTCCGATCAGCTCGGCCAGCGAGAACGCCTCGGTCGTGACCGTGGCCACGATCTCGCCGATGAGCATGATCACCATCAGCACCGCCAGCACCTTGAACAGCCGCGCGATGTAGCGCAGCGTGACGTACGGCTCGAGGTCGGCCGAGCGTACCTCTTCCTCGTTCGCGCGCTTGTCGCCCTCGCGCACCGGCGGCGCGCCGCACGTTCCGCAGACCACCGACGGATCGCGCCGCAGGCTCTGACATTCGGGGCAAGTAATCTCTGTACTCACGAACTACCTCCTCTGTTGCTACTGCTGCGCACCTTAGTACTACCCATTTCCCGTGCCGCGCCAACGAGCGCGGGTGCCGCGCACATCAAGATGTGTGAAAGGTCCGTGCCCGCAGCAGGCGGCGTAGATGCCGATGCCGCCGATCAGCGAGCGATGTTTTTTCTCGACGCGCTCCGCCGCGGCGGCGAACTTCTCCGCGTCCGCGGTGGTGACGCGGCGGTCGCCGGTGATGTCGTCCGGCTGCCCGTCGCGATTGTTGTCGACGTAGACGTCCGCGCCGTCGCCGTACATGTGCCGGCTCAGGTTGGCCCGTCCGGACGTGTTGCCGCCGCCGGCGTTGTAGCGCGGCGTGCGGAAGCCGCTCATCACGTGCACGTGCTCCACTCGCACGCCCTGGCTCTGCAGTTCCTGGATGGTCAGCTCCAGCTTGTCGATCAACAGCGGATCGAGGAGCAGGTACTTCGGCCAGACGTTGTGCTGGTCTTTGGTCAGGAACTGCTTCAGGCGGAAGTGCTCCGAGACTTGGAAATCCTGGTTGTCGCGCGTGACTTCGATGAAGCCCGCCGGCGCGGCGTAACGCGGCGTGCGCGGACGGCCTCCGCCTTCGAACGGCCAGGTGCCGAGCTGGTACGTCCCGATTTTCCCGCGCTGTTTCTGCGTCCGCGGCACGAGCGTGACGATGCTGATGTCGTCGACTTCGCGGCGGGCGCGGTTCATCTCGACGGTGAGCTCGTAAATCCCCGGCCGGGGAGGCGCGCGGAAGTCGGTCTTCTGCTGTCCGTCGATGACGGCTGCCGCACCGCCGGGGACGGACTGCACGAGCCGCGATCCCGGCAGCGCCGGCGCGTACCGCAGCTCGCCGCTCTGCCCGCGCAGCGGATGGAGGAAGCCGAGCATGGCGTCGGTGAGATTCGGCGCGGCGGTCGCCGCGGGATTCGGCCCAAGGACGGCGGTGGCGATGTTTCGTGTCGGAGAGGCGGCCGGCGCCGCGGGCTCCTGATGCTCGCCTCCCGCCACCGGCACGGGCTTGTTCCGCTCTTCCGCACCCTGCACGAGCGCGCCGATCCACGCGGTCGTGTAGAGCAGGACGACGATGACCGCCATCCACGTGAAGATGTGCTCCTGCCGCTCGGTCTGCAGACCGCGGTGGATGCGATGGCGCTTCGGCGCCTCGGGAAATAACGGAGAGCCGGGCTCCATGCTCGCCCTCGCTGGTTCACGCAGCGTGCCCAGCCGAGGTGAAAGAGGAAAGGTGAAAGGTGAAAGTGGCGGCTATCGCCGCTGGTACGAACGCGCGATGACGCGAGACGCGCCCCGGTTCTCGCGACGAACGTGCTCGACGTAGGGTGTGGCTTCAGCCCGCCCGCCCCCGGGGGAGGCGGGCTGAAGCCACGCCCTACGTTTGGCCCGTTCGCCGCGCGACGCGCGCCGCTGGCGAAGCCACTTTCACCTTTTACCTTTCGCCTTTCACCTGCCGAAGGCTACGGAAAGTAGCCGCGCGGGATGCGCAGGTCGTGGCCGCCGCTGGAGACGACGCGCAGCGAGCGCCACTGGTCGGCGACGTCGGCTTCGGAATGGAAGACGATCTGGTACTGCTGCCGCAGCTCCGCGGCGATGCGCGTGTAGACGCGCTCCAGCTCCCGCTCACTCTGGATGATGAAGTACGTCGCTCCGGTGTCCTCGGCGATGCGGTCCAGGCGGCGCGCCTGCAGCCTGCCGACGCCGAGCTTCATCCAGCGCGAGAGCTGCTTGTTCTTGACCACGGGGTAGACCGGCACGCCGGCGTAGCGCGCGTAGTGCACGAGGTGATCGAGCTTGAACGTGCTCCCCTGATCGACGCCGTCCGTCAGGACCACCAGCGCGTGGCGCCCCTGCACCTTCTGGATCTGGTAGAGCATGTCGATGACGCTGTCGTAGAGATGCGTCTCGCCGGCCGGCTGCACGCGGTCCACCGCCTGCGCCACCTGGTTCCAGTCATTCGTGTACCCCGTCAGCCAGAACGTCCTCTGATTGAAGCCGGCCACCGCCAGGCGGTCCTGCGGCCGCAGCAGCGCGCGCGCGAACTGCTTCGCGGCCGCCTTCACCACCGGCAGCTCGTCCAGCATGCTTTCCGAGTAGTCGATCAGCAGGATGACGTTCAGCGGCTGGTCGCTCGCGGCGATGAGGTTCTCGATGCGGCGCGGCGTGCCGTTGTCGACGAGCGTGATCTGGTCCGCGCGCAGCGGCGTGTTGCCGTCGGCGACGGAGACCGGGATCTGCTGGATGGTCACGTCCGTCGTCGCATGCGCGCGGTCGCCGAAGAAGAAGACGTCGTTCGCCTCCTCCCCGCGCGACGAGCGCGCCACGACGCGCGCGTAGACGGCGCCGGGAAACTTCGAAGCGTCGACGCTCGCGCTGTACGGCGCGGCGTTCGACGTCGCGATCTTTTCTTCGCCGACATAAAAGTCGACGGCTCCGATGTGGATCTCCGCGGGACGCAGCACGTTGGCGTGCAGCTCGATGGTGCCGCTCTCCGGCCACTCCGACGGCGCCTGCAACTTGACGCGGAACGGCGGACGCGGATCATTCACGACCATCTCGTCCTCGCCGACAATTTTCCCCTCGGCGTCGTAGCCGACGGCGCGCATGCGCAGGCGGCGGATGTAATGGCCGACGTTGACCTGCGCGGTCATGGTCTGCCCGTTGGCCGCGGTCCACTGCGCGCCGTTGATGAACAGCGCCAGTTTCTCGACCGGCGCCGTCGCCACGACCGGCACCTGCAACGTGCCGGAGACGAGGCCGGAGGGCTTCTCCGTGATGCGCACGGTCTGCGCGAACGCGGGCGTGGCGAGGAGCGCGAGGACGACCAGCAGTCTTTTCACGCCCTGTCCAAACGAGCGGTCCCGCCTCCGTCATCCCTCTGGCGGCGCATCCCAGAGAAATCCCAGAACTCGCAAGGGGAACGACGGGAGGCCTCCGGCCCGCCGGAGGCCTATCGTCGTCTCCCTGGCGTCGCCGCCAATGGGAGCGTCTTGCCCTTGGCGCGGCCTGGCAGGACTTGGTCCATGGTGCATTGCTGCGGTGCCTTGTCCGGGCGCCAGCGGAGGAACTTCGAGCCGTGGCGGAAGCGGCCCTGCGAGAAATAGTCGTACTCGACTTCGCAGACCAGCTTCGGCTTGACCGGCTCCCATTCGCTGCTCTTCTCGCTGGCCCAGCGGCTGGGGCCGCCGGGCACGCGCACCTCGAACGGGTTCTTGCCGCGCAGCGCCTCGAGCTTCTTCGTCAGCGCGGCGCGGTCGGCCTTCTTGATCGACGACGTGTGCCCGATGTGCACGAGGCGCCCTTCCTCGTCGTAGAGACCGAGGAGGAGCGAGCCGACGCTCTTCGTCCCTTCGCCGTAGCGGAAGCCGCCGACCACGCAGTCCGCGGTCTTGAGGTGCTTGACCTTGACCATCCCCTCGCGGTCGCCGGAGTGATACGGCTCGCCGAGGCGCTTGGCCATGACGCCGTCGAGGCCGAGGACGCCGAACTTCTCGAACCACTCCGCGGCCAGCTTGCGGTCCATCGTGGCGGGAGAGAGATGAATGAGCTCGTGCTTCACGGTGGTGAAGAACTCGTCCAGCTTTTCGCGGCGATCCTCGATCGCCAGCTTCGTAAAGTCCTTCGTCTTCAGCGCGAGCAGGTCGAAGACGTAGTAGTGGGCCGGGTGCTCCTCCGCGAGTTTTTTGATCCGCGACTCCGCGGGATGGATGCGCTGCAGCAGGTCGTCGAACGAGAGCCGTCCTTCGACCGGCACGACGATCTCGCCGTCGAGCACGAACTGTTTCTGCTTCAGTGCGCGCGCCGCGTCGGTGATTTCGGGAAAGTAGCGCGCCAGCGGCTGGCCGGCCTTCGACTGAATGTAGACGTCGTCGCCGTCGCGGAAGACGATGGCGCGGAAGCCGTCCCACTTCGGCTCGAACTGCCACGTCTCGCCGGCGGGGATCTTGTCGACGCGCTTCGCTTCCATTGGCGCGTACGGCGGCTGGATTGGGAGTGTCATTTCTTGAAGGTCTTGTAGAGATTCACGCGTTTGGTTTTGGCGAGCACCGGCTTCCAGAGATCGCCGACCTTTTTCAACCGCTCGACGGCGTTGTCGATCCGGAAGTCGTCGACCTTCGCGCCCGACTCGAGCTCGTCCCACGTCACCGGCATCGACGAGCCGGCGAACGGCGTCGGGCGGATGGAGTAGATCGACGCGAGCGTGCGGCCCCACGCGTTCTGGTTGTAGTCGACGAGCACGCGTCCGTGCGGACGTTTCACCTTGCGGTACTCGGCGGTGATGATCTGCGGATGGCGGTTCTCCAGCTCGATGGCGATGGCCTTGGCGATGGCCCAGACTTCCTTCTGCGTCGGCTCGCGCACGATCGGGACGTAGACGTGAATGCCTTTCGAGCCGGTGGTCTTCGGAAAAGTCGGCATCTTCAGTTGGGCTAGGATGTCCCGGACGCGGAACGCCACCTCGCGCACTTTTGCGAAGTTCGCGCCGGGACCCGGGTCGAGGTCGAAGTGCAGAAAATCAGGACGATCGGTGTCGTCGCAGCGCGCGTACCAGGGGTTCAGGTCGATGCAGCCGAGATTGATCAGCCAGAGCAGCGACGGCAGGTCCTGCACGATCGGGAAGTTGATCCGCCCTGCCGAGCCGTGGTCGATGTCGCAGATCTCGATCCAGTCGGGCCGCGGCGCCGGCGCGCGCTTCATGTAGAAGAACTCCCCCTCCGCGCCGTTCGGGTACCGCTTCATGACCATGGCCCGATCCTTCAGGTGCGGCAGGAGCCACGGCGACGCGTCGGCGTAGTACTGCAGCAGGTCGCGCTTGGTGATGCCGAGCTTCTTCCAGAACGGCTTGCGCAGGTTGGTCAGGCGCAGCTCGCGGCCGCCGCCGAATTTGAGGACGACCTCGTTGGTGTCGTTCGGAAGGACGAGCGCCGTTCGCTTCACGAGCTGAGTTTCCGCGCCGCCTGCTCCACCACGCGGGCGCGCTCCACTCGCATCGCACGCCACTTCTCCAGCACCGCCGCGCGCGATTCCTCCGACGACGGGATCTCCGGCTTGTACTCGATGGCCACGCGGATCTCTTCCGCAACCTGCGCGCCGTGCAACACCTCGGCGAGGCGCAGGGCGATGTCGATGCCGGCCGTGACGCCGCCGCCGGTGATGCGGTTGCCGCTGACGACCACGCGCGCGTTCTTCGGCCAGGCGCCGAAGGCCTGCAGGTACTCCATCGACGCCCAATGCGTCCCGGCCTCGAATCCCGCCAGCAGACCGGCGGCGCCGAGGAGCAGCGCGCCGGTGCAGGCGGAGGTGACGAACGACGCGTGCTGACCGTGACGCCGGATGAACGCGATCAGCTCTTCGTCCAGCATGGCCGTGTTCACGCCGGGACCGCCGGGCACGAAGATCACGTCGCAGCCCGGCATCTCCGCGAACGTCAGCGTCGGCACGATGGCCAGGCCGCCTTCGCTCTCCACCGGCTCCGCATCCGCCGCCACCAGATGCACGAGCGCATCGGGCAGACGGTGGAAGACCTCGTACGGACCGGTCAGGTCGAGCTGCGTAAAGTCAGGGAAGAGAACACAGGCAATCGCTACCACGTCGCCGGCATCTTACCGCTGCCGCCGGTTCGATGGCGTGGTGCGTCGAGGGTCGTGTACTCGAGCTCCTTGTCCGCGCGGACGGCGCGGAGCATCAGACCGCCGCGAGCCATGTCACCGAGGCCGGCGAAGACTTTCGGGAAACGGAGCCACGGCCCGAGGATCGGCTTGAGCACGTCGACGTACTTGCCGGTGGCCACGCTGCCGAGGAGGATCACCTGCGCGTCCTCGGTCAGCATCGTCGCAAGTTGCTTCGCATGCTCGCGCAGCGGCTTGGTGTAACTGCGCGCGGCGACGTCGACGTCGATCTTCTGCATCCGCTTCATGCGCTCGACGGTGATGCGCCAGTCCGGCGGGACGAGGCCGTATCCGGAGGTGATGATCAGGACGCCGTCCGGCGGATCGGCAAAATGCCGCGCATACGCGATCTTGCCGCGGAAGTAGAGCGCCGACATAAACGCGAACGCATCCCCGATCGGCACCCCCTCGGGCGACTGATACTGCAGCGCCGTCGCAAACTTCGCCCGCGGCGACGCGAGCTGCTTCGCACGCAGTCCGCTCAGGTTCGCGGGGGAGAGCAGGAAGATCTTCGGGGGCATGCTCGTGTGCAGTTTAGTGCACTCTCATCGCGGAACCGATCCGGCCGCGCTGCCGAACGTACGGCGTCCCGTTGCGAATGTGTCCCGAGCGCCGCCCCTCACCCCAACCCTCTCCCCGCGAAGCGGGGAGAGGGGGCAGTGCGTCGCAGGTAGCACACCCGCGGCTCTGGCGCTGCCGTCTCGCTTCGCAATGCGCGCATCTTGCGCACCCGGCCGCTCTCGCGACGCCGTGTCCCCTCTCCCCGCGATGAGCGGGGAGAGGGTTAGGGTGAGGGGCGGCGCTCGGGACGCCTATCCCCGCAAGAGGCGGACGCCTACCCGCGCGAGGCGCCGGCGCGAGCCGGGCGTGCCGCCCGAACCGCCGCTGGCGCTGCATTCGCGGGCCGCCGCCCGCTGCTCAGCGGAATCCCGTTCAACGCCTTGTTGAGGTACTCCGCCGTCGGGCTGCCTTTCGCTTTCGCGATCTGCTCCGGCGTCCCCGTCGCGATCACCAGTCCGCCGCCGTCGCCCCCCTCGGGGCCGAGGTCGATGACGTGGTCGGCGGTCTTGATGACGTCGAGGTTGTGCTCGATGACGACGACCGTGTTCCCCTTCTCCACCAGGCCGTGCATCAGGTGCAGCAGCTTGGCGACGTCGTCGAAGTGCAGGCCCGTCGTCGGCTCGTCGAGGATGTACAACGTGCGGCCGGTGGCGCGTTTGGCCAGCTCCTTGGCCAGCTTCACGCGCTGCGCCTCGCCGCCGGAGAGCGTCGTCGACGACTGACCCAGCGTGATGTAGCCGAGGCCGACTTCTTCGAGGGTGCGGAGGATGTTGGCGATGCGCGGGATGTTGCGGAACACCTCGTGCGCCGACTCGACCGTCATCTCCAGGATCTCGGCGATCGAGTAGCCCTTGTACTTCACCTCGAGCGTCTCGCGGTTGTACCGCTTGCTCGCGCAGACGTCGCACTTTACGTAGATGTCCGGCATGAAGTGCATCTCGATCTTGATCTGCCCGTCGCCCTTGCAGGCCTCGCAGCGGCCCCCCTTCACGTTGAACGAGAAACGTCCCGGCCCGTAGCCGCGCATGCGCGCTTCCGGAGTACCGGACATCAGGTTGCGGATCTCGCCGAAGAGCTGCGTGTACGTGGCCGGGTTCGAGCGCGGCGTGCGGCCGATCGGCGACTGGTCGATGTCGATGACCTTGTCGATCAGCTCCAGGCCGTCGATGCGATCGTGCTCGCCCGGCGTGTCGAGCGCGTCGTAGAAGTGCCGCGACAGCGCCTTGTAGAGGATGTCGTTGACGAGCGTCGACTTGCCGGAGCCGCTCACGCCGGTCACGGCGATGAACACGCCCAGCGGGATCTCGACGTCGAGGTTCTTGAGGTTGTTCTGCCGCGCCCCGCGGATCACGAGCTTGTTCCCGTTCACGGGACGGCGCACCGGCGGCACTTCGATCTTCAGCTCGCCGCGCAGGTACTGCCCCGTCAGCGAGCTCGGAAACGTCTTGACCTGCTCCAGCGTCCCCTCGGCCACGACATGGCCGCCGTGCACGCCGGCGCGCGGGCCGAGGTCGATGATGTGGTCGGCGGTCTCGATGGTCTCCTCGTCGTGCTCGACGACGATGACGGTGTTGCCGAGGTCGCGCAGCTCGAGCAGCGACTCGATCAGCTTGCGGTTGTCGCGCTGGTGCAGGCCGATGGACGGCTCGTCGAGGACGTACAGCACGCCCATCAGCTTCGAGCCGATCTGCGTCGCCAGGCGGATGCGCTGCGCTTCGCCGCCGGAGAGCGTGGCGGCGTTGCGGTCGAGAGTCAGGTAGCCGACGCCGACGGCGTTGAGGAAGCCGAGGCGGTCGCGGACTTCCTTTAAAATTTTGCCGGCGATCGCTTCTTCGCGCGCGGTGAGGCTGACGTTGCGGAAGAAACCGTCGGTGTCACGAAGCTGCTGCGCCACGACTTTGTCGATCGTGTTACCCGCCACCGTCACGCTCAGCGCCTCGGGACGCAGGCGCTTGCCATGGCACTCAGGGCACTTCTTCGGCGTCATCCAGCGCTCGATCTCTTCGCGCGTGTCGTCGCTGTCGGACTCGTGATAGCGGCGCTTGAGCATCGGGATGATGCCCTCGTACTTGCCGGTGTACTCGTACGCGCTGTCCTCCCCGCCGAACTCGAACTTCAGCTTGTCCTCGGAGCCATGCAGGACGGCGTGGCGCGCCTTCTCCGGCAGCTTTTCCCACGGTGTGGTCAGCTTGAACTTGAGGTGACGGGCGACGGTGTGGATCTGGCGCAGGCGCCAGTGCTCCGAGCCTTCCTTCCAGAGCGCGATGGCCCCTTCCTCGATCGACTTCGACCAGTCCGGGACGATCTTGCGCTCGTCGATCTCCAGCAGCACGCCGAGGCCGGAGCAGCGCTGGCAGGCGCCATATGGGGAGTTGAAGGAGAAGAGGCGCGGCGTGATCTCACCGATGGAGATCCCGCAGTCGGGACAGGCGTAGTTCTGCGACATCAGCTCTTCGCGTTTGTCCTCCTGGTAGAGGATCTTGACGAGGCCCTTGGTGACGCGGGTCGCGGTCTCGAGGGAATCGGCCAGACGCTGCGCGATTCCTTCCTTGACCACGATGCGGTCGATGCGGATGTCGATGGTGTGCTTCTTCTGCTTGTCGAGCGTGGGGGGGTCGGAGAGCTCGACGTCCTGGCCATTGACGATGGCGTGGGTGAAGCCTTCCTTCACCATCTGCAGCATCTGCTTGCGGTACTCCCCCTTCTTGCCGCGGACGTAAGGAGCCAGGATGGTGAACTTCGTTCCCGGCGCGAGCGTCATCAGGCGGTCGACCATCTGCTGGATGGTCTGCGGACGGATCTCCTGCCCGCACTGCGTGCAGTGCGGGACGCCGACCGACGCGTAGAGGAGTCGCAGGTAGTCGTAGATCTCGGTGACGGTCCCGACCGTGGAGCGCGGGTTGCGCGAGGTCGTGCGCTGCTCGATCGAGATCGCGGGCGACAGCCCTTCGATCGAGTCGACGTCCGGCTTCTCCATCTGCTCGAGAAACTGCCGGGCATAGGCCGAAAGTGACTCGACGTAGCGGCGCTGCCCTTCGGCGAAGATGGTGTCGAAGGCCAGAGACGACTTGCCCGAGCCGGAAACGCCGGTGATGACGACGAATTTGTTTCGGGGGACGACGACGTCGATGTTCTTGAGGTTGTGCTCGCGTGCACCGCGAATGACGATGGAATCCATGTGTGGAGTCAATCTAACTCGGGGCGGGGGGATCGTCTTCCCGTTCTACTCCGCGTAGCCTCAGAGGTGCACAGGCTCATAGGCGCAGAGGTGTCGCGCGACGCCGCTTATCCGCGTCTGCGCTGCCACGAACAAAGCTCGGAGCGCGCGTGCGACGCCCGCCCGCGCCCCGTCAGAAATCGAAGAGATCCGAGAGGAACCCCTCTTTCCGTTTCTTCTTCGAGTGATCGCCGCGGTACGAGTGGTCCGACTCGTAGCTGCTGCGCTGCGGCGGCCGGTCGGCGTAGCCGCGATCCTCGGGCACCGCGCGAGGGGGGACTGACTTTTCGATCAGCTTGTCGAGCTCTCCGCGGTCGAGCCAGACGCCGCGGCAGTTCGGGCAGTAGTCGATCTCGATTCCCTGGCGGTCGGTCATCAGCAGGTTGACGTTTTTGCAGACAGGGCAGTTCATGCGTGCTTCAACCGCGCCGGGCGCCGCGTGAATCCCATCCGATCGACACACGCATGCGCGATCGCGTCTGGTGCGGACGAGGGCGGGCGGGAGCGTTCAGCTCCGGAGAGCCGAGGGCGTCGTGCCCAGCTCGCGCTTCCGGACATGCTGCGCGATCTGGCGGACCGGAATCGGACGACGGTGGATGAGGTACTGACGCGCGAGCTCGACTGCTGGCTCGCTCGATTCACTGTGCAAGCCTCCGCTAGCGCCGATGTCCTGAATCAGCTCGCCCGCTGAGCCGAGCCGATTGAACAGCTCGAGCGCTGCCGCTGCAGGGCGCAGCGGGTACGCGGCTCCTCGTCCGCATCTCCGGCGAATGCCCTCCCATAATTCGGCTTCGCACGACAATGACGCGTCATTA
>DASVSV010000262.1:0-3779 GCA_036387915.1 Thermoanaerobaculia bacterium
CGCTGGAGTCGCCGTTCACGCTTTTCCTGCTGCGGCTCGTCCCAATCGTGCCGTACGTGGCGCTGAACTACATCGCCGGCGCGACCCGCGTCCGGACGCGCGACTACCTGGTGACGACGTTCTTCGGCGTGCTGCCGAGCACGTATCTCTTCGCATACTTCATCGACACCATGGCCGGCGCGGCCGTGGGCGTGGTGACGCACGTGAAGGTGGCGGCGGTCTGCGCGCTCGTCGCGGCCACGGCCATCGTGCTGCGCTACGCGTCGAAACGGCTGAAGCAGGGATGAGGGATGAGGGATGAGTCGCTACGCGCGGAGGATCGCGCCGAAGCGCGGAGCGTCACTCATGCCTCGTACCTCATCCCTCGTGCCTGTAGCTCTATAATCCGCCGCCGCATGCCCATTGGTTACTTCCGCGCGCTCGGCATCCTGCACCGCGCGTTCTCGCGTTACCCGGCGGGTCACCGCCTGCACATCCTCATCCGCTACTTCACCTGCCCGTTCACGCGCACCATCGAAGACATTCCGGTCGGCGCGCGCGTGCTGGAGATCGGCGCGGGGCACTCGCTCTACGCCCAGCTCATCGTCGAGGAGCGGGCTCGCGAGGTCATCGCCGTCGATCCCGACGTCCGCAAGAGCGTCCTGCCGTCGCCGTCGCCGAAGATCAGGAAGATCGCCGGCTACGACGAGTGCATCCGCGGCAGCAACTTCGACGCGGCCGTGATCTACGACGCCACGTATCGCATGTCGCTCGACGTGCGGCGGGCCATCTTCCGCAACATCTACGACCGCCTGAAGTCCGGCGGCGTGTTCGTGTTCAAGGACATGGACAACGGGCATCGCTGGAAGATGAGGTGGGCGCGTTTCCAGGAGTGGCTCTCCGATACGTTGCTGCACGTGAGCATCGGCGAGGGGTTCATCTATCAGTCGCGGGCCGAAGTGGAGGCCATGCTGCGCGAGATCGGCTTCACCGGCTTCACCGCGCGCGCGATCGACCGCGGCTACCCGCACCCGCACATCATCTACACTGCCACGAAGCCTACGGTCGCAAAACAATGACGCTCAAGCCCTCGGTCTCGCTGGTCATCCCGATGTACAACGAGGAGCTCAACATCGAGCACGCCGTGGCGACCTCGCGCGAGTCGCTGGAGCGCTACGCGGGCGAGTACGAGATCATCATCGTCAACGACGCGTCCACCGACGCTTCGCCGCGCATCGTGGAGCGGCTCGCGTCCGAGGATTCGCGGGTGCGGGTGTTCCATCATCCGAAGAACCGGAAGCTCGGGGCGACGCTGCGCACCGGCTTCGCCGCGGCCACCAAAGAGCTGGTCTTCTACATGGACGCCGACATTCCCTTCGACCCCGACGTCCTCGGCCGCGCCATCCGGGCCATGGAGCTGACCGACGCGGACATGATCGCGGCGTACCGCCACGATCGCACGATGGAAGGATTCAAGCGCGGCGTCTACACGCTGGTCTACAACTGGCTGATCGGCCTGCTGTTCGGCTGGCCGCACCGCGACATCAACTTCTCGTTCAAGCTGATGAAGCGGCGCATCCTGGACGTGGTCGAGTTGAAGTCGGAAGGGTCGCTCATCGACGCCGAGCTGGTGGTCAAGGCCAAGAACCACGGCTTCTCCATCCAGCAGATCGGCATCGACTACTTTCCGCGCTCCCGCGGCGTCTCGCACCTCGGCTCCTTTTCCGTGGTGCTGAAGATCCTGCGCGAGCTGGTAACGCTCTTTCCGGAGATGCGGAAGCGCCGCGTGGCAGCGCCGAATCCAGATGGAAACAACGCGGAGCGCTATGCCGCGCCGGCAGCTGATCGTCACCGCTGACGACGTCGGCCTCGACCCCGGCATGACCGAGGGGGCCGTCCGCGCGCATCGCGACGGGATCGTGACGGCGTGCAGCATCGTGGCGAACGGCGTCGCGTTCGATGACGCGGTGGCGCGGTTGCGCGATGTGCCGTCGCTCGCCGTCGGCGTGCACCTGGCGCTGGTGGAAGAGCGCTCGCTCACGGGCCTGCGCGTGCCGCGCAAATACACGACGTTCGTGCCGCTCTATCTGCTGCGCGCGATCGGCATCGCCGCCATCGAGCGCGAACTGCGCGCGCAGATCGAGCGCGTGCTCGCGAGCAGCCTGCGCGTGACGCACCTCAACGGCCATCAGCACCTGCACCTCCTCCCGCGCATCTTCCGCGTCGTGGCGCGCCTCGCGCACGAATACGCGATTCCTTACGTGCGCATCGTCGACGACCACGGCGCCACCACCCGCACCGCCGCCATGACCGCCCTCAGCCACCTCGGCCGCCGCGCCCGCGCCCCCTTCACCAACGACCGCACCATCGGCGTCGGCATCGCCGGCCACCTGCAGGACGTCGTCCCCCTCCTCGACCACGTCCACGGTCTGACGGAGCTCGTCACCCACCCCGGCATCAACGTCCGCGGCTACCAGCACTGGCGCTACGCCTGGGACGAGGAAACGCGTGCATTGTGCGACCCGCGCTTGAGGGAGGAGCTGGCGCGGAGAGGGATCGAGCTGGTTGCGCCGACACCCGTCCGCTGAACGATCTTGGGAATTGGCGTTCCCGAGTCACTCCTACGTTGCAGGAGGACTTCATGAGATCTCGTTACTTGTGCTTCGTGGCGCTGGGTCTGGTGGTTGTTTCGCTGATCAGTACTCCGGCGGCAAACGCGCAGGCCTGCAGTGGACAGCGGGAGGCGAACTTCTTCGCAGCGCAGCGAGGAACGACTTTGCTTCTGGTCGCGACAGGAGAACATACGACGGGCGGTTTCAGCCGCAGTTGGACGAAGGTGTCGGGTAGCAGATACACGTTCACGATCAAACCGCCGGCGCCTGGAACCATCGTTACGCAGGGCATCACTCCGTACCGGAGCCGCGTGCGATTTACCGCACCCGCAAACTTGAGCAACGTCACGATCACTCATGCGGGGCAGTCGTACAGAATTCCGGTGACGCAGCTCACCCCACTCTAGTCATTCCGGTTTTGACTCGACCAACGTAACAGGAGGCAGTGATGAAACGACTGGCCATGGTCCTCAGCTTGTCATTGTTGATCGTGCTCGCCGCACCGAGCGCGCACGCCGCACTTCGATTTGTCACCATCGACGGCACGAACGGCAACATCATTTCGACAGACTTGTCCAATAACGACCGTCCTGCCGTAACCCGCATCGCGCCGGGCTTTTACAAACTCGTGTTTCGTTTCAACATCGTGGTGTTCGCAGGTCATGCGCAGAGGCCAGGAGGGGCCGGTGATGCGACTGCGCTCATCTTCACCAGCACCTACGATCCCGCGAAGCCCCGGGAGATCCACGTGCAGACGCTCGGTGTCGCCACAGGCCAGCCCGTCCTGAACGCGATGGACGGTCGAATGACGGTCATCGTCAACCGATAGGCGTCGAGACATCTTCATTCCGCCGCGTGCATCACGCCACCGCCCGCGTTCTCGGGAGCGAGGACGCTCCGTTCGCAGCGTCTGGACCACGGCGTTTGCGTTGACGTCGCACGTTCTGTGCTTAAGCTGTTTGGCGGATGAAGGCGACTGTCGAGGAAGTTAAGAGCGGCGCGGCTGAATATCTTCGCCGCGTTTTGAATGGCGAGACCGTTGTTGTCTACGACGGCACGCGGCCGGTCGCCGAGATCCGTCCTGTGACGGAGACTGACATGCTTCGTCCCGTTGGTCTTGCGGCGGGTGAGTTTGTCGTGCCGGATGACTTCGACCATCCCCTTCCAGATGATCTGCTCGATGCCTTC
>DASVSV010000263.1:0-3682 GCA_036387915.1 Thermoanaerobaculia bacterium
AGCCAGTAACCAGCAACGCGTTCACGAACACGTTGCACCTTGCCGCGCTTGCGCACGCTAGCCTTGCGCGCGATGCTCCGCGCCGCCCTTCCCTTCCTCACCTTCTTCTTCGTTCTCTGCGGCTATTTCGTCCTGCGCCCGGTGCGGGACGAGATCGGCGTGCGGGCGGGGGTGGAGCAACTGCCGTGGCTCTTCACGGCGACGTTCGTGGCCACGCTGCTGCTCGTGCCGCTGTTCGGGTGGATCGTGGCGCGGGTGCGGCGGCGGGCCATCGCCACGGCCACTTATGCGCTCTGCGCGGTGCTGCTGCTGCTCACGTACGCGGGGCTGCAGGGCGGCGACATCGTGGCGTGGGGCGTGGGATTGTTCATCGGCATCTCGGTGCTGAACCTCTTCGTCATCTCCGTCTTCTGGAGCCTGATGGCCGACTCGTACAGCGAGGAAGACGCGCGGAAGCTGTACGGCGTCATCGCCGTCGGCGGCACGGCCGGCGCGATCGCGGGGCCGATCATCACCGCCTGGCTGGCGCCGCGCATCGGCCCGATGAATCTCCTCCCCATCTCGGCGACGTTCCTCGGCATCGCGGCAGTGCTCTCGACGCTCATCCCCCGCCGTCCCGACGCGCCTCCGCAGCAGAAGATCGGCGGCAACGTCTTCGCCGGCGTCGCCGTCGCGCTACGCTCGCCGACGCTGCGCCGCATCGCGCTGATCATCATCTGCTACACCACCATCTCCACGATCATCTACTTCGAGCAGGCCGACATCGTGAAGCGCGCCTTCTCCGACTCCGGCGAGCGCACGCGCTACTTCGCGCTGCTCGATCTCGCGAACAACTCCATCACCGTGATCACGCAGGCCCTGATCACCTCCCGCATCCTCACCCGCCTCGGGCTGCGCATCGCCCTGACCGTGCATCCCGCGCTCATCGGCACGGGCCTCGCGGCGCTGGCGTTCTTCCCGCGACTGGCACTGATCGCCGTCCTGCAGGTCGTGCACCGCGTGGGCGAGCACGGCTTCACGCGGCCGGGGCGCGAGGTGCTGTTCACCGTCGTGACCCCCGAGGAGCGGTTCAAGGGGAAGAACTTCATCGACACCTTCGTCTACCGCGGCAACGACGCGCTCGTGGCGTGGCTGGTGGGCGGACTGCATAGCGCCGGTGCGGGGATCTCCTCGATCGCCGCCCTCGGCATGGCCGTCGCCGCCGGCTGGGCCGTGAACGGGTACACCCTTGGCAGAAAGCACGACGGACAGACGCATGACCAGACGTGAAGTCCTGATGATGATGGCCGCCGCCGGCATCGCGCCGCTCGCCTCCGCGCGTCCGCATCCCAGGCTCTACCCGATCGGCCTCGGCACATGGCAGACCTTCGACGTCGGCGCGTCCGCATCCGAGCGCAAGCCGCTCTCCGAGGTGCTCTCGCTGTTCGTCAAACTCGGCGGCCAGGTCGTCGACTCCTCGCCGATGTACGGCCGCTCCGAACAGGTCCTGGGCGATCTCGCCACGCAGCTCGGCGTCCGCGACAAGCTGTTCATGGCCACGAAAGTCTGGACCACCGGCCGCGCCGCCGGCGTGTCGCAGATGGAAGCCTCGGAGCGCAAGCTGCGCGGGAAAGTGGACCTGATGCAGGTCCACAATCTTCAGGACGCGGACACGCATCTCGAGACACTGCGGCGATGGAAGTCCGAGGGCCGGGTCAAGTTCATCGGCATCACGCATTACCACTCCGGCGCGTATGACGACCTGGCCGCGTATATCCGCCGCGGCGGCATCGACTTCGTGCAGCTCAACTACTCCCTCGCCGAGCGCGAGGCCGAGCGCTCGCTGCTGCCGCTGGCGAAAGAGCGCGGCGTGGCCGTGCTCGTCAACCGCCCGTTCGGCGCCGGCTCACTCTTCCGCGAGACGCGCAACAAGCCGCTGCCCGCCTTCGCGAAAGACCTCGGCGCGACGAGCTGGGCCGAGCTGTTCCTGAAATTCGTCATCTCGCATCCCGCCGTCACCGTGGCCATCCCGGCCACGTCGAAGCCCGATCACCTGCGCCAGAACATGAGCGCCGGAAAGGGCCCGATGCCGGACGCGGCCCTGCGCAGGAAGATCGCGGACGCTCTCTGACGTTAAAATGCCCATCATGCGCAAAACCGCCTTCGTCCTGCTCGCTCTCTGCCTCTCGCTCTCCCTCTCCGCCTTCGCCGCCGGCGACGCTCCCAACGGTCCGCTGACCAAAGTCGACCCGAAGACGGTCTGCATGGTCAACGAGATGGCCATGGGCAAGGAGCAGATCCCGGTCGAAGTCGACGGCAAGACCTATTACGGCTGCTGCGAGATGTGCAAGAACACGCTCGCGGTCAACGACGCGAAGCGCGTCGCGAAAGACCCGATCAGCGGCAAGACCGTCGACAAGGCCCTCGCCGTGATCGCCCAGAACGAGGAAGGACGCGTCTTCTACTTCGAGAACGACGCAAACCTCGCCAAGCACAACACCCTGTACAAGAAGTAATCCGAAGCAGGACGCGGTGAGCAGGGGCAGGGCGCAGGAGACCCGCCTCCCTCGCGACCTGCGCAACGTGCCCTGTAACTCAGCGCAGGTTGCGCGCCCCCTCCCCCGCCCTTCGGGCACCCTCTCGCGGCGAAGAGCAGGGAGAGGGTCAGTGGTCAACCGTCTTCAGTGAAGCGCGGATCACGCGTGCGCGAAGCGCGGTCCGACACGTGCGTGAACCGCGGACCGACGCGTGCGTGAACCGCGGACCAACGCGTGCGTGAACCGCGGACCAACGCGTGCGTGAACCGCAGACCAACGCGTGCGTGAACCGCGGACCAACGCGTGCGTGAACCGCGGGCCAACGCGTGCGTGAACCGCGGACCAACGCGTGCGTGAACCGCGGACCAACGCGTGCGTGAACCGCGGACCAACGCGTGCGTAGCACGCTGTAAGAAAATAGCCCCCGGCTTCCAGCCGGGGGAACGCAAGGTCCAAGTCTCCAGCCCGCGTAGCGGGCGACAGATCACGTCCACAGATATTTTTCATCCGGCGAGATCCCGTGCGCATTCAACAAGCGAACAAACTCGTCTCGGAACGAGACCTTCTCGTGATGAATCTTCTGACGAGCGATGTACGCGGCGACACGCGACACCTGCGATTCGCTGACGCTGAATGCCGCATATCCACGTTGCCACGCGAAGCCCGATCGATCAGGAAACGTCCCGTGGATCCACCTTGACGACGATCCCTTGATCTTTCCGGTGATCTCCGCGATGGACGTCGTCGCGGGCATCGACGCCAGTAGATGGACGTGATCCTCGACGCCGTTTACGGTGAGCAGCCTTCCATCCAATTCGCGGAGGATCCCGCCGAGGTACGGATAGAGCCTCTCTTCGAGAGCAGGAACGAGTAATGATTGACGATCCTTCGTCGAGAAGACGATGTGGACCATCACCGAGGTATAGCTTCGCGGCATAGGCTTTTGGACCTATGCGGATGTCCCGGCGCCATAGTACCTCGGTGATCTGTCGCCCGCTACGCGGGCTGGTTTGGTGGCACGTACCACCCCCGGCTGGAAGCCGGGGGATCGGGATAGGAGGGCGCCTCGCGGCGCACCCCCTCCCACACCACCGTGCATGCGGGTCCGCACACGGCGGTTCGGATGGTTATGCCTTTGCGGCGAGTCGGACAAGGTGCAGCGAGTC
>DASVSV010000264.1:0-4812 GCA_036387915.1 Thermoanaerobaculia bacterium
CGGCATTCGCGCCCGCCACCCACGGGAGGGGCGGGCTGAAGCCACGCCCTACGTTTTCGCGCTTACTGTGATGGGTTCCGCTACCGCGACGCCGTCTCCGTCGGACGCGTGTCCAGGAACTCGATCTTGATCCCCGGCGACAGCCGGCGCGCAACCTCGGCGGCGTCCCAGTTCGTCAGACGCACGCAGCCGTGCGACGACGCGTATCCGATCGAGTCGGGGTCGCTCGTCCCGTGCACGCCAAAGTGCCGTTTGCTGAGCGCGACCCAGACCACGCCGACCGGTGAGTTCGGGCCGGGGTTCAGGTTCGCTTCCGGCTCGTCGTCCGGCACCTCGGCGAAGAGTTTCGGCTGATAGTGAAAGTGCGGGTCGTGGACGATCTTCCTCACCTCGACCGTCTCGTTCGGCGACGGGTCGTACTTGTTGCCGAGCGTGGTCGGGGCATGGAAGATCAGGTTGCCCTGCGCGTCGAAGGCGTTGAACGTGTTGCCGCGGATCGAGACCACCACGCGCGCGATGTCGGGCCGGTCCTGCGTCAGCGGGTCGCGCACGTTCGGCACCCAGATGCGGTCGCCCGCCTTCAGATTGCCGAACTGCACGTCCCCGTTGAGCTGGTCCATGAAGTCCATGGTCGTGTGGAAGCGCTCGGCGAGCTTTTCCTGCAGCGACTCGTAGCAGAGACAGTCCAGCTCCGCCTTGTCGTACATCTCTTCCGGCACGCTGACGAACGGACCCTTGAGGTCTTCCTCCGTGAGCGTGTACTCCTTCAGTACCGGCCCGCCGCCCGCCTCCGCGGCCAGCGAACGGAAGGTCACCTCGTCGAGCGCGCCCGGATCGGCGGCCTGGATGCCGCGCGAGCGCTGGTACCACCAGAGCGCGATGGCCGAGTTGCGGCCCCAGCGTCCGTCGAGCGCTCCGACGGAGAAATGCACGCGGTCGAGATACACCTGCGTTTTCAGGACCGACGGTCCGGACATGTCGCCCTTGATCGGGACGACCACCGGCGCGGTGTTGATGGCGGCGGGCACGATCGGCTTCGCGAACGCTTCCTTGCCGTTGGGCACGAAGGTGACCTGCACCGCCGGCGGCTTCGCGGCCTGCGGGGGCGGCGCCTGCTGCTGCACGTTCGTGTTCTGGAAGATGCCGCGCCAGCTCTCGTCGAACCGTTCCTTCTCTCGCGCCGCGGGGTCGTCTTTGCCGCCGAGAGGAATGGCGATCGCGTCGTCGGCCTTTTCGGCGACGTTCGTGGCCGTCTGTTGTGCATCGTTGTTCGCCTGTTTCGTTTCACTCCTGGAGCACGCAACCGTGACGGCGAGAATCGCGGCCAGCACTACCGTCTGCTTCTTCATGAGGCTGTTCCGTAGCGAGGGGCATGCCTGCCTGTCATCCCGAGTGTCGAGTCGAGGGATCTGGGCGGGTGGAGGCGCGGCAGGCACGTGCTGCAACGAGCAGCGCGCCCCCGCCCGCCCAGATCCCTCGACTCACGCTCGGGATGACAGCCGCCGAGGTACACTTTTTCGAGCACGTGATCACGTACCTCAAAGTCCGGAACCTCGCCATCGTCGAAGAGCTCGCCATCGAGCCCGGCCCGGGACTGAACGTGCTCACCGGCGAAACGGGCGCGGGCAAATCGCTGCTCATCGACTCGCTCGAGTTCCTGCGCGGCGCGCGCGGCTCGACGGAGATGATCCGCGGCGGCAGCGATCGCATGACGGCCGAGGCCGTGTTCCATCTTCCGGCCACGCTGCGGGCGCAGCTCGATGAGCTGGGCGTGGAGTGCGAGTCCGGCGAAGGCGCGATCGAGCTGATCGTGCGGCGCGAGATCGCCGCCGGCGGACGCAGCCGCGTGCTCATCAACGGCTCCCCTCTCGCCGTGCGCGAGCTCGCGTCGGCGATGGACGCGGTGCTGGAGATCCACGGCCAGCACGAATCGCATCAGCGCGTCGCGGGGCAGACTTATCGCGAACTGGTCGACGAATACGGCGGCCACGACGCGCTCGTCGACGACACGCGCCGGCTCTACCACGAGTGGAAACTTGCGTCCGATCAGCTGCGCGAGATGACCGACGCACAACGCGATCGCGCGCTGCGGCTCGACCTGCTCAAGTATCAGCTCGACGAGATCTCCGCGGCGAAACTCGATCCGGCGGAGAAGGATGCGCTCCGCTCCGATAAAGCGATCCTCAGCCACGCGCGCGAGATGATCGAGGCCACGGCCGGCGCGTATCAACTTCTCGACGAGCACGAAGACTCCGCGCTGGCGCAGATCGGCCGCGCGCTCCATCTCCTGCAGCCGCTCTCGCGGCAGATCGAAGACATCCGCGTGATCGCCAACGACCTGCAGGACGCGCTCTACCGCGTGCAGGACCTCGGCCGCACGCTGGCCAGTCTCTCCGAAAGCACGCGCCACGATCCGGCCCGTCTCGACCAGCTCGAGGAGCGCCTCGTCACCATCGAGCGTCTCGAGAAAAAGTACGGCGGCTCCATCGAGGGCGTCCTCGAGCACCTCGGCCGCATCCAGGACGAATACGAATTGCTCGTCGACTACGAGTCGAGCGTCGAGAAGCTGCAGCACGCCGAGCAAACGCGCATCAACGCGTATCGCAAGGCGGCGGACAAACTCTCCGCCGCGCGGAAGAAGGCCGGCCGCGCGTTCGAGCAGGCCATCCAGAAAGAGCTCAACGACCTGGCCATGGAGCGCACGACGGTGCGAGTGGTCGTCGAACGCGAAGAGACCGCGCGCGAGCACGGACTCGATCGCATCGAGATCCTCATCGCGCCGAACCGCGGCGAGGAGCCGAAGGCCATGCAGCGCATCGCCTCGGGCGGCGAGCTGTCGCGCATCCAGCTGGCCATCGCGGCGGCGCTGTTCAAGGCCTCGACGCGCGCGGCCGCGGCCACGCTGGTCTTCGACGAGATCGACGCCGGCATCGGCGGACGCGTGGCCGAGGTGGTGGGTCGTAAGCTGCAGGAGCTCAGTGCGCGGAACCAGGTCATCTGCGTGACGCACCTGCCGCAGATCGCCGGCTTCGGCACGACGCATTTCTATGTCTGGAAAGAAGACGCCGAGGGCCACACGCGCGCGCGCATCCGCAGGCTGGACGACGGCGAGGAGCGGGTGAAGGAGATCGCGCGCATGCTGGGAGGAGAGAAAATCTCCGCCTCGGCCGTGGCCCACGCGCGCGAGCTGCTGATGACCAGATGACGCGCCGCTGGCACATCGAGGACGCGCCGACCACGCTCCAGCTCAACCAGATCGCCAGCGCGCTCGCGGGCGGCGCGGTCGTGCTGATGCCGACCGACACGATCTACGGCCTGCACGCCGTCGCCACGAATGCCGAGGCGGTGGCGCGGATCGTCGAGATCAAGGGACGTGACGGGCAGAAGCCGTTCATCGTCCTGGCGGCCTCAGTGGAGCAGTTGACCGACCTCGGCATCACCGCCGCTCCGGAAATCGTGGCCGCGCTCGCCTCGATCTGGCCGGCACCGCTGACGGCCATCCTGCCGCGCGGCGAGTCGACGCTGGCGGTGCGCATCCCGGCGCTGGACTGGCTGCGGGCGCTGATCGAGCGCACCGGACCGCTGGTATCGACGAGCGCCAATCGCAGCGGAGCGCCGGCCGTCGATCGTCCCGAAGCCCTCGCACGTGATTTGCAAAACGCCCTGGACGTCGTCGACGGAGGCATCCGCGGCGGCGAACCTTCAGCGATTCTGGACCTTACCCGCGATGAACCGCGATTCATCCGTGAGGGGGATTCTTTCTTTACACAGAAAGTGTGGAAAACCCTGCGGAAATCGGGTTAAAACGCTCGCGAAGCCGCAAAAACTCAGGCTTTCGAGCGGTTTGCACACAACGTTAGGCAAGAAAGCTAAGTGTCTCTCCCCGCTACACTTACTGTCAGACCAGCCCATCCGTAAAACCTCGCATTGCCCTCTTGACAAAGCGGCTATGGGTCTTTTCTGTACGGTGGTGAACATTCCGTTACCGGCAACCCGTGCATTACGCGGACTTTACACGCTGGATTGACCGCGGACCGAGTCGTTGACTGTTGCTCGGCAGGGGTGCGTCGGGGCGAGAGCCACCTCGGCCGGGCACGAGCAACGAGGCATTCGGGTCGCTTACCGCAAGAAGTGCAACGCCAGCGTCGCCAGGCCGAGGAAGGAGAAAAAACCTCCCACGTCGGTGAAGGTCGTGACGAAGATCGACGAGGCCACGGCGGGGTCGAAGCCGAGGCGTTCCAGGATCAGCGGCACGAAGCCGCCGGCGACGCCGGCGATGACGAGGTTGACCGTCATGGCGGCGAGAAGAATCAGCGAGAGGATCCAGTCGCCGGTCGCGAATCCGGCGATGGTGGCGGCGATCGTCCCGATGAGGATGCCGTTCGCCAGTCCGACCAGCAGCTCTTTCCAGATCGGCCGCAGGCCGGAGTTCCAGTCGACCTCGCCTAACGCGAGCGCGCGCACGAACACGGTCAGGGTCTGCGTCCCGGCATTGCCGCCCATCCCGGCCACGATCGGCATGAACGCGGCCAGCACCGTCCACTTCTCGATGGTCTTGGAGAACGCGCCCACGACGGAGGCCGCGGCGAACGCGGTGACGAGGTTCACGGCCAGCCAGGGAAAGCGCGTCTTCCACGTCTCGCGCGCGGGCGTGGTCACGCGCTCGCTGATGGCGACGCCCGCGAGGTGCAGCAGGTCTTCCTCGGCCTGTTCCTGAATGACGTCCAGGACGTCGTCGACGGTGACGACGCCGACGAGCGTGTTCTGCATGTCGACGACCGGGATCGACAGGAGGTCGTACTTGGAAACGAG
>DASVSV010000265.1:0-12043 GCA_036387915.1 Thermoanaerobaculia bacterium
CTGAAGCCACGCCCTACGTTCGGCTACGGTGTGGGTGGATGGACGCGCGTGGTCCGAGGCACGTGCGCCCGTACAATCTCCACCATGCGATGCACGCTCGGGGGACGCCGTACAAGCTCAACGGAATGATCGTGCCGCTGCCGGTCAGGTTCAATCTGATATGACGCGCGGGAAGAACGTCCTCGGCTGCGTCTTGACGATCGTCATCGTCGCGGGTGCGGCGTACGGCTTCGTGGCGGGGATGGGCTTTCTCTGGTGGGGACGCGGGTTCGCCGGCGCGATGGCGGGGCGGCATCATCCGGAGCGCGTGCGTGCGGCGTCCGAGGTGCACGTCTACGATCACGTGATTCTCGTGGAGCGCGATCGGGTGGTGTTCCGGCGTTCCCTCTGGGCCACGACGCGGTTGAGCGTGATCCTCGGGATCACGTCCGCGATCGCGGTGATCGTCGGCTTCGCGGTGCGGCGGCGGAAGGCGCCGCGCCTGCTCGCTCCCGCGGTGTTGTTGATCGTCGCGGGCGCCGTATTCGTGGTGTCGCGCTCGCGTGCGCGCGAGGTGGTCGTGCCGCGCGGCACGTCGCTACGACTGGAGACGGAGTGGTACGAGTACGGCGGCGGGCGGTCGGGGACGAGGAACACGTCCGCGTATGTGCGCGGGTGGCAGATCGTGCTCCCGGACAGCAGGACCGTGCTGGTGCGGTTGCCGTGGAACGAGGAGCCGGACGCCGAGATCTGGCGCGGACTGATCGCGGAGAAGCTGCGTTGATAGACTGCGCCCCATGCGCCGCATCCTGCTGATCGCTCTCTTCGCCTTCACCGCGCGCGCCGACTATCGCGAGTTCACCGACGTCGCGCGCGATCCGTCGCTGGACTACCGGCTGCGCAGTGCGGCCGAGGCGACGTTGAAGGCGTATCCGAAACTGAAGGCGGACGACCTGGCCATCAGTCTCGTCGACGTCAGCGATCCGAAGACCGTCTCGCGTGGCGACTATCACGGCGACGCGCCGTTCTATCCCGCGTCGGTGATCAAGCTGTTCTTCATGGCCGACGTTTACGCGACGCAGAAGGAGAAGATCGGCGACGTCGATCGCGCGCTGAAGGAGATGATCGTCGTCTCCGACAACGACGCCACGGCCTACCTCGTCGACCTGCTGGCCGGCACGGTGCCGGGTCCGCCGCTGGAAGGCCGCGCGCTGCGCCGCTACATCGACCGCCGCCGTACCATCAACCAGCGTTTCCAGCGCCTCGGCTACACGAACAACGTCAGCGCGATGATGAAGCCCTGGAGCTTCGGCCCCTACGGCGTCGACCGCCAGGTCCTCGGCACCAATCGCGAGAACCGCAACATGCTCACCGCCAACGCCACCGCGTCGCTGATGCTCTGGCTCGTCCGCCGCCGCGCCCCCGGCGCGCACGACATGATGGCCCTCCTCGCCCGCCCCCTCTCCCCCGTCCGCGCGGAAGAGAATCAGGTCAAGGAGTTCATCGGCGAAGCCGTCCCCACCGGCACGCGCCTCTGGTCGAAAGCCGGCTGGACCAGCGAAGTGCGCCACGACGCCGCGTACCTCGAGCTCCCGAATGGCCGCAAGTTCGTGTTGATCGTCTTCACGCGCGGCATCGCGGACGACGTGACGATCGTGCCCGCGGTCACGCGAAACGTGCTCGCTGAGTTCTGATCTCTACGCGCTGCGCCGCGTTGTTTCGGCAAGCGCCCTTTCGACCGTACGTGGCGCTTTTGACGCGACGACCAGTAGCGCACGCGCCGGTCCCTCCGGCTGCCGTCGACCCTGTTCCCAATTCTGCAGCGTGGCCACGCTCACACCGATCATCCGGGCGAACTCGGACTGCGATTTGTTCAGCTTCTCGCGAATGGCGCGCACGTCCTGCGCCTCGAAGGTGAACTCGCGTGACGCCTTTTGCTCGCCACGATGAATCCGGCCGGCCTCTTTGATGCTGGAGACGAGCTCGTCGAAGAGTGCTTTTTTCATTTCAGCTCCTGTGCGATGACGGAGCGGAGGGGCCCGCTTCTCGTCCGCTGTCAGATCGTCGCGCTCGGCTTTGGAGTAGGCGAGCAACATGTAGATCAGCTCTCCTGCCTGATACCAGTAATAGATCACTCGAACGCCGCCACGCTTGCCTTTGTTGCGAGCCTGCTGGCTCCACCGAATCTTGCGCAGACCGCCCGTTGCCGGGATGAGATCTCCGAGGTCGGGTTGAAGCGTGAGAGCCGTCTGCAGTCCCGCATATTCGCTGTCGCTGAGTAAGTCGACGACCTGCCTTGTGAAGACCGGAGTCTCGATGAATCTCAGCAACGACATCGATGCGATTGTACGCCAATGGCGGATGGGTTTCGGAGTGCGGCAGCGGCGAGCTGCCGGTTTCGCATCATTTTCGGGAGACCGTACCAAAGGAACAAGCGTGCCCTTGGTACAGCCCGTGTAGCGGCCGACAGACCACCGTTCGCCTGTTGAAGGTGCACGGGGTCTCGCCGCACGAGAAATACCTGTGGACGTGATCTGTCGCCCGCTACGCGGGCTGGAGCCTGGGTGTCGCGTGCCCCCGGCTGGAAGCCGGGGGCTATTTTCTCTTCGCGTGCTACGCACGCGTTGATCCGCCGCGTATCTGAAGCGCCATTGCTCCTAACAGTCCGCCGCACTCCAGACGCTTCGCGTTAATGGAGGATGAGGGTAGAGCGGTTACTTGAACTCGAAGGACTCCAGCAGCACCGGGAGCTCGCCCTTGGTGCCGAGGTCTTCGGGGCGCTTGAGCTCCGGGTTGAGCGTGGTGCCGATCATGAGGATGGAGACGCCTTTGGCGGGGTCGGGGGAGGGGCGGAAGATGGCGCGGATGAAGACGTCGATGCGTTGGGCTTCGGCTTCGAGGTAGCCGGTGTAGAGCGCCTCGTGTCCCGTGTATTTGCCGACCTTCGTCGACCCCTCGGACACTTTGCGGAACTCGCGCAGTTGCTGCGTGTACTGACTCTCGATCGTGCCGAGGGCTTCGCGGTAGAGCTGCTGATTCGCTTCGTCGGCCGGCGCGGGGCGGAAGTAGCCGACGTTGAAATTCTCGTACGTTTTCTCTTCGACCGTGCGCTCGGCGGTGACGAAGTTGATTTTGTCCGGATCGTTCGTCTCGATCGTCCACGACTTCGGATAGTCGAACGAAAAGTCGACGTAGTTCTCGGCGAGCTTGCCGGTGCGCCCTTCGCGCGTGTTCTCGTAATGCGCGAGGTCGTCGCGCAGCATGGCCCTGCCGGCGAAGAAGGAGACGGCGAGGAGGGCGGCGCCGGCGAGCATGCTGATGCACCCGCATCCCGCGAGGATCTTCCAGGTGTTCTTCATGTCAGGCTTTGTATGCGAAGCGCGCGACGTCGTCGCTGAGGATGAGCGTGTCGCCGGGGGTGAGCCGCACCTGGCCGATGCGCGTGCCGAGGGTGTTGAGATACGTGCCGTTCGTCGACGACTGGTCGACCGCGGTCACGACACCCTCGCGTACGCCGACCCAGACGTGGCGCTTCGAGACGCTCGCGTCTTCGATCACGACCTGCGACAGCGTGCGGTCGCGGCCGATGTAGAAGCCGTCGATCTTCAGCGGGAACGTCTGCCCGGCCAGCGGACCGGAGACCGCGTAGAGCACGCCGAGGCCGGTGCTGCCGGCGAGGACGGTCGCGTCGCTGTCGAAGACCGGGTCGGGTGTGGGTGTCGGTGCGGGTGGTGGTGCGGGGGGCGGGATGTCGGGAAGAGGCACTTCCGCCGGATCATGGACAGGAGGAGGCGGTGGCGGCGGAGCCGTCACCGGCTGGACAGGCACGAACGGCTGTCCTCCGCTCTTCGCCGCGCGGTTGCGCGCGACGAGGAAAACCACGAGCGCGGCGACGAGCAGAATCAGACCGAGGAGCAGGAGCAGGACTCCGCCCACGAGCAGCAGTGTTTTCATTTCCGCGCGCATGATAAACGTTCCGCGTGCACGTCTCCCTCATCGCCAGTGAGCTTTCGCTTCGTCTGCGGCAGATCGAGAGCGTTCTCGAGCTGCATCGCGGCGGCGCCACCGTCCCCTTCATCGCCCGCTATCGCAAGGAAGCGACGGGCAACCTCGACGAAGTCCAGATCCAGAACATCCTCGACCGCGCCGCCGAGCTGAAAGAGCTCGACGAGCGCCGCGCGACCATCCTCAAGACGATCGACGAGCAGGGGAAACTCACCCCGGAGCTGTCGCGCGCGATCGTCAATGCGAAGACGCGGACCGAGCTCGAGGACCTCTATCTGCCGTACCGCCCGAAGCGGCGCACGCGCGCGACGATCGCGCGGGAGAAGGGGCTGGAGCCGCTGGCGGACTGGGTGTGGGGGAGCGGCCCGCAGGCCGGCGCCTTCGACGACGAAGCGCTGGCCGGCGCGCGCGACATCAACGCCGAGCGCGTCGCCGAGGATGCTTCGCTGCGGCAGTTCGCGCGCGGACTGGCGTCGCGGAAAGGCGTGCTCTCGTCGAGCGTGCTCTCCGGCAAGAGAACGGCGAAGAGCAAGTTCGAGCTCTACTACGACCACAAAGAGCCGCTCGCCCACGCGCCGTCGCATCGGGTGCTGGCCATCTTCCGCGGCGAGGCGGAGGAGTTTCTCAACGTGCGACTCCGCTTTCCCGACGAGGAGATCGTGGCCGGACTGAAGGTCCGCTGCGCGCGCACGAAATCCCCTTTTCCGGAGGAGCGGGACAAGGCCGTGGAAGACGGCTGGAAGCGCCTGCTCTCCATCTCACTGGAAGGCGAGCTGCGCGCCGACCTGAAGGCGCGCGCCGACGCGCAGGCGATTGAAGTGTTCGCGCAGAACCTGCGCAACCTGCTGCTCGCGCCGCCGGCCGGCAGCCGCCGCGTGCTCGCGCTCGACCCCGGCCTGCGCACCGGCATCAAGACCACGATGCTCGATGGGACGGGGAAGCTCGTCGAGACGGCCACGCTCTACACGGAGCGCTCGGCCGGCGAGCGCGCATCGGCGGAGAAAACGCTGCGTGCGATCGTCGAGAAGCATCGCCCCGAGCTGATCGCGGTCGGCAACGGCACCGGCTCGCGCGAGGCGGAGACGTTCGTGCGCGCGGCGGTCTCCGACGTTCCGGTGGTGTCGGTCTCGGAGCAGGGCGCGTCGATCTATTCGGCGTCCGAGGTCGCGCGCGAGGAGTTCCCGGACCTCGACGTCTCGCTGCGCGGCGCCGTCTCCATCGGCCGCCGGCTGCAGGACCCGCTGGGCGAGCTGGTGAAGATCGACCCGAAGTCGATCGGCGTCGGGCAGTACCAGCACGACGTGAATCAGACGCTCATCCGCAAGAAGCTCGGCGAGGTCGTGGACTGGTGCGTGAACCTGGTCGGCGTCGACGCGAACACCGCCTCGGCGCAGCTCCTCGAACATGTCTCCGGCATCGGTCCCGTGCTGGCGAAACGCATCGTCGAGCATCGCAACGAGCACGGTGCATTCGGTTCGCGACAGGCGCTGATGGACGTCCGCGGCCTCGGGGCGCGAGCGTTCGAACAGTGCGCCGGTTTCCTGCGCATCCGCGACGCGCATCCGCTCGACAACAGCGCCGTGCATCCGGAGCGGTACGCGCTCGTGGAACGGATGGCGCGCGATCACGGTCTGCCGCTGCGCGAGCTGGTCGGCAACGCCGCCGCCGTCGAACGCATCGACTGGAAGCGTTACGTTGCCGACGACGTCGGCGAGCCGACGCTGCGCGACATCCTCGCGGAGCTGAAGAAGCCCGGCCGCGACCCGCGCGGCTCGTTCGAGCCGCCGAAGTTCCGCGACGACGTGCAGAAGCTGGACGATCTCCGCGCCGGGATGCAGCTCGACGGCGTGGTCACGAACGTGACCGCCTTCGGCGCGTTCGTCGACGTCGGCGTGCACCAGGACGGCCTCGTGCACGTGTCGCAGCTCGCCGAGAAATACGTCCGCGACCCGCACGCGGTGGTGAAGGTCGGCGACCGCGTCTCAGTAAAGGTGGTCAGCGTCGACCTCGACCGCCGCCGCATCGCCCTGTCGATGAAGTCTTCGTGATCTTGCGACAGGGGACGACGGGAGGCCTCCGGCGGGGCCGGTACGACCGGCAGCGCTTAGTGGGCCCAGTCTTCGCGACAACACGTGTTTGGTAGAGCCACGTGCGCTCAGGCTGGGCCAACAAGCGCTGCCGGTCGTACCGGCCCGCCGGAGGCTCCTCGTCGTCCCCTCAGCGCGCGATAAAGAAGCGCATCACGACGGCGCCGAGGAGCTCGTCGGCGCGGGTGTCGCCGACGAGTTGCGCGAGCGCCGTGCGGCGTGGGCCGAGCACGACGCGCAGGACGCCGAGGAGCTCGGCGTCGTCCTCGGCGTCGGCGAGCGGGGTGAGGATCGCCGTCACCTCGCGGAGCACCGCGTCGGCATCGTCGAATGTGTCGGGCGGAGGGGGAATCGTCGCGGCGATGAGGGCGCCTTTCGAGGGCCAGCGGCGATAGACCGTCGTCTTCGCGACACCGGCGCGCTCCGCGACCGCGTCGACCGTGAGCTCGCGATAGCCACGCTCGGCGAGCAGGTCGCGGGCCACGTCGAGAATCTCCTCGTCGGCCCCTTCACGGCGGGGCCGGCCGCGGCCGCGTTTCACGCTTGACACAGCAGCGATGATATCGCGGTGCAGAGAGCGATCTTCCTCGGCGCGGCCATCGTCGTGGCGCTGCTCCACCTCACGTCCATCCCCCGCACCATCTGGGAGTACGACGAGAGCCTCTTCTGCATGGCCGTCGAGAACTACGACCCGCTCAACCACTTCCCGCCGCCGCCCGGCTACCCGATCTACATCGCCGTGGCCAAGCTCGCCGCGCCGCTGTTCGGCTACGTCCCGTTCCGCACGCTGACGGGCCTCAGCGCCTTCACCGCCGTCGCCGGCTTCATCCTCCTCGGCTTTGCGTTTCGCAAACTGATGGGCGACACGCGTGCCGGCGCGCTCGGCGCGTTCCTCTTCTACACCTCGCCGGCGATGCTGCTGCACGCGACGCTGCCGCAGTCCGACTCCGGCGCGCTGGCGTTGCTGGCGGCGTCAATCTGGTTGTGCGCGAAGTGCCTGACGGAAGTTCCTCGGAGTTCCTCGGAGTTCCTCGGTTCCTCGGCGGACCCCCCCGAGGAACTCCGAGGAACCCGAGGAACTCCGAGGAACGCGAATGCATGGATCGCCTTCGCGGCGCTGGCGTGCGCGGTCACCGTCGGCTGGCGACTGCAGTTCGCGATCGCGGTCGTGCCGCTGTTCGGGATGACCGTGCTGCTGCTGCGCTCGTGGCGCGAGCGGTTCATCGCCGTGCAATGGTTCGCCATCGCCTGCGCGGCGTGGCTGATCGCGCTGATCTCCGTGACGGGCAGCATCGAAATGTTCTGGAAGTGGATGTCCGGACAGGCCGCGTACTTCGCGCAGCACGATGCCGACATCTCGCGCACCGGCCGCTCGACCGCGCAGATCGTGCTCCGCTTCGTCTCGCATCCATGGGGTCCCAAATGGCTGGCGTTGCCGGTCCTCGCGCTGGCCGCCCTCGGATTGTTCGACGCCACCAAACGCCGCCTGCGCGTCGTGCTGCCGGTCATCGCCATGTCAGTGGTGTACTTCGCGTTCGCGCTGGCGATGATGGATCCGGCGGATGGTGTTCGTTACGCGTTGCCCGCGCTGCCCGGTGTCGCCTTTCTGGCGGCGCTCGGCATCGCCTTCCTGCGCCGCGTCACGAAAGACGTCTTCGTCGACTGGGCCGTGCTCGCGCTCTACGCCTTCGGCGCGTACGCGTACACCGGTCCGCTGCTGCGGCAGCGCACGCAATCCGATGCGCCGCCGTTCGCCGCGATCAAATACCTGCGCAGCGTCGCGCCGCGCAACGCGGTCATCCTGTACGACATGCCGCTGAAGCCGCACTCGCAGTATCTGCTGCGCGGCTACACGCGACTGAAAGTCGACGAAGGCCTGCTGCGCTTCGGCCATCGCACCGACGTGCCGCTCTACGAGCTGACCGACAGCGCGACGCAGGCGCCGGACGGGAAGGTGTTCCGCTGGAACACGCCCGACGCGTACACGAAGCTCACGCGTGGCCATTACGGCGCGGCGTCGGTCGTGCCGCTGCCGGTGACGCAGCGTTTCCTCGCGATCGAGGGCATCTCGCCGCCGGAGCGCACGCGCACCGGCTCGTGGCGCTGGATCGGCGCGCGCGGCATCCTCTCTCTGCCGGATCTGGGCGCGCGCAGCGTGCGCCTCACGTTCGAGGTCCCGCTCGACTATCCGCTGGCGTCGAATCGCGCCACGATCGCCGTCGATGGAGGGCAGAGTGTGACGGCCGAGGTGACGAAGGGGCGGAAGACGGTCGTCGATGTGGCGCTGCCGCCGGGGCGGGCCACGCTGCGCATCACGCCGGAGCAGACCTTCGTCCCCGCGAACGTGCCGGGACGTCTGAGCCGCGACCGCCGCACGCTCTCGATCATGCTCACGGGTCTGGAGCAGGCGGTACCTCGAGCAGCAGCGCCAGCCGCGACGCCTCGCGCCGGATCGAGACGCGCTGCCGGCTGACGTCGTACAGCTCACAGCCGCGATAGATCTCCTCGGCGCTGCGCGCGAGCATCGCGCGGTCGCCGAGGTAGTCGACGAGGACGCCGCTGCCGTTCTTGAACACGAACGGATTGCCGCGGACGAGCACGCGCTCTTCAGAATGAATGCAGGCGATGCGCGTGCCGCCGCGGACGAGCGAGACGCGGTACTGCACGTCCTCGTGATGCTGTTCGGCGAAGATGCAGATGAGGGGAGCGACGAGTTTTTTGATCTCGTCGCGCGTCAGTCCGTCGGCTTCGCAGCGTCGGAAGGCATCGTCGATGCGCGTCACGGCGTCGAGCGTGTCGCTGTCGTCGTGAAACGCGGCCACCGCGCGCTCCAACCGCCGGGCAGACCGTTCCCGTCTCGCTGATGCGAGCAGAACCCGCCACCAACTCTCTCTCATATGCTGGTCTGAGGGACGCGGGCGCGTCGTTTCCGGTGCCTCAATTTATCCCGCGCGCAGACGCGGGATCTTTGGTGCGGTCTGCATCGCATCCAGCAGGCGCCGCTCGCGCAAGTTGCACCGGAGATCCCGCGTCTGCGCGCGGGATAAACTGCAAATCATGACGAACGCTTCGAACAGCGGCACATTCTCCCTCGGCGGCGACCTGCCGGTCCACCGGCTCGGCTTCGGCGCGATGCGCATCACCGGCAAGGGCGTATGGGGTCCGCCGCGCGACCGCGACGAGGCGCTGCGCGTGCTGCGCCGGGCCGTGGAACTGGGCGTGAATCTCATCGACACGGCCGAGTCGTACGGGCCGTATGTCAGCGAGGAGCTGATCGCCGAGGCGCTGCATCCGTATCCGGCGGACCTGGTGATTGCCACGAAGGGCGGCTTCGATCGCAGCGGTCCCGATCGGTGGACCGTGAACTGCCGGCCGGAGCGTCTGCGCGAAGGACTGGACGGCAGTCTGCGCCGCCTGAAGCTCGAGCGCATCGAGCTCTATCAACTGCATCGCATCGATCCGAACGTGCCGGAAGACGAGCAGTTCGGTTTCCTCGCCGAGGCGCAACGCGCGGGGAAGATCCGGCACATCGGGTTGTCCGAGGTGACGATCGACGACATCGAGCGCGCGCGAACGCACTTCGAGGTGGTGTCGGTCCAGAACCGCTACAACCTCGGCGACCGCGAATGGGAGCCGGTGCTCGACTACTGCGAGCGCGAGAACATCGCCTTCATCCCCTGGTACCCGCTCGCCGTCGGCAAGCTCAACGTCTCCGCCGAAGTGGCGCTGGCCTGGCTCCTCCGCCGCTCCCCGGTCATGCTCCCCATCCCCGGCACCTCCCAGGTGAAACACCTCGAGGAGAACATGCGCGGCGCCGAGGTAAAGCTGACCGACGAAGAGTTCCGCCGAATCGCGGAGGGATAGTTACGGTGGCGCGCTGCCGGTGACCTCGCGCCAGACAGCGCCGATCGTGCGCCGCATGCCGCGATGCGCTTCGAGCGCCGTCCACGCTCGTTCCAGTTCATCCGGACGATCCTGCGTCAGCACCTCGATGAGCTGCTGCGCCTGACGAATGTCTTTCCGCGCTTTCGCCTGCTGCGACACGTCGCGCTCGCGCGACAGCCACAGCTTGTGCAGCGCGAACCGCCCAGGTCGCGGAACGCTGACCAGCACGCCGCTTCCGGCAATTACGACAGCGCGCGTGACCTCGCCGATGAGGTAATCGATACCGCGGAGCGGCGTGGCGGCGAGACCGAGAGCCGGGAGAGGGACGGGCTCTGACGAGGGGCGGCGGCCGGCAGTCGTGACGAAGTCGATTCGCAGGTCGCGGCCGCGCACTTTCATCGACGTGCTGGCCTCGCGCGGATCAAGCCCGGGGACAGCGAAGAAGCGAGGTTCGACCTGACGGAGCCGAGCGGGAAGGTCGACCGCGGGCTCGCGACTGATCGCCATCGCCACCGTCGGATCGTGTGCAATGTCGATGTCGGCCGTCCGCAGAGACTGCTGATCGAACCGTACGCCGAGGAGGCTGGCGTAGCAGCCGAAGGCGAGGATCCCGACGAGCACGCCGCCCGCGCGAAAGACGTGAGCGTCGCTGAGCGTCCGTAGCACCTGCGCTACGGCGGCCGGTTCCCGCGACATGCCCCCGGCAACGACCATCTCGACGAGCTCGCGGCGCCGTTTCTCGTCCATTCGGGCCTCGCGCTGCTTTCCGATCCGGGCGAGCAGCTGAGGCGTTTCGCGTCCGGCGTACCTCTGCTGTTTGCGTCCGCTGCCGTAGCTCTGCTGCACGTACCAGTACGTTGTGCCGTTAATGCTCTTCGAAACGTACGACCCGCTGCCGCTTTCCCCCTCGACCGCCAGACATTGGTCCAGTAGTTCGGCGTACAGCGTGATGGTCGTTTCTGAAAGCCGCTCCATTGTTTTATACGCAAGGTTGCAAACCTTGCGTATAAGAGGTTACTCCCCAGCCCCCACGAACACCAGCTCCGCGCCCGGGTGATCGAGCCACTCCGTCCCGTCGAGCTGCGCGAAGCGGCGGTTGTGGAAGCGCTGCTGTAACGAAGGGGGGAACGGCGTGGGGATGGGGACGTGGAGCTCCAGGTCGTCGAAGAGTTGGGACTGGAGGTCGGGTGGCTCGAGCAGGCCCCAGGCCACCGGGTCGGGATTGGCGATGGTGAGAATGTAGTCCGCCTCCGCCTCGACCTCCACCTCGGACGCGATCGGGTCCTCTGCCAGCACGCGCTCGACGTGCCACGCGAAATGCGCGTGACCGTTGTGCAGCGTCAGGTCGTACGACCCTTCCGCGAACGGACGTGCGGCCGGGAGGTGGCGGAGGCCGCGGGTCTTCGTCCCGTACACCTGCGCCCCGAGGGCGGCGTGCATGTCGTAGGGGGTGAGGACGAGGTCGACGAAGCCCCAGAAACGGTCGCGCCGCGCCGAGCGGGGGAGGCGCTTGCGTCCGACGGCGATCAGCCGCTCGAACGCCGAGCCGCCCGGAGAGAGGAGGAGCAGCAGGCGCTGCACGTCATTCAGCTCGTCCGGGTGCTGCTCCTCGACTCGCGGGCGGTAGAGAAACGTGATCGAGCCCTGCTCGAGGGTCTGCACCGCCTCCGCCGGTCGCGTCCGCGCCATATCGCGCAGTGGTTTCAAAGGCGGTGCCGTCAGTCGCCGGGGGTATGGCAGAGCTGTCTCAATCTGGCTTCGAGTGTGCACGCGTCTTTCGCATGGCTCGCGGATGGGAAAGCAAGTCCGTCGAATCGCAGCAGAGCGAGGTGTTCGGGCGCAGCAGCAGAGAGAAACCGACGCACGAAGAGCTGGAGCGGAGATCGAAACGTGAAGGGCTGGAGCTCTCGCGTTCCCGCGTCTCCCGCGAGCTCCAGGCGGCGCGGACCCCGGTGCACCGCGCCGCGCTCGAGAACGCGCTGCGATATCTCGACGACGAGCTGAAGAAGTACTGACGCGCGTGACGACGGGAGACGACGAGGGGCCTCCGGCGGGCCGACGACCGGCAGCGCTGAGTGACCCCAGTC
>DASVSV010000266.1:0-1637 GCA_036387915.1 Thermoanaerobaculia bacterium
CCGCGTCGACGGACAACTGGATGCGCTGATTGCGCGCGCAGAAGTGCTGCAGGAAGGTCGCGAAGAGCAGCGGCACGTCGCTGCTCCGCTCACGCAGCGGCGGCACGTCCACCGGCACCGTCGCCAGGCGGAAAAACAGGTCCTCGCGAAAGCGTCCTTCGCGCGCGAGCGTCTCCAGGTCGCGATGCGTGGCCGCGAGCACGCGCACGTTCACGGCACGGTCCGCGGTCTCGCCGATGCGCCGCACGCGCCCGTCCTCGAGCACGCGCAGCAGCCGCGATTGCAGCGCCGGCTCCATGTCCCCGATCTCGTCGAGGAAGAGCGTGCCGCCATCGGCCTCCTCGAACAGTCCGCGCTTCGCGGTCTTCGCGTCGGTGAACGCGCCGCGGGCGTGACCGAACAATTCGTCCTCGATGAGGTGCGCCGGAATGGCGGCGCAATTGAGCTTGATGAACGGCCGCGACACGCGCCGGCTCTCCCGATGGATGGCCGCGGCGACGAGCTCTTTGCCCGTCCCGCTCTCCCCGCGGATCAAGACGCGCGCGTCGGTCGGCGCGACTTTCTCGATCGCGGCGCGCAGCACGCGCACGGCGTCCGACTCGCCGACGATCTGCTGCTCGCGCGAGCGCAGCGCGCCGACCTGCTGGCGCAGCGCGGCGGTCTCGAGGCAGTTGCGCACGGACTTGATCAGGCGCTCGCGGCTGAATGGTTTGTCGATGAAGTCGTGCACGCCGAGGCGGATCGCTTCGACGGTCTCGTTCATCGACGCTTCGCCGGAGATGACGATCGACGGCGGCATGGCCTCGCCCATGATGCGAACCAGGTCGATGCCGCTCATGCCCGGCAGACGCACGTCGACCAGGGCCATGTCCGGCTGCACGCGCGTTTTGTCCCGCAGATACGAAAGCCCATCCTCGGCCGACCGAAAGTGCACGACGCCGTAGCCCTCCTCGCGCAGGCGCAAGGTCATGTTCGCGGCGATTTTCTCGTCGTCTTCGACGATGAGGATCAACTGCATTCCGGCGCTCCGAACGTGAGACGAAAGTGCGTCCCCTTCGGCGAGGTCTCGACGAGCACGAGGTCTCCGCCATGATCGAGCATCACTTTGCGTGAGATCGACAATCCGAGTCCCATCCCCTCCCCTATTTTGCGCGTGGTCACGTACGGGTCGAACACGCGCGCGCGCAGCGACGCCGGGATGCCTGAGCCGTTGTCGCGCACGTCCAGAAAAACGCGCGGCCCATTCTTCACGATCGAGAAGCCGATGCGTCCGTCGCCGTTCACCGCCCGCGCGCTGTTGGTACAGAGGTTGACCAGCACCTGGCGCAGCATGTCGCGGTCGATGCAGACGATGGCGTCCCCGCCGTTCTCTTCGAGCCGCAGCGACGGCCAGGCGTTGGCGAACGTCGCGCAGAATTCTTCGATGACCTGTCCCAGCGACTCGCGACGCAGGACGGGCTTGCCCAATCCTCCGAACGTCGAAAAGTCGCGCGTGAACCGCGCCAGCCGGTCCAGTTCCTCGGCCATGCTTTCCTGCGCCGACGCGAGCTCTTCGTCCGGCGCGCCGTGCCGCGCGAGATCGGCGAACCGCTCCAGCTCCAGCCGCGCCGCGGTGAGCGGACCCTTGATCTCGTGCG
>DASVSV010000267.1:0-2192 GCA_036387915.1 Thermoanaerobaculia bacterium
TCGGAGTAGCGCTGCATCGCTTCCTCGAACGACAGCGACACGCCGCGGAAGAGCTCCGGGTCGTAGCCCGCGACGCCGACGACGTCCGTCCGCCGCGTCTCGTGGTCGAACATCAGGAACGCGCCCTTCTGCGCTTTCGGGAAGAGCTTCATGCCCTGTTCGAGCACGCTGCGCAGGACGTTCTCCAGACTCACTTCGCGGTTGATGCTTTCGACGATGCGATCGAGCGTCTCCAGCTCGCTGGCCTGCGCCCGAATCTCCTCGGTGCGCGCCATGACCAGATCCTCGAGGACGCGGTTCTTGCGGTGGAGCTGGCGCGTGCGCCAGCGGTTGAACGCCGTTAGCGCGAGCGCGAGCACAGCCAGATACGCGAGCGCCGCCCACCAGCGCAGCCACAGCGGCGGCGCCACACGAAACTCGTACGACAGCGGTTCGCTCCAGACGCCGTCGGCGTTGCGCGCCCTGACCTCGAACGCGTAGCTGCGCGCGAACAGCATCGCCGGCAGGTTCGTGTAGCGGATCTTCGCGTCGCGCGTCTCCTCCGACCACGCGCGGTCGAAGCCGGCCAGCCGTGTGCGGAAGCGGACGCGGGACTCGTCGCCGAACGTCAGCGCCGCGTACTCGAAGCCGACGTCGTTGTCCTCGCCGGCACCGTCGATGCGGCGCAGGCGCACGATGGGCGGCGTCTCGTTGCGCTCGCGCGCGGCGGGCCGAAAGAGGGAAACGCCGCGAGGCGTGGCGAAGTAAATGCGCCCTTCCGCATCGGCGCCGATCGGTCCGTACGCCCATGCTTCGTCGTCGACGAGACCATCCGCTTTGCTGACGGTGGAGAGGACGCGCAGCGTGCTCGCGTCGATTTCGACGAGGCCGGCGTTGTTGCTCACCCAGACGCGGGTGCCGTCCGCGGACGGCGTCATGCCGATGGCGGGACGTCCGCGATAGACGTGCGCCTTGCCCGGGATGGAGAGGCCCGCGCCGGTGCCGACCCAGAGGTTGCCGCCATGAAAAAGCAGCGACCGCACGCTGTCCGACGGCGCGCCGTTGACCGTGCCCCAGACGCGCGCAAACGTGACGCCCGGCGCCAGCGGACCGCTCGAACGATAGAGGCCGCGATCGGGACTGCCGACCCACAGACGGCCGTCGTCGTCGAAGGCCAGACTGCTCGCGCCGCCGGGCGAGAGTCCGGACTCGCGTGCATAACGCGACCACTTGCCGTCCTCGTGACAGGCGATGCCGTGAACGCCGGCGAAGCAGGTCATGCGGCCGCGGCGCCGGATCGCGTACGTGGTGTCGAAGCCGTGCTTTTCGATGCGCTCGCCGCTCATTGAGTTCACGCCGGCGGAGGTGCCGATCCACAAGCGGCCGTCCGCGTCTTCGGCGAGTGTGTAGATCTGATTCGAGTGCAGGCCGTCGCTCACGCGCCACGTTTTCGCGTCGGTGCCCAGCCTGGTCAGCCCGTTGCCGGTGCCGACCCACAACGCGCCGTCGCGCGGGAGCACGGCGAAGGTATTCGGATCGGGAAGCGCGGGACGCGTGCGCGCGGTCCACGCGCTGAACGCGCGGTAGCCCTTGCGCAGACGCGAGACGCCGCCGTTCTGGCCGAACCAGAGATTGCCCTCGCGGTCTTCGAACATGGTCCAGAGCGTCTCGCCGAGGAGGCCGTTCGCGCGCGTGACGGCGAGGCGCTGCGATGGATCGCGCAGGTCGATGCGCACGGCGCCGGTGCCGAGGCTCGCCGCCCAGAGCTCGCCGCGCGTGACGAGGAGCGTGACCACGCGCTCGCGGAGATCGTGATTGATGACTCGCGGCTCGTCGTTCTCGAGCCGCCACACCGCGCCGTCCCCGCGTCCGCCGAGGATCGTGCCGTCCGCGAGCTCGGCCAGTGCGCCGGTCACGGGCGTAGTGCGCGTGAGCACGCGGACCGTGTTGCCGGTCACCCGCAGGATCGTGCCGTCGTCGAGGCTGGCCAGCACGGAGCCGTCGCGGCGCACCATCAACGCCATCACCGCGCCGGTGTCGATCTTTTGCGTCTCCAGCTTCTCGCCGAAGCTATAGCGCACGATGCCGTCCCGCGTCCCCACCCACACCCACCCGTCCGGCGCCACCGCGATGCAGTTGCGGCGCATGCGCGACTGCACGAGGCCCGTGCGCGTGAAACGCACCCGCGCGCCCGGCCCGTACGCGTCGAGCGG
>DASVSV010000268.1:0-10122 GCA_036387915.1 Thermoanaerobaculia bacterium
CGTCGCCCGATCCAGAGCCCATAATTTCCACAACTGTGGAAAAGTTGTGGATTCTCAAGGAGATAGCCCCCCATCACCCCCTCATGAGCACGTGGAGCCAGGTTCTCGCCCGCATCGAGCAAGTCGTTGACCGGACGGAGTATGACACCTGGCTGGCGCCGACCCGATTCATCTCCCAGAAGGGGGATACCGTCGACATCGCGGTGCCTTCACAACGTTATGTGGATGAGATCCGCGAGCGTTTCGGCGCCCAGATCCGCGGCGTTCTGAACGAAATCACCCCCGAGCGCGTCCAGATCCACTTCGTCGTCGACGGCAACGTGGCCGGTGACGACCTCGGAATGCAGCTCGCGCCGGCCAAAGACGAGCTGCCGAGCGCCATCTTCAATCCGCGCTACACCTTCGACACCTTCGTGGTCGGCAATTCGAACCAGCTCGCGTACGCCGCGTCGAAGTCGATCGCCGAGAATCCCAGCGGCTCGTTCAACCCGCTCTTCATCTATGGAGGCGCCGGTCTCGGCAAGACCCACCTCATCCAGGCCATTGGCCAGCAGCTCCGCGAATCGCGGCGGAGACTGAAGGTCGCGTACATGTCGGCCGACTCGTTCGTGACGGAGCTCATCACCTCGATCCGCTACGACCGGATGCAGGTCTTCCGCGACCGCTACCGCTCCGTCGACGCGCTGCTGCTCGACGACATCCAGTTCATCGCCGGCAAGGAGCGGACGCAGGAAGAGTTCTTCCACACGTTCAACGCGCTCTACGAGGCGCAGAAGCAGATCGTCTTCACCTCCGACCGGCCGCCGAAGGAGATCCCCACCCTCGAGGAGCGTCTCCGCTCCCGCTTCGAGTGGGGACTGACGGCCGACATCCAGCCGCCCGATCTCGAGACCAAGGTGGCCATCCTTCGCAAGAAGGCCGAGGACAAAGGTCTGAACGTGCCGCAGGACGTGGCGCTGTTCCTGGCCGAGCGCGTGCGCTCGAACGTGCGCGAGCTGGAAGGGCATCTCAACAAGATCGCCGTCTTCGCGTCGCTGGCCGGCAAGACCGTGACCATCGACCTGGCCAAGGAAGCGCTGAAGGACATCCTCGCCAAAGAGGACAAGCCGATCAACGCGCCGGAGATCCTGCGCGTCGTGGCCACGCACTACGGCCTGAAGGTCTCGGACCTCAAGCAGAAGAGCAACGCCAAGACCATCGCCTTCCCCCGCCAGGTGGCGATGTACCTCTGCAAGGAACTGACGGATCTCTCGTATCCTGAGATCGGGAAAGTCTTCGCCGACAAGCACCACTCGACCGTCATGTACTCGGTCCAGCAGATCAAGAAGATGATGGACGCGGACGCTCAGTTCGCGCGTACCGTCGAGACCTTGTCGAAGCAGTTCCGATGATTTCCGCACAGCCTGCGGAAAGGTCCCCTGAAATGATGTGGATGAAAAACGCCCTTTCGACGAAACCGGTCCGAGCTGCGGAAAACGGCCCGATTTCCCTCAGTTTTCACCCTCTCCGTTCCACAGGGCGAAAAGCGGAAGACTGCTATACTTTCGAACAGTTTGCGCCTGCCGATGCCGTTCTCCGCAGCAACTACTACCACTACTACAAACAAAATAGATTTGTTCTGAAGGAAGAGACCAGATGGAGCTGACCGTCGGAAAAGCGGATCTGCAGAAGGAACTCCAGCTATGCCAGGGAGTCGTCGAGAAGCGCTCGACCATTCCGATTCTGTCGAACGTGCTGCTCAAAGCGGCCGACGGACGCCTGCAGATCGCCGCCACGGACCTCGACGTCACGATCCTCAGCTCCACCGGCGCCCGAGTGACCACGCCGGGCGGCGTGACCATCGAAGCAAAACGCCTGTTCGACGTCATCCGCTCGATGCCCGACGAAGACGTGCACATGACCATGCAGGAAAACAACTCGATGCTCATCGAGTCCGGCACGGCAAAATTTCGTCTCCTCGGCCTGCCGGCCGAGGATTACCCGACCCTGCCGACGGTCAACGTCGCGGAAGGCTTCAGCATCCCGCTCGACGAGCTGAAGACCATGGTCGGCAAGGTCAAGTTCGCCATCACGCACGAGGAAACGCGCTTCCAGCTCAACGGCGCGCTCCTGAAAGTGCAGCCGAACAAGCTCGAGATGGTCGCCACCGACGGCCACCGCATGGCCCTGATCAACTTTCCCTCGGCCATCACCGGCGGCAAGAACAAAAAGGGCGAAGACCTGACGATTCTCATCCCGCGCAAGGCGCTCGACGAGATCCTCCGCCTCGAGGCCACCGAAGACGGCTCCGTGAAATTCGGCGTCTCCGAGAACCAGCTCTTCTTCGACGCCGGCGACCGCCGCCTCCTGGCGCGCATGATCGACGTCAACTTCCCGAACTACATGGAAGTCATCTCGCGCGACAACGACCGCCGGGTCATGGTCGACCGGGAGCGCCTGCTCTCGACGATCAAGCGCATCTCTCTGGTCGCCAACGAACGCACGCGCGCCGTCCGCTTCGACTTTGCGCCCGGCAAGCTGACCGTGTCGTCGACGAATCCCGAGCTCGGCGACGCGCGCGAGACCGTTCCCATCGACTACGCCGGCGCCCCGTTTTTCGTCGGCCTCAACGCCGCGTACGTGATGGACTTTCTCAGCGCGACCGACACGCAGAGCGTCTCCCTCGATCTCAAGGACGAGAACAGCCAGTGCATCGGACGCCCGGCCTCGGTGGCGGAAGACCTGCCGTACGACTACCTGTACGTCGTGATGCCGATGCGCCTGGCGTGATTCTTCGCTCGATCTCGACGCAGAACTTCCGCAACCTTGAGGACGCGGAGATCGAGCTCCATCCCGAGGCGAACATCCTCGTGGGCCGCAACGGACAGGGAAAGACGAACCTGCTCGAGGCGGCCTATTTTCTGGCCACGACGAAATCGTTCCGCACGTCGCGCGTGGCCAGCATGTTTCGCTTCGGCAGCCAGAGTGTCTTCGCCAGCGGCTCGCTGCATCGGGACGGCGTCGATCGCACGCTCTCCGTCGGACTCGAATCCGGTGAGACCAAGCGCCGCGTGCTGATGATCAACGGCGAGAAGGTCACGCTCCCCTCGTACCTGAACGCGATGAGCGTCTTCGCGTACTCGTCGGCGCGGCTGGAAGTCATCCGCGGCACACCGGAAGAGCGCCGCCGTTTTCTCGACCGCGGGATCGCCAGCGTCAACCCGGCGTATCTGGAGCAGCTCACCCGCTACACGCGCGTGCTCAAGCAGCGGAACGCGCTGCTCTCCGAGATCGCGCTGCGGCGCGAGATCCAGTCCTCGCTCGACGCGTGGGACAACGAGCTGATGGTCGCGGCGAACGTCGTCCATCGCGCCCGCGCCGCTTACGCGGCCGACCTGGAGAAGCTCTTCGCCGAGATCGTCACCAGCCACGGATACCACGTCACCGGCGTGACCATGGCCTACAAGCCGAGCAGCACCGAGGAGCTGGCCAAGCATCGGCGTGAGGAGCTGCGCGCGCGGATGTCGCTGGTCGGCCCGCAGCGCGACGTGATCGAGTTTCTCGTCGACGGCAGGCCCGCGGCGGAAGTGCTCAGCGGCGGCGAGCAGAAGATGATCGTGCTCTTCCTGAAGTTCGCCAAACTCGAGCTTTTCCGGCGCCGGCACGACGACGCGCCGCTGTTCCTGCTCGACGACGTGGACGCCGAGCTCGACCTCGAGATCCTGCAGTCGCTGCTGTCGAAATTGCCCGTTTCGACGCAGGTCTTCGCGACCTCCGCCAAGGAGGCATTTCTGGCCGCTCTCCAGGCCGGTCCGCACCGCCGCCTAACTCTTGACAGTGGAAGAGTTACAGGCGCCCGCGATTTCGCCTGAAATCGGCCGGGAAACGCAATTTTCGCGGTACAATTTCGCGTTACATTCCACGTTGTAAAACCAGCGAAACTCCGGCCGCCACGATGGCGGCCGCGACCTCCCTGCAGAAGGCACTTAGAAAGAATTGATGGCAGACGACCAGACTGAAAACGAACGTCCGGAGAACGGACTCGAAATCGCCCCGACCGACTCGACCTATACGGCCGAGGACATCAAAGTCCTCAAGGGGCTCGCCGCGGTGCGCAAGCGCCCCGGCATGTACATCGGCGACACCGATGACGTCAGCGGCCTCCACCACATGGTCTACGAGGTCGTCGACAACGCCATCGACGAAGCGCTGGCCGGCCACGCCGACCGGGTCACGGTCACGATCCACATCGACAACTCGGTGACGGTCACGGACAACGGGCGCGGCATCCCGGTCGACATCCACAAGGAAGAGGGACGCTCGGCGGCCGAGGTCATCATGACCGAGCTGCACGCCGGCGGAAAGTTCGACAACAACTCGTACAAAGTCTCCGGCGGTCTGCACGGCGTCGGCGTCTCGGTCGTGAACTTCCTCTCCGAATGGCTCGAGCTCGAGATCCACCGCGACGGCAACGTCTGGCGCCAGCGCTACGAGCGCGGCCTGCCGACCGAGCCGATCGTCAAAGGCGAGGTCACGACGCATCGCGGCACGCGCGTCACCTTCAAAGCCGACAGCGAGATCTTCTCCATCACGGAGATGAACTTCGACACGCTCTCGCAGCGCCTTCGCGAGCTGGCCTTCCTCAACTCGGGCATCCAGATCGAGATCAAGGACGAGCGCAGCGACAAGCACCACGAGTTCAAGTACGAAGGCGGCATCGTCTCCTTCGTCAAAGACCTGAACAAGAACAAGACGCCGCTGCACGAGTCGCCGATCTTCATCCGCGAGGAGAAGGACGGCGAGCAGGTCGAGATCGCCCTGCAGTGGAACGACGGCTACTCCGACAGCATCTACACCTTCACCAACACCATCAAAAACGCGGACGGCGGCACGCACCTGGTCGGCTTCAAGGGCGCGCTCACGCGCACCGTCAACAAGTACGTCACCGAGACCGGCGTGCTCGAGAAGCTCAAGCTCTCGCTCGAAGGCGACGACATCCGCGAAGGCCTGGTGGCGATCATCTCGGTCAAGATCCGCGACCCGAAGTTCTCGTCGCAGACCAAAGACAAACTCGTTTCCTCGCACGTGAAGACGTGGGTCGAGCAGGTCGTCAACGAAAAGCTCGCCGAGTTCTTCGAAGAGAACCCGAAAGAAGCGAAACGCATCACCGAAAAAATCATCGACGCTGCGCGTGGCCGTGAAGCGGCGCGCAAGGCGCGCGACCTCACCCGCCGCAAAGGCGCGCTCGACTCCGCGTCGCTGCCCGGCAAGCTGGCCGACTGCTCCGAGCGCGATCCGGCCCTCTGCGAGATTTACTTCGTCGAAGGCGACTCCGCCGGCGGCTCCGCCAAGCAGGGGCGCGATCGCCGCTTCCAGGCCATCCTCCCGCTCAAAGGAAAGATCCTGAACGTGGAGAAGGCGCGCCTCGACAAGATGCTCTCCTCCGAGGAAATCCGCCTGATGATCACCGCCCTCGGCACGGGCATCGGAGCCGACGACTTTTCGGTCGCCAAGCTCCGCTACCACAAGATCATCATCATGACGGACGCAGACGTCGACGGCTCGCACATCCGCACGCTGATCCTGACGTTCTTCTACCGCCACATGCGCGAGGTCATCGACCGCGGCCATCTCTACATCGCCCAGCCGCCGCTGTTCAAAGTCACGCAGGGCAAGAAGGACACGTACCTCAAGGACGAGCTCGAGAAGTCGCGCTTCCTCCTCGGCCGCATCGCGGAAGCAGTCGACGTGACGCCGGAAGGCGGCCTTACCGTCCGCGGCGAGGCGCTGATGAACATGCTCCAGCGCATGGAGGAGTTCCGCTCCCACGGCCGCAAGGTCGCGGTGCGCGGCGTGCCGCGCGACGCGCAGGAGGTGCTCGTGCGCGAGCACTTCACCGATCGCACTGCGTTCGCCGACGAGGCCAAGCTGACCGCGCTCGAAGCGGCGATGACGAAGGCCGGCTTCCTCGACGTGAAGATCGTGCGCGACGAGATCAACGAGACCGTCTCCGTGCAGTTCCGCGCCGGCAACAACGGCAACGGCAAGACCTACGTCATCGGCACCGATCTCCTCGGCCAGTACGAGTTCCGCCAGATGGTGAAGGCGTACGACCAGCTCTCCGCGTTCGGCCTGCCGCCGTACTCGGTCCGGCACGGCGAGGACGTCACCATCTACACCGACATCGACTCGCTGCTGGACCAGATCTACAAGCTCGCCGAAAAAGGGCTCTCCATTCAGCGCTACAAAGGCCTCGGCGAAATGAACCCGGAGCAGCTCTGGGACACGACCATGAATCCCGAGACCCGGCGCCTGCTGCAGGTCACGGTGCAGGACGCCGTCGGTGCCGACGAGATCTTCACCATCCTCATGGGCGACCAGGTCGAGCCGCGGCGCGTCTTCATCCAGGAAAACGCGCTCGACGTAAAAAACCTTGATATCTAGCGGGCAGCTCGCAGCGGGCAGTTGGCAGGAGCGAAGCGCTTCTGCTGCTGCCCCCCGCGCCCTGCCGACTGCCACCTGAACTTATGGCCGACGACACCACCGATACACCGATCTTCACCGAGCAGCGATACCCGGTCAACATCGAAGACGAGATGCGCAAGTCGTATCTCGACTACGCGATGTCCGTCATCATCGGGCGCGCGCTGCCGGACGTCCGCGACGGCCTCAAGCCCGTCCATCGCCGGATTCTCTACGGCATGTACGAGCAGGGGAACACCGCCGGCAAGGCTTATAAAAAATCGGCGCGCATCGTCGGCGACGTGATGGGTAAGTTCCACCCGCACGGCGACAGCGCGATCTACGACACGGTCGTGCGCATGGCGCAGGACTTCTCGATGCGCTATCGCCTGGTCGACGGACAGGGCAACTTCGGCTCGATCGACGGCGACAACCCCGCGGCCATGCGCTACACCGAGGTGCGGCTGACGCGTCTCGCGGAAGAGTTGCTGCGCGACGACATCGACAAAGAAACGATTGATTGGGTTCCCAACTATGACGGCTCGCTCTCCGAGCCGTCGGTGCTGCCCGCGAAGTTCCCGAACCTGCTGGTGAACGGCTCGTCCGGCATCGCCGTCGGCATGGCCACGAACATCCCGCCGCACAACCTCGGCGAGGTCGTCGACGCCTGCCTGATGATGATCGACAACCCGGGCGTGACGGTGAAGGAGCTGATGACCGTCCTGCCCGGACCGGACTTCCCGACCGCCGGCTACATCCACGGCCTCGAGGGAATCCGCCAGGCGTACGAGACCGGCCGCGGCATCATCCAGGTCCGTGCGCGGGCCATCATCGAGACGCAGAAGAAGAGCGAGAAGCAGCAGATCGTCGTGACCCAGGTTCCGTACATGACGAACAAGGCCCGCCTGCTCGAGAAAATCGCGGAGCTCGTGCGCGACAAGCGCATCGAAGGCATCTCCGACCTGCGCGACGAATCGGATCGCGAAGGCATCCGCGTCGTCATCGAGCTGAAGCGCGACGCCATCGCCGAGATCGTGCTGAACCACCTGTATCGCAACACGCAGATGCAGACCACGTTCGGCATCATCTTCCTGGCCATCGCCAACAACAAACCGGAGGTCATGGACCTCGCCACGATCCTGCGGCACTTCATCGAGCACCGCAAAGAGATCGTCGTGCGCCGCACGCGCTTCGACCTGCGCAAGGCCGAAGAGCGCGCGCACGTGTTGGAAGGACTGGTCCGCGCGCTGGACGTGCTCGACGAGCTGATCGCGCTCATCCGCGCCAGCCGCACCGGGCAGGAAGCGAAGGACGGCCTCATCTCCCGCTGGCAGTTCAGCGACATCCAGGCGCAGGCCATTCTCGACATGCGCCTGCAGCGCCTCACGGGACTCGAGCGCGAGAAGCTCGTGGCGGAGTACCAGGAAATCCTCGCCGTGATCGCGCGCCTGCGCGAGATCCTCGCGTCCGAGAAGCTCGTGCTCGAGATCATCTCCGCCGAGCTGCGGGCGATCAAAGAGGCGTACAACGATCCGCGCCGCACCGAGATCATCCCCGACACGAGCGAGATCTCGATCGAGGACCTCGTCGCCGACGAGGACATGGTCATCACCGTCTCGCGCGGCGGCTACGTCAAGCGTTCGCCGCTCTCCCTCTATCGCTCGCAGCGCCGCGGCGGCAAAGGGCGCATCGGCATGCAGACGAAGGAAGAGGACATCGTCGAGCACCTCTTCGTCGCGTCGACGCACGCGTACGTGCTCGTGTTCACCGATCGCGGCCGCATGTACTGGCTGAAGGTGTACGCCGTCCCCGAAGTCGCGGCCAACGCGCGCGGCAAGGCCATCGTCAACCTGCTGCCGCTCGAGCAGAACGAAAACGTCCGCGCGCTGCTCACCACCCGCAACTTCACCGAAGGCAAGTACGTGGTCATGGCCACGCGCGGCGGCAAGATCAAGAAGACCGAGCTGGCGGCGTTCTCGAACGTGCGCGCGGCCGGCATCATCGCCATCGACATCCTCGAGGGCGACGACCTGTACGCGGTGCGCCTGTCGAACGGCAACAACGAGATCTTCGTCGGCACGCACGGCGGCATGGCCATCCGCTTCCACGAGTCCGACATCCGTCCGATGGGACGCGGCGCCGCCGGCGTGAAAGCAATCACGCTCAAGCCGGGCGACTCGGTCATCGAGATGGACGTGCTCCCGGAGACGCCGGAAGGTCGCGCCCGCGCGGAACGGAACGAGCGCAAGGCGCAGGCGGGCGATGATATCGAGACCGAAGCGATCGAGCCGATCGAGTCAGCCGAAGCGATCGAGACCATTGCCGAGCCGGTGGAAGCTGCCGACGCGGGCGTTGAAGCCGTCGAAGGCGAAGAGGCCGGCGAAGAAGTCGCCCTCACCGCCGTCGACGACGTCTACGGCACTATCCTCACCGTCACCGAAAAAGGCTTCGGCAAGCGCACGCCGATCCGCGCGTACCGCCTCACCTCGCGCGGCGCGCAGGGCGTGTCGAACATCCGCATCACCGACAAGAACGGCAAGGTCGCGGGCGCCGCGCACGTGCACGCCGGCGATCAGCTCCTGCTCATCACCGAGCAGGGGATGATGATCCGCGTCTCGGTCGACAGCATCCGCTCGATGGGACGCAACACGCAGGGCGTGCGCGTCATCGACATCGACGCCGACGATACGGTGGTCGGCGCGGTGAAGGTGGTCGACAAGGAGCAGCCGGAAGACCCGGACGCGCCTCTTGCCGAGAACGGCGACGACAACGGCGGCCAGAATGGCGACGGCAATGGCGATGACAGTGCGGAAAATGGCGACAACGACACTCCCGCTGAAGAACCGGTCCATTAGCCTTATCATCGGCTGATGGTCCGCCCTTCGCGGGACCGCCTCGTTTTACTGGCGCGCCAGATCGTCGATGCGCTCGCTCGCTCCCGCGCCGTCGTTTTGCTCAAGGAGCGCGAAGCCGTCCGCCAGGCCGTCGCCCAGTCCCTCGCCGACGAACTGCGCCGCGAAGAAGAGCGCGAAGAGAACGCCCGCAAGCGCATCGCGGCCATGAAAGGCGCACCGAAACCGCGCACCAAAGAGTGGGAGCAACTCTTCCGGAAAATCGTCGAGGAAGAGTACCTGCGCGAAGGACTGGATTCGTAGCGCCATGCCGCCACCGGTCAAGTACGAGCAGATGCGAAAGACCTTCGTCGCAGAGGGTTACAAGCCGCTTTCGGAGACCGTCACGATCCACGCTGTGGCGACGCTGAAATCGAACAACATGAATGGCGGCAGCGGTCCTCTAGGGACCATTAGGCCCCCGGGTTGGCACGACGGCGGCTGTCCGTCCCATCACAATCGCGGTCACCTGGTCGGAAATGCGGTGGGCGGTTCCGGGGCAGAGCCGAAGAACCTGGTGACGCTTGTCGCCGGTACGAACCACCCAATCATGTACAGCTTCGAGAGCATCGTGAAAAAGTACGTGACGAATAAGCCGGGCGACAAGTTCTATTACGTGATCTGGGCTCGCTACAGCGGCTACACGCTCACGCCGGGATTTCCCATCGCCGGCGCCGCGGGAAATCCGTTCTGTCTGTTTCCCGCACCGCACCGGCTGCTGTTGGCGCTCCGTGATTCAAACCATCGCGACATTCCGATCGATATGCTGATGACCACCGCCGACCCGAAC
>DASVSV010000269.1:0-2543 GCA_036387915.1 Thermoanaerobaculia bacterium
CGAGCGCAAACGCCTCCGCCTGCACGAGCTGCAGCCGAAGGTGATGTCGTCGTTCGTCCGCAACAAACTGATCTCCGAGGTTTACCTGCCGCTGGTCGGGTCGAACTTCGCCAAGCAGATGGGCGTCGCCGGCGAGAAGAAGCGCACCGACCTGATGGGCCTGTTGCTGCTCGTGTCGCCGCCGGGCTACGGCAAGACCACGCTCCTCGAATACGTGGCCGCGCGCCTCGGACTGGTTTTCGTCAAGATCAACGGCCCCGCGCTCGGCCACTCGGTGCGCTCGCTCGATCCGGACGAGGCGCCGAACGCCACCGCGCGCCAGGAGATCAACAAGCTCAACCTCGCCCTGGAGATGGGCAACAACGTGCTGCTGATGATCGACGACATCCAGCACACGCACGCCGAGTTCCTGCAGAAGTTCATCTCCCTGTGCGACGCGCAGCGCAAGATCGAAGGGGTCTGGCGCGGCGAGACGAAGCAGTACGACCTGCGCGGCAAACGCTTCGCGGTCTGCATGGCCGGCAATCCGTACACGGAGTCGGGCGACAAGTTCGAGATCCCGGACATGCTCGCCAACCGCGCCGACGTCTACAACCTCGGCGAGGTGCTGCAGGGACGCGAGGAGCTGTTCGAGCTGTCGTACATCGAGAACGCGCTGACGTCGAACGGAGTCACCGCGCCGCTCCTCACCCGCGACCCCGAGGACGTGCACAAGCTGGTGCGCATGGCCCGCGGCGAGGCGCTGCAGGCCGACCAGCTCGCGCACGATTACTCGTCCGTCGAATTGAACGAGCTGCTGGCGGTGATGGCGAAGCTGGTGCGGGTGCAACAGCTCCTGTCGAAAGTGAACCGGCAGTACGTGCTCTCCGCGGCGCAGCAGAACGCGTATCGCACCGAGCCGCCGTTCAAGCTCCAGGGCTCGTACCGCAACATGACCAAGCTGGCCGAGAAGGTGCTGCCGGCGATGAACGACGCCGAGCTGGCGCGCCTCATCGACGACCACTACCAGGGCGAAGCGCAGACGCTGACCACCGGCGCCGAGGAGAACCTCCTCAAGCTCGCCGAACTGCGCGAGCGGATGACCGACGAGCAGCGCGCCCGCTGGGACGACATCAAACGCGCCTTCGTACGCCTGACGCGCATCGGCGGCAGCGACGCCGATCCGGCCGCGCGGGTGATGGCGGAGCTGAGCGTGGTCGCGGATCGCGTGGGGGAGATTGCGCGCGCGATCACGGCCGCCGCGTCCGAGGCGTCGACACGTCCGGCCCTCGAGTCGTCGGGCGACATGCCGCCGGCGATCGACGTCACGCCATATCTGCAGAAGCTCGACGAGACGCTGCTGGCGTTGCGCGAGCTGCACGCCGCGCGGCTCCCGATCGCGGCCACGCCGGCGCCCGCTCCCGCACCTGCTTCGCCCGACGCGAATCTGATCTCGCGCGAGTCGTACCTCATCAACGGCACGCTCATCCCGCTGCTGCGCTTCATGGCCCACCGCTTCAAGAGCTACCGCGCCGTCAGCGACCCGCGCATCAAGCAGGCCATCGCCAACCTGGAGCGCGTTCAGGACCTGACGTCCCTCGTCTCGACGCTGGAAACGATCAGCGTCTCCGCCCTCTCGACGCTGACGGACGAGCAGCGCTAACGCAGCCGTGTACGCGAAGCGTAATTCTTAAATCTGGTCTCTGAAGTAGGATGCGCGCATGATCAACCGGCTGCTGGACAGCCTTCCCCCGGATGAGCTTCAGGAGCTCCGGCCGCACATGGAGCGGATGTCGGTGACGCACGCCTATCCGATGATCACGCCGCACAGGGCGATCAGGCACGTTTACTTTCCGATCAACACGCTCGCCTCGCTGGTGACGGTGCTCGAAGACGGCTCGACGGTGGAGGCCGGGTCGGTGGGCCGCGAAGGGATGGTCGGCGTTCCGGTCATTCTCAAGGCCGAGATGACTCCGATGCAGACGCTGGTGCAGATCCCCGGCGAGGTCTTCCGGGTCGACGCGAAAATCGTCCGCGACGAGTTCGACCGGCGCCGCGGCCTGCACACGCTCCTCAATCAATACGTGCACACGATGTTCGTCGTGGCCTCGCAGTCCGCGGCGTGCAATCGCCGCCACGCCGTGGAGCCGCGCCTGGCCCGCTGGCTGCTGATGAGCAGCGACGGCATCGGCTCGCACGAGCTGGCCATCACGCAGGAGTTCCTGGCGACGATGCTCGGCGTCCGCCGCGCCGGTGTGACCGAGGCCGCGTCGAAGCTGCAATCGGACGGGTTGATCCGCTATATCCGCGGTTTCGTCGAGATCCTCGACCGCCCCGCCCTCGAAGCGGCGGCCTGCGAGTGCTACCACGTCGTCCGCCGCGAGTACGAACGCCTCTTCGGCGCGCTCGTGACTCCGTAGCGATCGTGGCGACAGGGAGACGACGGGAGGCCTCCGGCGGGCCGGTGCGACCGGCAGCGCTGCCTGGCCCAGCCTGAACGCACGCCTGTCTACGAAACACGTGTTTGCGCGAAGACTGGGCTCAATAAGCGCTGCCGGTCGCAC
>DASVSV010000270.1:0-25899 GCA_036387915.1 Thermoanaerobaculia bacterium
ACCGCCAGTCCCGATTCGGAGCCGACCCACAGCCGGTGCCCGCGATCTTCGACGATCTCGCGCACGGTCGGATCGGCGATCCCATCCGCGACGCCGTAGCTCTCCATGGACTGCCCGTCGTAGCGCGCGATGCCGGTCGAATAAAACGCCAGCCAGACGTAGCCCTGATGGTCCTGCGTGATCTTCTGCACGCTCGCGGAGGGCAGCAGATCGTCCGGCGTAAAGTGCGTGAACGCCAGTTCCTGCCCGTGCAGTGCCCTTGCCGCAATCGCGGTAGCGATGATCCAGCGGCCGAGCATGGCTGGCAGGTTAAAGGGAAAGGGTGAAAGGTGAAAGTGGCGGAGCGGCCTCAGTGCCCTCTCCCCGCGAAGAGCGGGGAGAGGGTTAGGGTCGGATGACAGCCCCGGGGGAACGCGGAGCGACTTTTACCTTTCACCCTTTACCTTTCACCGTTGACTCGAAAACTGAACTTCAACCCCACCTATCCGTACAATCCCCAAACAGTGGCCCGCTTCCGTGACTGGCTCGACCTTGGCCGAAGTACCTTCACGTCTCTGAGCTCCGACGACGTTGCGAATCTCTATTCGCAGGAGTGGCCGGAGACGAAGAAGATGCTCATGGCTGAGCATCGGGCGTCGATCGAGCAGGAGCCGACGGCGTTCCGGCGCTGGGCGCGCTCGGTCAGCGCGATCTTCTTCGGGCTGGCCAAGAAGCTCGCGCCGCACCGGCGGCTGCTCTTCGTGGCGTCGTTCATCGCCTTCTTCGTCTGCCTGGCGGCGGTCGTCGGGCGCATGAAAGATCCACCGGTTTGGGTCTTCGTCGAGCTGGTGGCCACGTTTCTGATGATGGTCCTGCTGCTGGCCATGGAGCTGATCGACAAGGTGAAGTACCGCGACGAGCTGCAGCTCGCGCGCGACCTGCAGGCCAGCCTCATTCCGCACCAGATGCCGCGCACCGAGCCGTGGGAGATCGCCGCGTTCAACAGCATCGCCAACACGGTCGGCGGCGACATCTACGATTTCGTCCCGCTGCCCGACGATCGGCTGGCGGTGCTCTTCGGCGATGCCTCGGGACACGGCATGGCCGCGGGGCTGGTGATGGCCGTCGCGCACGCGGCGTTCCGCACGCAACTCGAGGTGGATCCGTCGCCGGAACTGATCTCCGCGTCGCTGAACCGCATCCTCTGCCGCACCGGCGGGCCGCGGTCGTTCTTTTCCTGCTGCTACTTTCTGCTCTCGCCGGACGGCACGTTCTCCGCGACGATCGCCGGCCATCCGCCGGTGCTGAAGATCGACGCGCAGGGGAAAGTCGTGGAGCACATCGGCCGCGGCGCTTATCCGATGGGAGTCAAAGCATCGCTGACCTGGGAGATCGTCACCGGCACGCTCGCTCCCGGCGAGCGCATCCTGCTGCACTCGGATGGCCTGACCGAGGCTCGTAACGCGACGGAGAAAGAATTCGGCGACGCCTACCTCGAAGTCGTCGCCGGCTGGTACCCCGACGCAAGCGCGCAGTCCCTCCTCGAAACGCTCCTCGGCGAATGGCGCTCGTTCATCGGCCGCGTGGTGCCCGATGACGATGTGTCCGTCGCGGTGATCAGACGGTCGCCTGCGCGGTCGTAACCGTCATCCCCTCGAACACCTGCAGCGCCAGGTCGACCCGTCCCAGCGGCGCCGAGACCTGCACGCCGGCCACGCGGCCGCGTACGCGCTCGAGCGTCTCGCGGGCGATGGTCACGCCTTCGCGCAGCGCGTGCTCCTTGCTCTTGTCGCTGGCGATGCGCATGCGCTCCATGACGTCGTCCGGCACGGAGACGCCCGGCACTTCGTTGTTCATGAACTGCGCGTTGCGATACGAGAGCAGCGGCCAGATGCCGGCCACGATCGGCAGCTTCATGTGCTCGATGCGCCCGAGGAAGTGCTCGAGCTGGCGCACGTCGAACACCGGCTGCGTGATCGCGTACTCGGCGCCGGCCTTCACTTTCCAGTCGAGGCGCTTCAGCTCGTACTCGAGGTCGAGATGGCCGGGGTTGACGCCGACGCCGATGGTGAAGCGCGTCGGCTCGCCGAACGGATTGCCGCCGAGGTCGAGGCCGTGGTTCATCAGGCTGACCATGTTCGTCAATCCGATCGAGTCGATGTCGAACACCGCCGTCGCCTCGGGATAAGGCCCCATCTTGGGAGGGTCGCCGGTGATGAGCAGCAGGTTGCGCAGACCGAGTGCGGCGCAGCCGAGAAGGTCGGAGTGCATGCCCAGGAGATTGCGGTCGCGGCAGCAGTAGTGGAGCACCGCCTCGATGCCGACGCGCTGCTGCAGCAGGACGGCTACCGCGATCGCACCCATGCGGTTCTGCGCGCGCGGGCCGTCGGGAACGTTCACTCCGTCCACGCCCGCGGCCTTGATCAGCTCCACCTGCTTGAGCATCACGTCGGCGTTGGGACCTTTCGGCGGGACGATCTCGATCGTGGTCACGAACTCGCCCGCGGCCATCTTGCGGCCCCAGTTCGAGCGCGTGGACATCGGCTGCGGCTCCACGCCCGGGCCCTTCTCCGTCTTGCCGTTGCGCTCGACGATGACGAACGTGCGCCGCGGCGAGAGCGGCCGCACCGCGTCGGCCATCATCTTGATGTGCTCCGGCGTCGTGCCGCAGCAGCCGCCGATGAACTTGACGCCTTTGTGGATCAGGCGCTTCGCGTATTTCGAGAAATACTCGGGGGAGGCCATGTACATCTGCCGCCCGTTCACATCGCGCGGCAGGCCGGCGTTGGGCTGACAGGAGATCTTCTTCGCGGTCACGGAGGCGATCTCCTCGACGGCGTCGAGCATGAGGTCGGGACCGACCGAGCAGTTGATGCCGATCACGTCCGCGCCGGCGCGGTCGAGGCGCTGGGTGAAGGTCCTGGGGACGTCGCCGAAGATGGTGCGGCCGTCGGTGCCGACGGTCATCTGCGCGACGATGGGCAGCGAGCAGACGTCGCGGATCGCGGCGATGGCCTGTTCGAGCTCGGAGATGTTCGAGAACGTCTCGCATACGAAAAGGTCGACGCCGGCGTCGTTGAGCGCGCGGGCCTGTTCCATGAAGAACTCGCGCGCCTCGTCGAGCGCGGTCGGTCCGTACGGCTCGATGCGGATGCCCAGCGGACCGATGGCGCCGGCGACGTAGACACCGTCGCCCGCGGCTTTGCGCGCGATCTCGGCGGCGCGCTGGTTGATGTCGCGCAGCTCGTCCTCGATGCCGAAGCCGCGCAGCTTCACGCGGTTCGCGCCGTAGGTGTTGGTCTCGAGGATCTCCGCGCCGGCCTTGACGTACTGGCGGTGTACCTCGAGCACGATCTCCGGATTGCGGACGTTCAGCTCGTCGTAGCACTTGTTGATGAAGACGCCCTTCGTGTAGAGCATCGTCCCCATCGCGCCGTCGAAGAGGTAGACGTGTTCGTCTGCGATTGCCTGGATGAAGTCCATAAGTCAGTTTGCAGCTGGCAGCCGGCAGCTCAAAAAAAAAGCCCCACGCCGGAGCGACGTGGGGCGGAGAAAAAACGCTTTCGAGTCCCGGCCCTTTAGCTTTTTTTTAGCTGGTTGCAAGCCGCCCCAAATCAGTCCAGCGCGCCGAACATTAGGTCCGACAGGCCGGAAATGTCAAACCGGGGAGGTACGAGGGATGAGGGATGAGGTATGAGTGGGCGGCGGCACACTCGTACCTCATACCTCACACCGGATTAGGTTCAACGGTCTTCAGTTGAACGCCAATCAAGGCGTGCGTAGCATGCCAAAGACAATAGCCCCCGGCTTTCAGCCGGGGGAACGCGACGCCCAGGTCTCCAGCCCGCGTAGCGGGCGGCAGATCACGTCCACAGGTCTGTCGCCCGCTACGCGGGCTGGTACTAAAGGCACGCTTGTTCCCCCGGCTGAAAGCCGGGGGCTATTTTCTTTCGGCGTGCTACGCACGCCATCGAGTTCACTCGACAATGCCTTGACTGAAGACCATTGAGATTTGGTCAGTTGCCGAAGATGCGCTTCAACTTCTCCATCGCTCCTTCGACTTCCTGGCGGTTGCGGTCCACTTCGTTCGCCCACTTTCTGAACTTGTCGAAGGTGATGGCGGTGGGCTCGTCGAAGTTTTCTTCGTCGAAGAGGACGCGGCGGACGATGCGGCCCATGATGCCGGTGGGGCAGTGGCGCGTGGGGGCGGTGCCGTCCAGGAACACTTCGCGGATCGGGCCGGGGCATCCTTTTCGCCAGAGCATCCCCGACTCCGGGTCGATGTCGCGGAACGTGACGCCGGACGGTGCCTCCGGCTGCTTCTGGTCGTGATGCGTCTCGCGCATGTACGACCCCCAGATCGGAATGGCCGCCTCGGACGACGACAAGCGTAACGGCGCGCCGCGGTCGAAGCCGACCCAGACCGTCGTCACGACGTCGGCCGTGTAGCCGACGAACCACGCGTCGCGGTAATCGTTGGTCGTGCCGGTCTTGCCGGCAACGTATGCGAGCCCATACTTTTTGAGACGCGTGGCCGTGCCGCGGCGCACGACGCCGCGCAGCAGCGTGTGCATCACGTACGCGGCGTTCGCGTCGACGACGCGTTTCTTCTTGATCTCGCGCTCGAACAGCACCTTGCCGCGGCGGTCCCTGACGGTGCGCAGCAGGAACGGCTCGACGCGCTCGCCGAGACTGGGGAAGGCGGTGTAGGCGGCGGTGAGCTCGCGCATCGACACTTCGCCCACGCCGAGGGGCATGGCCGGGACGTTCTTGATCTCGCCGAGGCCGACCTGTTTGGCCACGCGCACGACACGGTTCGCGCCGATGTCGGTGGTCAGGCGCACGGTGGGCACGTTGAGCGAGCGCTCGAACGACTCGCGCAGCGTCACCCGTCCGCGAAAATTCTCGTCGTAATTCTGCGGCTCCCACGTCTCGTCGTCCGAGAGCTCGACCTTCACCGGCGCGTCGAGCAGCAGCGACGACGTGGTGGCGCGCTTCGAGGCGATGGCGGCGAGATACGCGAACGTCTTGAACGCGGAGCCGGGCTGGCGGCGCATCTGCGACGTGCGGTCGAACGTCGAGCGCGCGTAATTCGCGCCGCCGACCAGTGCGCGGATGCCGCCGGTGCGCGGGTCGACGGAGAGGATGGCCACCTGCAGCGGATCCTGCCGCGATTGCTGGCGCAGCCACGAGTAGCGCGCCACGAGACTGGCGGCGCCGCGGCGGGCCGCGTCTTCCGCCGCGCGCTGCGCTTTCGTGTCGATCTCGCAGACGATCGTCGCGCCGCCGCTCATCATCGGGCCGCGTCCCACTTCCGCCAGCACTTCGTTGCGCAGCGCGCGCAGGTAGAACGGATACGGCGTGGCCGGCAGCGAGCCGCGCACGATGTCGACGTCCTGCGACTTCGCGTGTTGATACGTGCCTTCACTCAGCCATTCGCGATCGTGCATCACCGCGAGCACGGCGTCGCGGCGCGCCCGGGCCACGGCGGGATTCTTCTGATTCGGCGCGCGGATCATGGCCGCGAGCAGCGCCGCTTCGTCGACGCGCAACTGCCGCGGCGTCTTGTCGAAGTAGAGGCGCGAGGCTTCGTCGACGCCGAGGATCGGCACGCCGGCGTGATGTCCGAGGTAGACGTCGTTGAGGTAGAGCTCGAGGATGTCGTCCTTGCTCAGACGCAGGTCGAGCAGCACCGCCAGCACGATCTCGGTGAGCTTGCGGCGCCACGTGCGGTCGTTCGTGAGAAAGCGCTGCTTCACGATCTGCTGCGGAATCGTCGAGCCGCCCTGCGCGATGCCGCCCTTGCGCACGTTCATGAATGCGGCGCGGGCCATGCCGATCGGGTCGACGCCGATGTGGCGGCGGAAGCGCACGTCTTCCGCGGCGACGAACGCGTCGAGCACGTGGCGCGGCATCTTGCCGATCAGCACCGGCGGAGTGACGCGCCAGTCGGTGCCGTAGACGCGCACGACCTCCGCGCTTTTTCCGTTCGCGGCGCTGACGATCGTCATCGGCTCGCGCCAGCTATGCGTCGCCAGCTCGCGCGAAATGCGCCGGTTGAGAAAAAAGAAATAGAACGACGAGGCCCACATCACCAGAAAGAGGGCGATGAAGAGCGGCAGCGCCGCGCGTAATACTCGTGCCTTGCGTGACAATCGTGACATGTTCGTCTACATTGTTTTTTGTGCAACTCGTGCACCGGGTTGCAGCAGGCAGCGAAGGTTTCCCACGAAGAAAAGTACGGCTCCCCATCCGAGACTTTCAACAAGGAGAAAACCAGATGGCTGCAAAGAAGAACAGCGCCGCGAAAAAAGGTGGCGCAGCATCGAAGGGCGGAGGCGCCAAGAAGGGCGGCGCTTCCAAGAAGTCGTCGGCATCCAGCAAGTCGTCCGCGAAGGGCGGCGCCTCGTCGAAGAAGGGCGGTAGCTCCGCTTCGTCGAAGAAAGCCGGCGGTTCCGCGAAGAAGGGCGGCAGCTCAGCCTCGTCGAAGAAGGGCGCAAGCTCCGCTTCGTCGAAGAAGGGCGGCGCCTCCTCCAAGAAGGGCGGCGCTTCGTCCAAGGGCGGCGCTTCGTCGAAGAAGGGCGGTAGCTCCGCTTCGTCGAAGAAGGCCGGCTCCTCCAAGGGCGGCGCGAAAAAGGGTGGCGGCTCGTCGAAAGGCGGCGCGAAAAAGGGTGGCGCAGCGAAGCGCTCCGGCAGTGGCGCGTCAGGCCGCACGGCGAGTGCGAAGAAGGCTTCGGGCGCCAGGGCTGGCAGTACTTCCTCGCGCACCCCGAAGAAGACCGTCCGTCGTGCCGCAGTCACGGGCGCGGTGGTCGGTGCTGCCAGCGGCGCTGCCGCCGGTGCTGCCTCGCGCGGCACTGGTGCGCGCGTCCGCGCCGCCGTCTCCCGTGGTGTCGATCAGATCCGCGAAGCGATGGGAGGGTCGGAGAACTCCGGCTCGACCGGCAACAGCGGGAATGGCGGCAACGGCGGGATCGGCGGTAATTCGGGCGGCGGTAACAGCTGACTGATGATGGGGGCGGGCCCAGGCCCGCCCTGCATCATCACCCCACCTCGTTGAACGCGCGGCGGATGCGGCGCGAGAAGTATTTGTCGGGCAGCCCGCCGCTCCAGCGGCGCAGCGACTTCGCCTTCCGGAACGACTTCAGCGCCGCCGCGCGATAGCTCTCGTCGGCCTCGAACGCGAACTGCGAATACTGCGACGCGCCGAGAAACGCCCAGATCCACGCGTTCGTCGGCAGGTCGCGCGTCAGCACTTCGAAGTCGCGCGACGCGTCGTCGAACTCCCCGGCGAAATAGTTCTGCAGCGCGCGGCGCAGGCGTGGCTTGTACGAGTCGAGCACGTCTTCCGTCGCCACCGACGGCTTCGTCGGCGGGGGCGGAACGGTGTTCGCGATCGCCGGAACTGTCTGCGGCACAGCGGGCGCCGTTGCCAGATCGGCGAGGTCGCCCGCGTTCTCGGCCATGGTGATGATCGCGTTCAGGTCGTCGTTCGACTTCACGCCGCCGATGCGGCCCGACGCGTCGTTGAACAAGTTCGCCGCCTGCTGATACTGCGCGGAGCTGCCGGCGCGGCGCTGCTGCGCCGCCTGCAGCTTGCGATTCGCCGCGGCCAGCGACGAGCGCGCTCGCTCGCGCAACGCCGGATCGATCGTCGGCGCGGTCGGCGCGGGCGGCGTGACGACGGGACGCGTCGGCTCCGGAGCGGGGCGGGTCGGCTCGGGATCGGGCACGTTTACCGACGCGAGCTGGCGCTTGGCGCGGTCGAGCAGCTCGCCGATCGAGCCGAGGTTCTCCGGACCGGGTCCGCTGGTGCGCTCGAGATCGTCGATCGCCTGCTGATACCGGCCGCTGTTCAGGTAGCCGACGCCGCGGTAGTAGTACGGGTGATAGTTGATGAAGATCGCGCCGTAGGTGCGCGTGCGGTCGCCTTCCTTCGGATTGCCCTTGATGGCCGCGGTCATCTTCGTGACGACCGCGCTCCAGTTGCCGCTGCGGGCGGCGGCGATGCCGGCGTCGTAATCGTCGTACCACGAGGCTTGCGCGGTGGACGCCAGCGCGAGCGTCAGGAGAAAAGCGGCGAGTGTGCGTACGCGGTTCATGGTTTCCTGAGTTCTTTCTCGAGCTCGTCGAAGTTGACGTCGCCCATATTGACGTTGTGCGTGTGGCGCTCCCCGGCCCTGATGTTCACGTCGACGCTCTTCTGTCCCTGCGGGCCGCTCATCGTGAGCGTGTACTGCCCCGGCTCGAGCTGCATGCGCGTCGGCGTGTCGCGGTCGGCGGGCAGCGGGATTTCCTTCTGATCGGATTTGCTGACGATGCGGTCGAGCTCACCCCACGGCGACGCGGAGAGCAGCAGCAGCCCCTGATTGCCGGGGATCGGCGCCTGCGTGGCCGTCGGCGCGGTGGTGGTGACTTCCGTTCCCGCGGTCGACACGACCGTGTCCGCCGGCTGCACGTCGCTCTTCTTCTGCGTCAGGAAAATCGCCGCGATGACGGCGATGACGGCCGCCGCGGCGATGCCGCCGATCAGCGCCACGTTCCTCTTCGGCGCCATGGTCATCTTCGGCTCGAGCTGCGTCGCCGCGGCCTCGGAGCTCCACTTCGCCTCGGCCGCGGTCGCGGCAGTGGCGCCGAGGCGCTCCATCACCGTCGCTTCGTCGCTGCCGATGGTCTTCGGCGAGAGGCGCTCGACCCGCGTCGCTTCATCGCCGCCGCCGGGCATTGTCCGGCCCGGAACGGTACCTCCGGCATACGTCTGTTGCGTGGCCTGCGCGCCGCTCGACGTCACCTGCGGCGCGGTGCCGGTGATCTTCGGCAGGTCGGCCAGCGTCTGCGCGCCGGAGAGGGTGATCATCTTCTCGCCGACGCCGTACTTCTGGTCGGGAGCGATCGAGGAGCGGATCCCTTCCAGCGCGCTCGCGAAATCGGCCGCGGTCTCGTAGCGGTTGTCGCGCGATTTCTCGAGCGACTTCATGATGATGGCCTCGAGTTGCGGCGGGATCTTCACGCCGGGATTGGTCTCGCCGATCGGAGCCGGCTTTTCGGTGACGTGCTTGAGGATGTAGCCGTGCGGGTTCGTGGCGTTGAACGGCGCGCGTCCGGCCAGCATCTCGTACATCACGATGCCGAACGAGTAGAGGTCCGAGCGCGGGTCGAGATGCTCTCCGTCCTTCAGAAAGCCCGCCTGTTCCGGCGACGCGTACTTTAATTTCCCGAGGAACATGCCGGTCTGCGTCAGACCCTGCCCGCCATCCCCCTCGGAGAGCTGCTTGGCGATGCCGAAGTCGATGACCTTCACCAGCAGCCTGCCGTGATGGTCCTGCGACAGCATGATGTTCTCGGGCGAAATGTCGCGGTGGATCAGACCCATCGAGTGCAGGTGGTCGAGGCCCATCAGCGCCTGCACCGCGATCTCGACGGTGAGCCGCGGCGGCACGGCGCCGGTCGAGGCGATCCACTTCTGGATGTTCGTGCCGTCGATGAACTCCCAGACCATGTAGTACGAGCCGTCTTCGAGCTGCGCGAAGTCGTACAGCATGGCCAGGTTCTTGTGCTTGATCATCGTGGACGTGCGCGCTTCCTGGAGGAAGCGCTGCAGTCCCTCGTCGCCCGCGGCCACGTTGGCGCGCATGACTTTGATCACGCGCAGCTCGTTGAGATGGATGTGGCGGACCTTGAAGATCTCCCCCATCCCGCCGACGCCGAGGCGGTCGATGATCTGGTACTTGCCGTCGATGAGACGTCCCGCGTACGTACGCTGCAGCCCCGTGATCTTGTCCCCGCAGTGCGGACAGAGGTCGTACGACGCGTCAATCGTCTGTTTGCAGTTGAGGCACGCAATCTGGCTCATCGAGTCTCCGGGTCGCGAAGAGGAAAGAGGAAGGAGGAAAGAGGAAAGCAAAACCCGTCGTGGCTCGTCATCTCTTTCCTCTTTTCTCTTTCCTCTTTCATCTGTCTCTCAATACATAACTGCAGGCCGGGTCGGCGCCGAAGCGCACGATGTCTCCCGGCTTGAGTACGACGCGCTCCACACGCGCGTTGTTGACATACGTTCCGTTGGCGGACTGCAGGTCCTCGAGCACCGGCGCGGCGCCGCCGATGGTGATGCGCGCGTGGCGGCGGGAGACGGCGGGGTGCGCGAGGACGATCGTGCACGTGCGGTCGCGGCCGACCATGACGCTGTCGCCGCTGATCGAATACTTCTCGTTCACTTCCGCCTTCACGTGCACCAGCGCCCAGTTTTTCAGCGGCTCCGGCTGCGTGTCCTGCTGCGGCGCGTCGACGACGCGCTGGCGTCCGGTCGGCGCGATCGGCTGGCGGGCGGTGTACTCCTCGAGGGCCTCGAAGAATTCGCGCGCGGTCTCGAAGCGCTGGTCCATGCGCGGATGCATGGCCTTGTTCACGATCTGCTCGAGCTCCGCGTCGACCTCGGGGCGCAGCGAGCTCGCGGCCGGTTTGTCGCCACGATAGATGGCGTCGATCAGTTTCGGCAGCGACCGCGAATTGAACGGCAGCGAGCCGGTGAGCATCTCGTACAGCACGACGCCCGACGAATAGACGTCGCTCTTCGCGCCGGCGTCCTTAGGCTCGCGGATCTGCTCCGGCGACATGTAGTGCGGCGTGCCGAGGAGGAAGCCCGATTTGGTGAGCACGGTCTGCCCGCTCGCGCCGCCGCCTTCGCGGATCTTGGCGATGCCAAAGTCCGTGACCTTCACCGTGCCGCCCTTCTCCTTGATCAGGTTCGCGGGCTTGATGTCGCGATGGGTGATGCCTTTGCCGTGCGCGTAGACGAGCGCCTCGAGCAGGCACTGGCAGATCCCGATCGCGGAGCTGAGCGGCAGCGCGCCGCGCTCGGACAGCAGGATGTCGACCGGTGTTCCTTCGACGAACTCCATCACCAGCACCGCGCCCTGCGCGTTGTTGATGAACTCGTAGAAGCGGGTGATGTAACGGTGGCGCAGCTTGGAGAGGATCTGCGCTTCCTTCACGAAGCGCTTGCGCGCGGTGACGTCGCCCGCCAGCTCGTCGGACATCACCTTGAGGACGACCGGGAACTCGACCGGCAGCACATCCGTCTGCGCGAGCGTCTTGCCGACGTAGACGTGGCTCATCCCGCCTTCGCCGATCTCACGCTCGATGCGGTAGTTCCCGATGACGGTGCCGATCATTTCAGCAGACCCTCGTCATCCCAGAAGAAACCCTCGTGGCAGAGCGGCGCGAAGACGAATTTCTGCGAGCCGATGCGGATGACGTCCTTCGCCGAGAGGTCGCGCCGCGGCTCGATCTCCAGCTCGTTGACGTAGGTGCCGTTCGTGGAGTTGTGGTCCATGAGGATGAACCGCCGCTCCTCGGGACGGAACACGAGGTCGGCGTGATGCGACGAGGCCTGCTCGTCGTTGATGACGATGTCGGAGCGCTTGTCGCGGCCGATGACGTTGCGTCCCATCCGCACGGGGAACGACTCGCCGCGTGACGCCCCGTTCAGTCCGACCAGCCACGCCACGACGTACCGCTTCGAGGCGCTGATCTGCGCCGCGGCCACGGTGCGCTCCATCGGCGGAGGCTGCACGCTGGATGGAACGGCGGATGGAACGGCGGACGGAACCGCCGCCAGCGCGGGCGCCGAAGCGGTCACGCGCCGCGGCGCTGCCTCGGCATGCGCGGCAGCGGGCGACGGATGCGCGGAGGAGCCGGGCAGCGAGCGCGGCGAAGGCTCGATCGCGCGCGGCCGCACCACCGGGATCTCCGGCTCGGCGTCATCCTGGGGACAGTACGGGCAGAGGTCCCACGCCTCGTCGATGAAGTGTCCGTTCTCGCACCGTTTGTCAGCCACGCATCCTCACCCTTGTCCGAAACTCACATCCGAATTCACGCGTGAAACGCCACAGCGACGGCGTTGCGGCCGCCGAAATAGATGATGTCGCCGTCCTGCAGGAACCTTTTGTCGATCTTCTGATCGTTGACGTACGTCCCGTTCGACGAATTCCGGTCGATGAGCATCACTTTGCCGTCGATGGACACGACCTCGGCGTGCAGCCGGGAAACCTTCGGATTTTCCAATACGATCTCACAGATCGTCGACTCGCGCCCGATCCGGATGCCGGATCCGCCGAGGCCGAGCTTCTCGCCAGCGCGGGTCCCGTTGAGGATCGTGAAGCGGCCGAGCATCGACTCCGGGACGATCATCACGCCGTTCGGCGCGACCACCGTTTCGACCACCGGCACGCCCGGCACCGCGCCCGCGAATTGCGGACGCCGCGAGCGGACCACCGACCACGTGCTGAAGACGATCGTGGCCAGGCCGAGCATCGACACCGCCGCGGTCTCGAACGGATAGAGCCGCCACGGCGGCAGCGCGCGGATCGCGCGATCGGCGTCGTTGCCGAAACGCATCAGGTCGGGCGATTTCGGGAAGAGCGTGGTCGAGCGCAGCAGCTCCTTCTTCGCCTCGATCCACTGGCCGTCGCCCGCCGCTTCGAGCGCCCTGCGGTAGTGCGTGTTGAACTCGCCGCCGACGTTCGCCTGCACGCTGGCCTCGGACAGGAAGCGCCGGGCGACGTTCACCGGCACGAGGAACTTGATCTGCTCCGCCTGCGAGTGTCCCCACGTCGAGATGCCGATCACTTCGCCGCGCCGGTTCACGGCCGGACCGCCGGAGTTGCCGCGATAAATGGCCACGTTCGACTGCAGCACCTGCGTGTTCGCGACGTTCGTGCGGATCGCGGTGATCGTGCCCGGGTTGAACGTTGCCTCGAGATCGCTGTCGCGCGAGAGCCAGCCGCCGATCACGTCGTCGGTGCTGCTCGCGACCGCGGGGTAGCCGACCGACCAGATGTTCTCCGTCACGCGCACGCCGTCGGAATCGCCGAGCGGCAGCGACGGCAATCCCTTGCGGTCGATCTGCAGGACCGCGAGGTCGGAGCCGCGCTCGTGCAGCGGCGGCGAGTATTTGCGAATGCGGAACGGCAGTGTCTCCCCGTTCGAGAGCTCGATCTGATTCACGACGCGCTGGTTCTCGAGCTTGCCCGCCGCCGCGAGCGGCGCGAGGACGCGATCGAGCTCGTCGTCGCGATGGATCGCGCGCAAGGTCTCGACGGGGAAGTGGCGCACGAGCGCGGCGATGGCGCCGTTGCGCCGCAGCTCGCGTTCCAGTGCTTCCGCGTTGCGCGTCGGCGCGACGACGTGGCCGCTGGTGAGGATCGTGCCGTCGGGATGAATGACGAAGCCGCTGCCCGAGCCTCCCGCACCGGTCGCGACCGCGGAGTCGCGGCCGGCGACGTCGCGCGCGCGGACGCCGAGGCTGGCTTGGAGTTGCTGGATGTTCGCCAGCGGATAGCGAAAGTCGGCCGTGGCGAAGGCACTGATGCGCACGACCGCCGGCTTGACGCTGTACGCCATCTTCTGGATGTCGTCGAGTTGGGCGACGTCTCGGCGGCACGCTGCCGCGAGGAGGAGGAGGAAGGCCGGGAGCAAGTGCCGGGGGCGGGCCATGACTCAGCGCTGAGTGGTCGAGCCGGATTCCTTCGCGATCGCCTGCTGCTGGTTCCAGTAGAAATACGCGCCGGCTGCGCCGAGGGCCAGGGCGGCGAGGAGCGTCCACTTCAGAACGGACGCGCGAGGCTTCGCCACTTCAGGACGTGCAGTCGTCGCGGCGCGCGGAGTCTGGCTCTGCTCGACTCGAGGACTGGGGGGCGCGGCGGCCTCGCTGGCCGTCACTGCCGGCAGCTTCTGCGTGTCTTTCATGGTCTCGTCGAGGAAGTCCAGCGGCTGGGTCTCGTCCAGCGCCTCGACCAGCGTCGGCTCGTCGTCGCTGCCGTCGCTCGCCTCGACGCGGGCCACGATCACCGTCACGTTGTCCGGCGCGCCGCGCTCGAGCGCCTTGCGCAGGAACTCGTCGGCGGCCTGGTCGATCGGCTTGCGCGCGATCTCCCGCAGCTCCGGTTCTTTCACCAGGCCGTGCAGACCGTCGCTGCAGAGGATGAACGTGTCGCCGCTCCGCAGCTCGAACGGTCCGCGCACGTCGACCTCGACGTCTTCGGCGACGCCCATCGAGCGCTGCAGCACGTTCCGTCGCGGATGCGTCTCCGCTTCCGCCGGCGTCAGCAGTCCCTCGCGCACCATCGTGGCGACGAGGGAGTGATCGTCCGTGAGTTGCTCGATGGCGTTGTCGCGCACGCGGTAGATGCGCGAGTCGCCGACGTGCGCCAGCCAGCCCCGATCGCCGTTCACGGCCAGCACCGAGGTGGTCGTTCCCATGCCGCGCAGCTCGGGATTGGCCTGGGCCTCGGAGTAGATGCGCGCGTTCGCACGCGTCAGCGATTCGCGGAGCGCCGTCGGGATGTCGGCCGTCTCACTGCCCAGGAACTGCGCCTTCACGGTCTCGGCCGCCAGCCGCGACGCCGTGGCGCCGCCGCGATGACCGCCCATGCCGTCCGCCACGATCAGCAGCCGTCCGCCCGGATGGCTTTCGATCTCTTCTTCGGCAGTGGTGTACATCCCGAAGTCCTGATTCTCCGAGCGCACCAATCCCACGTCGCTGCGGAGGACCGCACGAACCACGAACTGGCGCTGAGGAACGGACTCGGACGATGCTTGCTCGCTCATGGGAGCTGAACCCCGTGATGCCGCGGAGAGGACATTATAGACACAGGATGAGGCCGATGCCGGACGAGCGATGAGAGATGAACGACAAGCGATGAGTGGAGGACGCCCGAGGGCTTCCGCTCATCGGTGGCCGTTCACCGCTCGTCGCTGGCTATAATCGGCAACTTCTAATGGACCAGCTTCAGATCCACTACGTCGATCTCGGCGTGCCGCGGATTACCGACGTCCGGTCCGACCTGTCGATCGGCCGCACCGAGGGGAACGACCTCGTCCTCAACCATCCGTCGGTGTCGCGCAAGCACGCGCGGCTCGAAGCGCGAGGCGAGAACTGGTGGATCGTCGACCTCAAGTCGACCAACGGCGTGAAGCTCAACGGCAACCTCATCGCCGAGGCGGCCCTGAATCCCGGCGACAAGATCCTGGTCGGCTCGGTCCAGCTCGACGTGAAAGCGATGCCGTCGGTCGAGTTCACCGGCGAGTCGATGTTCGACAACCCGTCCGGCACGGTCATCCGCCGCATCTCCGATTTCAACTCCGAGTTCGGCCTCGACCTCGGCGAGATCGCGGCGCAGCAGGTGCGTCCACCCTCGGAGCCCGGCGCGCCGGCGCAGTTCACGCGCGAGAAGATCTTCCAGGTCCTGGTGCAGGTGGCCAAGTCGCTGCTGCAGACCGAAGAGCTGTCGGACCTGCTCGACACCGTCATGGACATGATCTTCAAGTACCTGCCGGTCGAGCGCGGACTGATCATCCTCTTCGACGAGCAGGGCAACCCGGTGCCGAAGCTGACCAAGTTCATCGAAGGTGCGGACGCGGGCGACATCCCCATCTCGCGCACCATCCTGAAAATGGTGGCCGAGCAGCAGGTCGCCCTGATGACCTCGAACGCGCTCGAAGACGCCCGCCTCCTCGGCGGCAAGTCGATCGCCATTCACGGCATCCGCTCGGCCATGTGCGTGCCGCTCTGGAACCGCCAGCGCGTCATCGGCGCGGTGCAGGTCGACTCGCCGATCCACATCGGCCGCTTCACGGAAGAAGACCTCGACCTGCTCACCGCGCTGGCGAACTTTGCCGCCGTGGCGATCGAGCGCGCGCAGCTCGCGGAGAAGATCGAGCAGGAGCGGAAGATCCGCTCGAAGATGGAGCGCTATCACTCGCCCGCCGTCATCGACGAGATCGTCAAAGGCGCCGGCGCCGGGACGAGTGACGCGGACGACATCCGCACCGCCGACGTCTCGATCCTCTTCGCCGACATCTCCGGCTTCACGACCATCTCCGAGACCAAGGCGCCGGAAGAAGTGGCGGCCTACCTCTCAAACTTTTTCTCGGCCGCGGTGGACGCCATCTTCCAGTACGGCGGCACGCTCGACAAATTCATCGGCGACGCCGTGATGGCCTTCTTCGGCGCCCCGATCCCGCAGGAAGACCACGCCGACCGAGCGATCATGGCCGGCCTGATGATGATGGAGCGCGTCGACACCTGGAACGAGCAACGCGAGTTGGAGGGCCTCCCCCCGGTGCGCATCCGCGTCGGCATCAACAGCGGCCCCGCCGTCGTCGGCAACGTCGGCACAGAGAAGCGCGTCGACTACACAGTCCTCGGCACCGCGGTCAACATCGCCTCCCGCCTCGAGAGCGGCGTCGCCAAACCCGGCCAGCTCGTCATCTCCCAAAACACCCTCGACCAAACCCTCGGCAACTTCGACACCGAATCCCTCGGCGAATTCGCCCTCAAAGGCCTCCAACAGAAGATGCCCGTCTACTCCGTCAAAGCGGGCTCCCGCGGCGGACGCCGCACCACGAAGTCAGGGACGTACGTGGCGCAGCCGCCGGTGCAGTAGCGCGTCACGGCCAGTTTATGGAGATTCTGCGCCGGCTTTCGTAAAGCTGTAAAACGCATGGCGTGGCTGCAGCGGCTTCAGCCCGCCCCTCCCTGCCACGCTGCGACACTCGTGCGCCACCCATGCCCACCACCGCAGCCGCGACCTCCGCACTGTCAGGAGCCTTAGTCCATCACACCGTCAACTCCACAATGCGCAACACCCACGTCCGCCACGCCTCGCGCGCCGCGCACCCACCATCGCGAGCTGACCAGGCCCGCCAACACATTTCCGGCCCGCGATATGCGGCGCCGCCAAGGCTCATATCGCCGATCCCTCGCTCACAGACCCTGTTTTATGCTCCATGTTCAACTAGACCCGCCCTGCTACGCGGACCAGCCGAAATACAAGTTAGGCCGACGAACTCACGCTACCTGATACCGGCGCGCGTTCTATGAAGCTCCGCGTAACGGTGAGTGGAGCGTCTAGTTTATTGACTGTGTGCTTCTAGCAGCGGCATGTCTTGCAGCATGTGTCCCTCGCAACTGACTTGGTCCGAAGAGCGGGGACCACGACCGGCAAGCTGCGCCACCCGCATACCCAACGGTGCATTCGGTCCCTGTCAGGCCTGCTCGGTAACGTGCTGAACGCGCAGCTGGTTAGCCGTACGCGGCGTCAATCGCGATGGTGAGCTCCTGACGGGCGAGTCGCGGTCCGGACTGCAGCTGGCCCCACCCACTTTTCCGCCGGTAGCGTGTCTCTTTCGATGATGGGGCCAGCAACTACGTTTTCTGATCGAAGATCCAAAATGGCGGAACGCGGTGATGCTTCGAGCTGGATCGGTTCGCCAATGACAACCGACGGCGAGGACACTCTGTCGTGACTGGCGCAGAACGGGCCGACCTACTTGCGGCCGCCGTGCTTCTCGTGCCAGACGAGATCGGACCTTCTGTCGCTCGTGCGCTGGCGGGGCGAACACGACGGGACCAGGAGGTAGATCAGCTTGCCTATCCTGCGGCGCCGCTGTGGCTGCGCTTAAGCGTGCTCCTGCTGCGCACGTACCGCGCGAAGCGTCCTGCCTGGGTGGGGCAACGTTGCGTGTGGGATCCAAGTTGCTCGCGATACGCGGAGTTGGCACTTCGGAACCTCGGGTTGCGTCGGGGGCTCAGTGCGATAGCTGGTCGGCTGTCTCGGTGTCAACCACGCCGAGGCGGCGTAGATACACCATGAAGAGGAGGCGACTTTGAAAGAGTATTTAGTAGAACCGATCGGCGCGCAATTTTCCACCGGCGACCTAACGGCACTCGCCCAGCGGTTCAGTGGGCGTGCGGGCCAAGGCTACACGTTGCAATTCGTATTTCAGGTTTCACAACCGGGATGTTTGGGCATCGGTCAGCCGACCGTCACGTATCTCGCGGTGTACGCGAAGGAACGCTGAGCCTCAACTCGCGCGGCCTAACTTTGGTGTGAAGCTGGCACGGCCCGGCTTCGGCCCGCCGGCCGAGCCGGCTGCCTCATCGCCAGCGCGACGGCGTCACGGCAGTTGCAGTTCGCCAGTCGTGGCTTTGCAACTCCTCGGCGGCAACCGCCGCGCCGCTCCGGCTTCGGCACGCGGGATCGGCCGTGCAGCTTACACCAAGGACGTTAGCCGGACCGATTAACATCTACGCGGCGGCGCGCTTTCCATGAAGCTCCGCATACCTGCACGCTCTCGGCGAGCGTCTCGGTAGCGGCTCCGGATCGGAAGCAGCGCTGAATCGGGCCCGTCACCAGTAGCCGGACGAAGGGCCGGATCGAGTCGGCCACCTCACACTCGCCATGGCCACCTCCTCCAGCTACACTTCGACCGAGGTTTCGTTGACCATGGATGTGGCGATTTCCTTTCTGGCTCGTGACGAGCCTCTCGCTCTAGATCTGCGCGACCGGCTACGTGAGACGCTTGACGTCTTCGTCTACTCGAAGGAGCAGGAGCAACTAGCAGGCACAGACGGCTTGGAGACGCTCCGTGAAGCTTTCCGGACGCAGGCGCGCCTTGTGGTTGTTTTGTACCGCGAGCCATGGGGACACACGCCTTGGACGCGCGTCGAACAGACGGCCATCACCGACCGAGCTTTGGCCGACGGTTGGGACTTCCTTCTGTTCGTCACCGTTGATAGGACAAGCGCACTTCCTCCTTGGCTACCAAACACGCGGATCCGCTTCAGCTTTCCCGACTACGGAATTGATGAAGCGACCGGTGCGATCAAAGCGCGCGTCGAGCAGCTCGGCGGTGTTCTTCACCCTACTGACGCTGTGGCCCGTGCGCGTATCGCAGCCGATCGCCTCGCGCGGCGCAACCAAATCGAGGAAACATTACGGTCAGAAGGCTTTCGGGCGATCGAAGTTGAAACGGCGACCCTGCTCAGCGAACTCGCACGCCTTCTCGACGCTATCAGAGCACGGGCGCCGGCCTTGGCGGTACGTTTCAACACCGACAACTCGATGTGTGCGATGACGACGCCGCGCGCGGGTGCACGTGTCAGAGTGTTTACAACTAATCCAATCAGAGAGTCGCGAGTTGTCGAGCGGGCATACATAGGAACAATATTTCTGCTCAATGAGCATGGAACGTACGATATCGAACCGCACGAACAGGAACGCGTCGAGTACTTCTTCGATTTGCGTCCTGGTATAGGCTGGTGCTGGGCAGATGGCGATCGAGCGGTTAGTTCGCCGCAACTTGCCGACCATATCGTCTCCCGCTTCATCGCATTGGCGGAAGGTACGGCACGTGGCGAGATTCGTCACCCGGACGAGTACTGAACACGCCGGCTAACTTTGGTGTGAAGCTGTCACGGCCCGGCTTCGGCCCGGCAGCCGAGCTGCCTACGTCATCGCCAGCGTGACGGCGTCACGGCGGCTGCAGTTCGCCACTCGGTTCTTCGAACGTCATTGGCGGCAGCCGCCGCGCCGTTCCGGCTTCGGCACGCGGAACCGGCCGTGCAGCTTACACCAAGGACGTTAGGCCGACGAATCAGCATCTTCGCGGCGGCACGTTTCTACGAAGCTCCGCGTACATGCACGCTCACCGCAAGGCGGGAATGGCCGCTATGGATTTCATCAGGCCGGCCGTGCAGCTTACACCAGCAGGGTCCGTTAGGCCGACGTGGCAAGTCCGCGTGGCCGCACGCGTTCTATGAGGCTCCGCGTACCTTAAGGTGACCGCAGCGACCTTGGCCGTGGGTGGAACCCTCGCGTCGACCGGTGGCAGGAAGGTCGATAGCTGGCGCCTTCGGAAGTGTCGTGGGCTCGCCGAATCGATTCCCTGCCGCGCCGAATCTGTGGAATACTGACTGAACTAATGGTTAGGCCGGTACGTGTTTGGCTGGCGGACCTCTTGGTAGGAGTCGCAAGCGCGATTGGGCTAAGCCATTTCTTTCCCGGCGCAGCCGACGATTTCGAGCCGTGGGGAGAGACGCCTTTTGGCGATTTGTTTGACTCGCAGACGGAGGGTGCCGCGGCGTTCAAGCAATACGCTGAGTGGTTGGCCGCGCCGATGCCCTCACGTCCCGATATCCCGACGTCGGATTTTCTTCGACCGATACAAGGACTAGAGGATTTGCTAGGGTTCACACCGCGATCGCTTGCGGTCATCGCCGGTGTATCCGAAGAGACGCTCAAGGCGTGGCGCTCGGACCCTCCGCCTGATGGTGAGGGTCGGGAGAAGCTGGCGCTGTTGTCAACGTTCTTCGTTTCTACTGTTCCGCACTTTGAAGGCAAGCCCAAAAGAGCGTTTTATGAGTGGCTTGCTACGCCCTATCAAGCTCTGGGCGGAAGACCCTTGTTAGTGGTGCTCGGAGAAGGAAGACTGCTTGAGGCGGTGAATTTCGCCGCACTGTGGAGTGCCCGCGAGAAAATGCGCAGCTAACAATATTTGGGAGGGTGCCTGCCATCATCCGATTCAGTCAAATCTAGAACTCGCGATGCTTCGCGGGAACGCGAGTCGCTTCTCGGTAGGCGTCGAGGGTTGGCTGTAGGTCAGACGCGGCTGGGTCGCGGCCTAACTTCACGCTGAAGCTGGTGCGGCCCGGCTTCGGCCCGGCAGCCTAGCTGCCTGCCTCGTCGCCAGCGCGGTGGCGTCACGCCGGTTGCAGATCGCGTCGCGCTGCTGCAGCTTAATCGCGGCAACCGGCGCGCCGCGCCGGCTTCGGCACGCGAGACCGGCCGCACAGCTTAGCGTGAGATCCGTTAGGCCGTCCGTGGCCACAACGCTCTGCGTACGTCAGGTTTTCGGAAGAAGTCGAGGGCCGGTCGCAGTTGCGCGTATCCCCTCGCAGCTGCAGCATGGCGAGATTGCGGGCCGCGACCAGCAAAGCGCGCCTGCCGCCCTCGCGCAGTTGGGCACTCGGCCCCTTCACACCCACCCACCACCCGCGGTAGGCCGAGTGCCCAACTGCGCTTCACGCCCACCCGGCGCATGCTCGTCGCGGCCCTGAGAGCACGCGCCGCCCTCCCTCGCGCGCCGAACCCACGAATACGTCCGTGTCACGGCGGTCGCGGATCGCCTTGCCGGCGTCACGTTCGTCGTCGCGGCGACCGGCGCGCCCGGGCCGTATTCGTGCGTTCGGCGCGCTCCCGCCGGAAGACCGCTGCTCCCGGCCGGCTCGTCGGGGAGAGCTGGCCCGAGTCGCGAAGTACGAGCGCATCCTTGCGGAACGGTTACGCGACGATCGAGTCGCGGGACCATGGCCGCAGCGGGCGAGAAACTGACGTTGGATCGCAACGATCCGAGCGGCGTCCCGACTCAATCCGAGTGAACGCGCGCGAATCCGATCGCTGACCGCATAAAAGCGATTCGCGATCGCATTCACGTGTCCATGGCAAACGAGAAAGCGATCGCGAGTGGAAAAAAAGTGTCCCGCGATCACATAAAAGCGATCTCAGTTCGGATTTAAGTGTCCATGGCACAGAAGAAAGCGACGCGCGGTCGGAAAAAAGTGAAATTCGGAACGGCGTGCGCCCCCAGGCCTCGGACGAAACTGCCACGCCGTCACGTTGCTGGGAACGTCGCGGCTGCGTCGTCTCAGTGGCGTCGTGCGCTCGTCACCGCATCCGCGTGACGTCAGCGATCAACTGCGCGGGCGTGACGCTCAGGGCATCGGCTAGTTTGAGAATGATCGTGAGGGTCGGCACGTTCTCGCCCCGTTCAATAAACCCGACGTAGGTGGCGCTCATTTCAGCCTGTTCCGCGAGTTGTTCTTGGGTCCAGCCTTTGTTCTCGCGAAGCCGCCGAACAGTAGCCCCGAATATCTCGCCTACGGGATCTTTCGAAAACTTGCGCGGCACACTTGCATCTTCGCCATGGCTAACCTATCTTGTCACGTAGCCATGGCGAAGTCGGAACGTACGACGCATTCGGAGCGCGAGGAGCAGGAGAGGCTTCCAGCCCAATCGTTCGTTGCGGGACGTTTCCGACGTCATCTTGCGGCGCGCCGCAGCGTCACCCTCGATCTGCCTGAGTTCCTGCTCTACGCTCTCGAGGCTCGGGTGTCGGAAGCGAATGTCGATGAGCCCGCAGAGAATCAGTCCACGCTGAGCGACTATATTGAGACCGAACTGGTGAACCTCATTACGCTCCGAGATGTCGCAGAGCTCGACATGTCAGCTCCGGGCTTCGCAGAAGCCGTACAATCGTGGCTAAACGACATGAGATGAAGCGGTCGGCGGCCTAACTTCACGCTGAAGCTGGTGCGGCCCGGCTTCGGCCCGGCAGCCGAGCTGCCTACATCATCGCCAGCGTGGCGGCGTCACGGCGGTTGCAGTTCGCGACTCGGTTCTCCGAACGTTATGCGCGGCAACCGCCGCGCCGCTCCGGCTTCGGCACGTGGGCCTTGGCCGCACAGCTTAGCGTGAGATCCGTTAGGCCGACGTGGGTCACGAACGCTCCGCGTCCTTGAAGCATCACGCCGAATTGCGCCCGTCCCGACCTTCGCAAGGAGTCCCGCCCATGAGGCCCGAAGTTACCGGACGATGCGAGGCGATCTCGGTAGGCGCCTCGGCAGGTCACACGCGCGCGGCAGCTGCCTGCTCAGGTCGCCAACTTGACACCACGTTCTGGGTACCAGTACGCACATGGCGAGCGCTTAACCTCGATCGATAGGAGGTGTAGAATCGCCGACACCTATGGCACTGTCGAAACCGCGGCTATTTGTTGTATCGTCATCTGAGAATCTCAAGGTCTCGTACGCCATTCAAGAGAACCTCGAGCACGATTTCGAAGTAACCATCTGGAATCAGGGTGTATTTGATCTCAGTCGGTCCACCTTGGAATCGCTGGTCGCGAAGGTCGGTCAATTTCAGGCAGCAGTTTTTGTCTTCTCTCCCGACGATGTTGTCCATATGCGCGGCGAGTCGGTGCACGTAGTCCGAGACAACGTCATATTTGAACTTGGCCTATTTATCGGCCGTCTCGGTCCTGACCGTACATTCATTGTCATGCCGCGCGGCACGGATAGCTTGCATTTGCCCTCGGACTTGGCTCGGGATAACAGTCGCGACGTACGAGGCTGGGCGGTCGGACAGGAATTGGAATGCCGCGCTGGGACCAGCGTGTAACCAAATTCGCAAGGTCTTCGAAGAAGCCGAGCCTTTACAGGAAGCGGTCCCTCAGCCACAGCGAGCGTTCACGGATCAGGAGTTGATCGCCATTTTGAATTCGTGGCTCGGTAATCGACCGCTCGACGAGAACAGAAAAGTAATCTTCTTCGATCAGGTTGATCGTGAACTGAGTCTTCCAAAAGGGTCGGCCGCAAAGTTCCTGGAGAGCGCCGGCAGCGAGTGGTATGAAGTGAAACAGAAAGGGCCGAATCTGATCCACTTCAAAGAACGACCGTACGACTTCGGACCGAGTCGGCGCGACGAATTGCTCAATTTCTAGCTCGCGGCCTAACTTCACGCTGAAGCTGGTGCGGCCCGGCTTCGGCCCGGCAGCCGAGCTGCCTACCTCATCGCCAGCGTGACGGCGTCACGGCAGTTGCAGTTCGGCAGGCGTTGCATACAACTTCTCGCCGGCAACCGCCGCGCCGCTCCGGCTTCGGCACGCGGGACCGGCCGCACAGCTTAGCGTGAGATCCGTTAGCCGGACCAAAAACGGTGCCGTAAGATACGCGAATGGCACGAAAGCACGACCGCCCGATTCGCACGGCCGGGAGCCCCGCACGGACCAAGGGGCGAATCGTCGAGGCAATCGTTGCCGCCATGCACGACACCGACGACGTGACCGTGCAACAAAATGCCCGAGTACGACCGTTGGCCGGTGGCCGGCCACGCGAGATCGATGTCCTAATACGTGCTACGGTGTCCGGCTACCCCGTTCAAATTGCTATTGAATGTAAGAACGAACGCCAGCCTGTCGGGGCAGGTCAAATCGACGCTTTCATCGCGAAGCTGCAACATGTCGGTATTCCGGTGCGATCGAGCATCTATATCTCCTCCGCTGGTTACACCAGGGGCGCCAAAGAACGAGCACGTGCGGCAGGAGTGCGACTCTTGCTTCTAACTGGCCTGACAGAAGATCGCCTCCGCACGGCGCTTCTCGGGGCATTTCAGTCAGTGATTTACCTCTTGGCGGTGTGCAACACATGGAGATTTACCAATGATGTGGCTGCAATCGACTCACCGGCAGACCTTAATTGTTTTTACGACGAGGGGGGCCAGCTTGTTGGCGCCGTAGGCGATTTGGTCTGGCGTGCGTGGCACGAAGGGCGTATCCCTTCAACTCTCGGCAAACACGCAGTTCACCTTCAGTTGCCGGTTGGATGGCGGCACATCATACGGGGCCGTCCGTCTATTCCCTTCTCCCTTACGGCTGACGTGCACGTATACGGGCTTGCCGTCGGATTCCGTGGTGAAGCGTCGCATCATGATTTGATCAATATCGATACGAACGAGGAGGAGAAGAGACGCGTCAACGCGCACTTTCCGCACACGTTGGAGCCCATCAGACTCGGGCCGTTTAGAACTGAAGCGGAACTCGGAGAAGTCGCCACATCTCATCCCGCACCGATCAGGCTCGAGATTCGTATTCGTCTTCCACGCATCGAGCTCCGGAGACTCTTATGGCCACCCAGTCAAGAGTACAGTCAGAAGCTCGCGCAAGCTGTCGCGGCTGCACATGAACGCGGAGAGTCCGGCGATGAGATTGATTTGACTACCCTTGAAGTGCCATCGCTGGCGCACCTCTTCGAGCCCGTCTGGTTAACGCAAACGTTGAAGAACATGCTGGAGACACCTCTTGGCGAGAGCATGGCCGGCTAACTTTGGTGTGAAGCTGATGCGGCCCGGCTTCGGCCCGGCAGCCGAGCTGCCTGCATTTTCGCAAGCGTGATGGCGTCACGGCGGTTGCAACTCGCCACTCGGTTCTCCGAACGTCATGGGCGGCAACCGCCGTGCCGCTTCGGCTTCCGCACGCGGGACGGGCCGCACAGCTTACACCAAGGACGTTAGGCGCACTGAACCGATGGGGTAGGGATCTTTGCTCCGGCGTCACTCCTACGGAGAGACCGGTACGCGGCGGGCTCCTTCTCACGACGTCGCAGCTTCGGGGACTTAGCCGCCACACATTGACAGAGATTGGTGGGTAAATGCAGGCAGACGAGTACTCGGGCATTCTGCAGCAGATCAACAAAGGATACGCAGTGCTCTTCTTGGGCGCGGGCAGTACTCGGGCATGCCGACGTCCGGACGGCACACGTGGAGCGACTGGAGACGAACTGGCGCAGGAGCTGTTGACAGCGCTGAATGGCGGTGCCGATCCGGGCATCCGCGGCGTAGGACTCATGCAGGCCAGTGAGTTCTACACGAGCATCGACCCGGCAGCGCGCGCCGGCCTTGATAGGCTGATCCAAGATCGCCTCGGCGACCTACGCCCTACCGTGGGACATTACTTGGCGGCGTCGTTTCGGTGGCGCGCCGTGGTTACGACGAACTACAACCGTGTTGCCGAAGACGCGTGGAGCGAGGCGCATTCGGGTACGTACGCTGCTAACGAACTCCTCGCGATTAAGACGGACCAGGACATCGTGCAGCACCAAGGCGATACGAAGCGCTTGCGGCTTTACAAAGCCCACGGGTGCGTTACCGTACAGAAGCAGCAAGATAATCGGATGGTGTTAACGTCGAACGATTATTTCGCCTCAGAGCGCATCCGCAAAAATATCTACGACGCGATTCGGTCACTTGCGCGAGAGTGCTCCACAGTATTTGCCGGGTACAGCTTGGCTGATTACACATTCAAGAACATTTTCTATACGCTGTATGAGGAGCTCGGCCAGTGGGCGAGTCGCTCATACACCGTCGCTCCGATAGAAAATCCGATATATGAGCAGTGGTTGGCGCGGTCAATGTCGGAAAACTTCAAGACGACCGTCATCAATGCTTCGTTCGACGAATTTATGATGAGGCTCGCAATCAGGCGCGGTGTGATCGCGAAGAACCTCAAAGCGAAAGTTCTCCAGAT
>DASVSV010000271.1:0-6774 GCA_036387915.1 Thermoanaerobaculia bacterium
GACGTCGTTCCGCTCACCGGGGTCGTTCTCCAGATCGAAAAGAAGCCCCGGAAACAGGGGGTCGCGCGCGACGTACTTCCAGTTCCCGCTTCTCACCGCCTTTTCGCCATTCGGTCCACCCGGACTTCGCCAGAACAACGACCGCTCGACGGGCGTCGAACCGGCGGCGAGCAGCGGCACGAGATCGATGCCGTCCAGGGGAGGCTTGACGCTGGATACGCCTGCTGCAGCGAGAATCGTGGCCGTGAGATCCATCGTGATCGCAGGCTGCGCGGAGACCTGCTTCGCGGGGATATGACCCGGCCAGCGGAGAATGCACGGCACGCGGATTCCACCTTCCCAGAGCGTTCCCTTGCGATTGAAGAACGGTCCCATCCTCGAAAGCCATTCGCCGCCATTGTCGCTCGTGAAGATCACGAGAGTGTTTCGTGCCGGGTCGAGCCGCTCCAGCGCCAGGAGGATTCTTCCGATCCCTGCGTCGGCACTCTCGACCATGCGTACGTAGTCGGCCCGTGTCCCTTCTTCCGCCCAGACCCGCAGCCGTTGCCCTCCTTTCACCGAAGCAGCAACATTCGTCGGTCCGGCACCGGGAGGCTGAAAGGGCCAGTGCGGCGCGCTGTAGGAGACGTCGACGAAGAAGGGGCGCGAGGCATTCCGCTCGATGAATGCGATCGCACGCTCGGTGATCAGGTCAGTGATGTACCCCTCGACGTTCGCCGGAGTTTCATTTTCATACAGGTCTTTGTCATGAACCTCTCCGTGGTGACTGTAATGATCGATCGCTCCGCCGAGGAACCCGAAAAATTCGTCGAAGCCGTGTCGCCTCGGCAAAGAGTCAGGCGTCGATCCGAGATGCCACTTCCCGATGAGCGCCGTTCTGTAACCAGCTTCCTTCATCAGTCGCGGAAGCGCTCTCACCGACTGTGGAAGTCCCTTGTCCATATTGCCGATGCTTGGCGCGATCACAGTCTCGAGTCCGACGCGGTGCTGGTAACGACCGGTCATGAACGCCGCGCGCGTGGGCGTGCAGACGGGAGCTGCCGCGTAGCAGTCGGTGAGCCGCGCCCCCTCCCGCGCGAGCCGGTCAAGGTTTGGAGTGCGCGCATCGACGGCTCCATAGCTGCCAAGGTCGCCCCATCCGAGATCGTCCATGAGAATGACGACGACGTTCGGCTTCTCGTTCATGTTCGTCTTGCGGCTGGCCGGCTGACCGGCTCGCAAGGTGGCGGCGGCAAGCGTGCAGCCAATCAACAAAACAAGAATCCGGCGGAACGTGGTTGCGGAATTCAACGGCGCGCCTCCTGTGCTGACACGATAGCCGGAAGACCACCACACATCCTACCGGACCGGGGTGACCAGCGGATTCAACTCTTGTTCTCGACTGTTCGCAACAGCGCCTCCAGGGGATCTCGGTTGCGCGCGGCCATACCGCTCTCCGATCGTCCGATGCAGGACATCGTGGAAGCGAATCCTCTCTGTCGATGCCTCAGGCGGCTGTCTCGATCTCGCGGCCCGTCCGCGTGCCGAGTCCGACTACCTCTATGTATCGTGCGGCACCCTCGCTCAGGCGACCGTCTATCGCAACATGGATACGGCAGCGGACGGCGCATGGATCGCGGTGCTCTCGGAACCCAACATGGGGCGGACCATGCTTGCCGTCGCGCCTTCCAATCCGGACGTCGTGTACGCGTTGTCAGCCAGCAACGTTTCCGCACCGGGGACTTCTATCAAGGACTGCTGGCGGTCTTTCGCTCGAACGAAGCGGGACCTGAGGAAACATGGAAGGCGGTCGTGCGAAACACGGCCACTGACCGCCTGTCCACGCTCCTCCTTACCAATCCCGTCGCCGCTGCTGAAGTGGAATGCAAGCTCAGCCGGGCGGTCAGGAGCGGGGGCACATAGCGCGCGCGGGAGAGCTTCAATCCTTTAGCCGCTGGAGTCGCGATGTAGTTCACCGGCGCGTAAGCACCACCGGCTATGAAGAGAAGACCGATGAGAACGACCGTAAGCGCTGTGACCGGCTGACGGCCGGGTATCAGTACCGCCTGGGAGTGATCGATCGGATTGACGTAGGCGACGACCTGCTGCGTCGCCACGTACCTGTGCGCCATCCGCCTCGCTCCTGCAAGCGAATTGCTGTAGAAAGAAAAGATGCTCACACGCTGGCGACGAATTATGCAGCTCGGCAGCCGGGCCGAAATCGGGCCGTGCCGACTTTACACCAAAGTTGGCGGCACGATTCTGAAGCTACTGAGGAAAGTTCTCCCGATGATTCCATACCATCCAGCACAGATCTAACTCGGCGGGAGACCCAGGAACGGGAACGAAGGCTTGCGCCTCTCTGCGACCGTCAAACTGGATCACGTCCACTTCCAGCCAGCACCGCATACTTGTAGGTACGCCGATATCAGCATTGCTCGTGCGCATTTTGATCTTCCCGCTGTTCGGTGCAACCCGCGCGCGCAGACGCTTGTTCTCGCCCGGTTGAATAAATGTCGCTTCACCGTCCCAACCATCGATAACGAGATCGATGGTGCCTATCTCTTTCGCGTCGCCAACCGGTGCCGATACTCGGTTATGCTCGATGGAGAACGGCGGTGTGACCGCCGTTCTTGATGACGGATATGCAGCGTCAATCCCAACGACCGCGATCTCGGCTGCGGCAACCGTTCCAGGTGACCGACCGTCATTGGACGCGACTAGAAAGAGGTAATCACCTTGTGTCCCGGCATATGTAACGGAGACCTTCGAGTTGCGTGATCTGAACGCATCACGAAGCACGGGAGCCGACATGGTGAGGACGGACACCAAGGCAACCAGTAGCGCGAGGAATGTATTACCCGTTGTGATGTGTCTGCGCCAGCCCTGCAAGCTGCCGCAGTGCACACACTTCGTGACACCGCCCTTGATCGGTAAGCCGCAAGCGACGCACGGTTGGGAATCAGCGTCGCTCGGCGGCGATTTTTTCTCGCTCATCGGTAGACAGTCTACTGCGTCAATCCGGTTCCGCGACCATGCGCCCGACCTTGGTGCGACCCATGATGCAATGCTGTCATGAGCGTTTCGGCCGGGCGGGCCGAGACTTGGTATTCGTCCGCCTAACTTGTACAAAATGAGGTGTATCGCGGTGACCGGGTGCGAGAACGGCTTGTAGCGCGGGAAGTTGGATGGCGGCCGCCTGTCGCATAGCGCGGACGGCGCTGCCGGCCGTGGCTGAACTTTCGGCCGGACTGGAAAGGCAGCGCTCCATCACGTCGAGTGGACTGCGCACGCCTCGAGCGCCGTACGGGAGGACGTGGGTGGAGATCATTGTCGTGGTCATGCCTCGGTGTCCGCGGAGCTCCCGCACCGTGCGGACGTTGTGAGCGCGCGCGAGGAGGTGGGCGGCAAAGTGTGGCGGAAGGTGTGGGCAGGTGACCTGTTTGCCGAGGATCTTGTTCCGCGTGGAGGCACTCCCGTTCTGGTCCGTCGCCAGCTAGGACAGGAAGGCGTTGACTTCCGCTCAGCCCATCGATGCCGGATGCCGTTTGTCGTGGACGAGATGAAGCGCTTCGATCGACTGTACGTACACCTCTTACCGTCCTGCGGCTGTAGTGGCGTGCACGCATCGCTTCGTGCACCTGATCGACGCACCCCGCCTACACCGGCGGGGCCGGCCGTCCGTACAAAAACCCCTGCACTTCCTCGCACTTTTGCTCACGTAAAAATTCGACCTGCTCCTCGGTCTCCACGCCTTCGGCGGTGACGGCGAGGTCGAGGCCGTGGGCCATGGTGACGATGGCGGAGACGATGGCGCGGTTGCTGCGGCTTTTGTCGATCTCGGCGACGAATTCGCGGTCGATTTTGACGCGGTCGATGGGGAAGCGGCGGAGGTAGCTGAGGGAGGAGTGGCCGGTGCCGAAGTCGTCGAGGGCGATGCGCACGCCGAGCTCGCGCAGCTCGGCCAGCGTGGCGATGGTGCGCTCGCTGTTGAGCATGGCCGTGCTCTCGGTGATCTCCAGCTCCAGCAGGCGCGGGTCGAGGCCGCTCTCCGCGAGCGCGCGCGACACGACGTCGCAGAGGTCCGACTGCTGGAACTGGCGCGGAGAGAGGTTCACGGCCATCCGCAGCGACGGCCATTTGCGCGCTTGGAGACAGGCCTGGCGCAGCACCCACTCCCCGATCGGCACGATCATGCGGGTCTCTTCGGCGATGGGGATGAACGAGGCCGGCGGCACCAGGCCGTAACCGGGGCGGTTCCAGCGCAGCAGCGCCTCCATCCCCGCCGTCTCCCGCGACTTGAGGTGCACGAGCGGCTGGTAGTGCAGCACGAGCTCCTCGCGCTCGAGGGCGCGGCGCAGCGCGTTCTCCGCGGAGAGGCGCTCCGCGGCCCGGCTGTTCATGGCTGGCGTGCAGAGCTGATACGAATTCCGGCCGAGCTCTTTCGCGCGATACATGGCCAGGTCGGCGTTCTTGAGCAGCAGCTCCGCGGTGTCGCCGTCGTTCGGGTAGATGGCGATGCCGATGCTGGTCGTGACGTAGAGCTCGTGCCCTTCCACGCCCGCCGGCAGCGCGACGGTCTCGAGCAGCTTCTGCGCGATCCTGGAGGCGTCGTCGTCGTTCTTCAGGTCGGTCAGCAGGACGGTGAACTCGTCGCCGCCCATGCGGGCGATGGTGTCGCCTTCGCGGACGACGGAGCGCAGCCGCGCCGCGAAGACGCGCAGCAGCTCGTCGCCGAGACTGTGGCCGAGGGTGTCGTTGACGATCTTGAAGCCATCGAGGTCGAGGAACATCACCACCAGCGACGTCTGCTGCCGTTTCGCATGCGCCAGCGCGATGGTGAGCCGGTCGCGGAACAGCAACCGGTTCGGCAGTCCCGTCAATGCGTCGTGGTACGCCTGATACTCGATCTGCTCTTCCGCGCGGCGCCGTTCGCTGATGTCGCGCGAGACGGAGATGATCTCGGAGATGTTGCCCTGCTCGTCCACGATGGCCCGGCTGGTCGACTCGAACCAGATCACCGACCCGTCCTTGCGGCGCGCGCGGAAGCTGAACGTCTGTCCGTTGGTGTCGGGAATGATGCTGCGCAGGCCGCGGCGGTCGTCGGGATGGATGACGTCGCGGATCGGCGTGCCGACGACCTCGTGCGGCTCGTACCCGAGCAGGTTCCGAATCGCGTCGGATGCGTAGACGAAGATGCCGTCCGGCGTCGTGCGCGCGATGAGGTCCGTCGAGTTCTCCGCCATCAGGCGATACCGGGCCTCGCTCTCCCGCAGCGCGGTTTCGGCGAGCTTGCGGTCCGTGATGTCGACGGAGGTTCCTTCGAGGAACTCGCCGGCGATGTGCACGTTCTCGAGCACCCACATCGGCGTGCCGTCGCGGCGGCGCAGGCAGAATTCAATGCCCCGCGCGCCGCCGCCGTCCCGAACGGTCTCGATGAAGTTCTCCCGATCTTCGTCGCAAAAATAGAGCGCGCGGGTGTTGACGCTCAGGAGCTCCTCGCGTGAGCCGTAGCCGAGCATCCGCGCCATCGCCTCGTTGCACTCGAGCATCTGTCCGGCGACCGTGCTGCGGTAGACGCCGGCCAGGTTGCGCTCGAACAGCAGGCGATGCCGCCGCTCGCTTTCGCTGAGCGCGGAGTACGTCTTCCGCCGCTCCAGCGCGCTGACCAGGATCTCGCCGGTGATGCGCAGCAGCGCGCGCGTCTCCTCGGTCCACTGCACTTCGCGCGACAACGAGCTGCAGCCGACGCTGCCGATCAGCCGCTTCTTGAGCAGCATCGGTACGAACACGCCGCTGCGCAGTCCCTGCCGCGCGAACAGCCGCCGCTCGTTCGCCGCCTCCGGCGGCAGGTCGTCGAGTTGCGAGAACGCGATCACGGCCGCGTTCTGCATCCGGTCGACGAACCACGGGAACACCGCCGCCGGCAGCTCGCCGTGCAAGTCGGAGCGGAGGTCGGACCCGGAGGCGCTCCACTCGTGCGTCATCCGTCCGCCGAGACCTTCGTCGTCGATCTGGATGATGTGGGTGCGCTCGACACCGGCGAACCTGCCGATGTCCGCCAGCGCTTCGCCGATCGCGCCGTCGATCTCCTCGTCGGCCGCGTTTGCGAAGCGTGAGGAGATCGCGGCGATCAGTTTCTCGAACTCGACGCGGTGCCGCAGGACTTCCTGGGCCTGACGCCGGTCGGTGGCGTCCATGGCCATGGCCACGAGATCCGCGATCGAGCCGGCGAAATGCTCGTCCTCGGAGGTCCAGACGCGCGTCGTCCCGGTGTGCTCGAAGCAGACCACGCCGGTCATGTTGCCGAGGCGGCGGATCGGCGCGTCGAGCATCGACGTGACGCCGAACGGGTCGAGATACGTCTGCGTGAACGCGGACGTGCGCGGGTCGAGACGCGCGTCCGAGGCGGCAATGGTGCGCTCGGTCTCGAGGGCCTGGAAGTAGACCGGATAGCGCTGCGCCGTCAGCTCGCCGCCCGCGGTATGCACGGCCGGCGTGCGCTCGTAGAGCTCGGCGCAGCGGATCGACTGGTGGTCGGGTGTGAAGAACCAGACGCCGACGCGCTCGACCTCGAGCGTACCGGCAGCGGCCGTGGTGATGTCCCGCAATGCCTCGGCGAGACGTCCGGCGTGGAGCGACGGACGTCTCGCGAGGTCCACCAGCACGTCGTGTTGCCGGCGGATCGAGGAATGGCGGTTGCGGACGAACAACTGTCCGCTTAAAAGGGTCTGGGACGGAAAAATTTCGGCTGACAAACGTAGTGTCGCATTCAGCCCGCCCACCCCCCGGGGG
>DASVSV010000272.1:0-18471 GCA_036387915.1 Thermoanaerobaculia bacterium
TGCGCGCGCCGTCGGAGCGGATCACCACATCCCCGAGGTAACTCGTGGCATGCTCAGGCCGGCGCTCTCCGGCCGCAGCGCCCCGCGGCCCGTCCTGCGCACACGCCCACGTCGAAACTGCCAGTGAGACGACCGTCGCCATCATCCTCATCGAGTTGCGCATGAGTTCTCCTCTGGCCTAGGAGTGACGGCGGGAGCAAAATCCCTACCTAACTACTTAAAGGTGTCTTGATTGATAGCCATCCCGTCGGAAGCAATGGCCTTCAGTCAAGGAATGGTCCGGTGAGCTCGACCGCACGCTCGGTTCGCGCTGAACCCGGAACGCCATTGCTCCTGAAGCTGGTACTACCAGCCGCTACTGTACAATCCGCCATCCCCATTCGAGCGGAGAGTCCTTCTGTCTCTGGTGCGGCGATCACGTCCATGCGATCGTCTATGCTGCGCGGGTAAACTCGAAAAGTGGCAGTGGGCGACGTTGCCGAGCGATGGCGGCGTCGCGGAATGCGAAGATGTGGGTGTGGGTCGCCGTGGGTGCGGGCATCGCGATCGGGATCGCTTACGCGGTGTTCATCGCAGTCACGGTCGCGAAATAAGGAGGAATGGGTGAACTGTCCGAATTGCGGTACGAACAATCTCGACAATGCCACGGTCTGCGCCAACTGCGGGCGCTCGCTTTCGGTGGGAGCGCAGTCGTACACACCGCCGCCGCCGGTGTCCCCCGGCTACGGACCCGGCCCGGGCGCGGGCGCGCCCGCGGGGATGAACATCCCCAACTATCTCTGGCAGTCGATCGTGGTGACGCTCTGCTGCTGCCTTCCGCTCGGCATCGTCGGGATCATTTTCGCGACGCAGGTCAACTCGAAGCTCGCGCAGGGCGACACCGCCGGCGCCCTCGAGGCATCGCGGAAGGCCAAGCTGTTCACGCTCCTCGGGCTCGGGATCGGTCTGGTCTTCACCATTATTATGTTCGTCTTCAACGGCGCGATGATCATGAATGCGGTTCGTGAAGCTCAGGCGAATCAGTAGCATCGCCGTCATCCTGGCCGTCGGCGCGTGGGTGCTCTACACCTTCGCGCCGACGGCGTACGGCTTCTATCCGAAGTGCCCGTTCAAGCTCGTGACGGGCATGGACTGCCCCGGCTGCGGCACGACCCGCGCGCTGCATCACCTGCTGCACGGCCGCGTGGAGGAAGCGTTCCGCTTCAACCCGATGCTCTTCGTGCTGATGGCGGTCGCGCTCTGCGCGCTGCCGGCCATCATCCGCGGCGAGCGGCCGCGCTTTCTGGAGAAAGTCTGGTTCGCGTGGGGAGCGTTCTTCGTGCTGACCGGCTACTGGATCTTCCGCAACACGCCGCTCTACCCGTTTTGACCGACGCGGTGCCAACCCGCGCCGCCTGTCCGTGTCGCGAGACGTGTGAAAACGTAGGGCGCGGCTTCAGCCCGCCCCCTCGTGCGCCGTCGCACGCCTCGTAACCTGCGCGCTCTGGACGGGCTGAAGCCACGTCCTACGTTCGGCCCACGCTGCGTGATGGCAACTGAGGCGCAATACCACCTGTGCAGGTTCGGGAGGTCGCAAGGCGCAGGAGCGGGTGCTCCTGCGCCCTGAAAATCAGCGGTGATCGTTGAACCAGGTCCACTGCCCGACAGGATGTCCCTGCTGGAGCTGTTGCGCCTGAAGGTAGCCGTCGATCGCGGCCAGGACGGCCACGATGCCGGAGGGGATGCCGCACAGCGCCCAGCCCACGAGCCAGATCACGATGGCGACGATGCCCTTCGTCTTCTGGCCCATGATGATGTAGCCGACGCCGCCGGCCACGAGCAGGTTCAGCACGAGGACGAGGATCGGGTCTTTCGCGGGCGTGGTCGGATAAACGATGTCGCCGCCTGCAGGACCACCGGGAGTCGGCGGCACGGACGGCGGAGGCGGCGGCGGAGTGTACGAACCACCCGGAGGAACTGAGGACATTTCTTCTCCTTAGAGCGTTTTCTCGGCGAAGTCGGTCACGACCGGAATGCGGGGACGCTTCCCGCCGACTGCCTGGATGATGCAGTAAACATGCAGGGCGAAGATGCCCAGCCAGATCACGCACTGGATCATCCCGACGCCGCAGCCGATGCCGGCCGGCAGCACGCGGCCGAGGATCATGAACAGCACCATCAGCACGACGTCGAGGATCAGCAGGCCGACGCCGTTCTTGGCGTGCCAGTGGACGTCCGGATCCTCTTTCTTGGTCAGGTACGGAATGAGGGACAGCAACCACAGATACGACAGCACGATCATCAGCGTGCGGTCGGAGCTCGCCGGTCCCGGCGTGTAGCCACCACCACCACCGAGCGGCGGAGGCGGAGGGGGCGGCGTGTACGATCCGCCTCCCGGGGGCGGAGGGGTCGCGGGGGGGATCGTGGGCGGAGGAATCTCGCTCATTTTTTCTCCTTGCTCAGCTTGTGACGGCGGACCCGGCGATTCTAATCGGTTTTGAATCGGGTGAGCCGCCGTTCCGCGGCGGCGAGTGATATCACCGAGAGCAGTCCCGACAACGTGAGCGCAATCACGACAGGAAGGGTGGCGCTGACGGCCGCGTCGTCGATCCCCGTGGCCTGCAGGAAGAAGCGCATCACCGGCCGCGCGAAGAGCACCATCACCGAGACGACATATGCCATCGAGATGGCCATGTACGCGAAACCGCCCAGCGACAGCCCGACCTGCAGCGGATTCTCGGCGTTGAAGTTCGGCGTGAGCGCGCCCATCCCGACGCCGAGACTGACAAGTGTGACGGCCAGCAGCGACGCGCCGATGAGCGTGAACAGCCAGACCACACCGCTGGCCTCCAGGATCACGTTCGCGAACGCGGTGAGCAGCAGCGAGAAGAGCGTCAGCGGCGCCGCGTACACGAGCACTTTCACGAGCAGGAACGAGCGGTACGAGACTGGCGCGCTCTGGATGATCCAGAACGCCTTCCCTTCCGCGGAGACGGACGGATACGCGAAGCGCAGGCAGATCGCCGCGATGACGAAGCCGGACATGCCGAGGTTCGCGTACGCCACGAGGCCGGCGCGTGCGTCATCGCGCAGCGGCAGCATGCGGATGTTGTAGAGGTAGATGAAGAGCAGCGCCGCGGTGAGGAAGACCTGCGACCACTGCGCGACGTCGCGCCCGAGGGTGCGCACTTCCTTGCCGATCAGCGCGCGCAGCGGCGGGTCGGCGCGCGCGAAGAGCCGGTCCAGGATGCTCGTCGCCGACACCGCGCCGATGGCCATCGGGGCCATGCTCTCGCGCGCCCGCACAAATGCCTGGAAGTACCAGGCGCGCGCGACGAGCACGAACAACCCGAAGGCGAGCAGCGCCAGGATCGCGATGCGCGGCGCCAGCCCGGGCGCGTCCGCACGCGTCATCATCTCGGCGACGGCAGTGCTCGGATAAACACTCATCGCCGGCAGCTCGATCGCCTGCAGCGCCTCGGTCACGTCGCCGACGGAGATCTCTGTGAAGAAGCGCTCCGGACGGCTCATGCGAAACGCGACCACGACCAGCGTCAGCACCAGCACGGCCAGCGTGGCCACGATCTGATGGACGCGCCGCACCGGAAACCAGCGCACCAGCAGCAGGATCGCCGTCGACGCGAGCGTGACCGGGATCGTCAGCAGCAGGCCGAGGTTCAGGAGGATGGTCAGCACGAAGAGCACGGAGCGGTCGTGCTGCACCGCGAACGCGATCACCAGCGGAACGAGGAACGTGAAGACGACGGTCGCACTCTGCGCCAGCGTCTTCAGCCAGCGCGCGAGGGCGATGCGCAGCTTCGAGCGCGGGCCGGAGTGATAGATGTCGAGGTCGAGATCGGTGAAGAACGAGCCGATGGCCGCGGTGAGCGACGACGAAAAGAGGATCACCGTCGCCACGAGGAAGACCAGCGCCAGCAGGTTGCGCAGCAGCACCAGCGCGAAGATCGGCGTCTGCTTCTCCACGTCGCCGAGCACGTGGAAGAGGCGCAGGAAGAGCCCGAAGTCACCAGCCAGAAAGAGGACCACGACTACGAGGACGATCAGCGTGCGAACGATCGTCGCCGCGTTGAACGGCCGAAGCCGCGCCAGTGCAATTCGGATTGGCCACGTCAAAGCCACGGAAGCGTAAGCTTCGTGTCTCTCGTATAGCAAGAAAAGGGGGAGATCATGCGAATCCGGACTTCCGCGGCGGCAGTGCTCGTGCTTTTGGCTTTGGCGTCGTCGTCGATCGCGCAGGAGAAGAGCGCGCTCGCCGACTTGAATCTCGAGTCGTTGCGCGGCTCCGTCGCGCCGCTCACGGCCTGTTTCGCCGGCACCGTTGCGTGCGGCCAGACCGCGACGGGACGAGTGTCCGTCGACTCGTGTGAGTCGAACGGCTACTACGGCGTCGGCTATCTCTTCAACGGCATCGCCGGCACCCGCGTCACCATCAACGGGCGGTCGGCTACGTTCACCGCGACGGTCGGTCTGGCCGACGGCCGAAGCGGCAACACCACCATCTACACGCGGGGAGAGGCTTCGAGCGACGGCGGAACGGCCACGATCGCCAACTTCGTGCTGCCGTACACGGGACCGTATCTGATCCTGATCCTGGCCGGCGCGCCCTTCGACTTCGGCGACTACACGCTGAGCGTCACCTGCGAAACCTCGACCACGACCTGCACCACCACCGCCACGCAGGCCTGCCTCCTCGACGGCCGCTTCCGCGTCTCGATCAACTACGTCAACCAGTTCGCCAATCCGCCGGCACCCGGCACGTTCGTGGCCGCGAAGCTCGTTCCCGGCGTGCAGAACCCCGACGTGGCGACGTTCGGCATCAGCAGCGCGCAGGCCATCGAGGTCGTCGTCCGCATCCAGGACACCCGACCATTCGGCCTCAATCGCTTCGACGTCTACTACGGCGGCCTCACCGACCTCGAATACACGGTCTCAGTGACGGACACGGTCAAGGGCACCACCAAGACCTACCGCAACCCGCCGGGCACCGTCGGCGGGCTGGTGGACCGGACCACGTTTACCGCGAACTAAGATTTCAGGAGTGCGGCGGCTCATCGCCGCCGCCCTCCTCATCAGGACAGCGGCGCTGTCTCGTCGAGCCACTGCATCATCGTCACGCCGCGCGCGGTGCGTGTCTTCGAGCGCTCGATGCCGAGGAGGATCAGGCGCTCGATGAGGCGACCGTACTTCAGCTCCGTCGCTTCCCACAGCTTCGGGTACATGGAGATGTTGGTGAAGCCGGGGATGGTGTTGATCTCGTTGACGTAGAGCCGGTTCGTGCCGCGCTCGACGAAGAAATCGACGCGCGAAAAGCCCGACGCGCCGACGGCCTTGAACGCCGCGATGGCGAGGCGCTGGATCTCCGCGGTCTTGTCGGCGGCGAGCTTCGCCGGGATCACCAGAGACGACTTGTTCTCGACGTATTTGTCGGTGTAGTCGTAGAACTCGCGGCCGACGACGATCTCGCCCGGCACGGAGGCCTGGGGCATTGCGTTGCCGAGGATCGAGACCTCGATCTCGCGGGCGTCGACGCCGCGCTCGACGAGCACTTTCTCGTCGAAGCGCAGCGCGTGTTCCATCGCTTTCGCGAGGTCGCCGTCGTTCTTCACTTTCGTCACACCGACCGAGGAGCCGGCGTTCGCGGGCTTGATGAAGTACGGGAGGCGCAGCGCGTTCGTGACCGCGCGCACCACGCGCTCGCGTTCGTTGCGCCAGTCGTGCTCGAGCACCGGGACGAAGTCGACCATCGGCAGCTTGGCCGCGCCGAAGGCCTGCTTCATGTGCACCTTGTCCATGGCCACGGCGGACGCGGTGACGGTGCTGCCGGCGTATGGGAGGCCAAGGATCTCGAGGTAGCCCTGCAGCGAGCCGTCCTCGCCGCCGGTGCCGTGGATCAGGGGGAAGACGAGGTCGATGGCCGCGGTGCGCGACCAGACTTCGAACGAAAAGTTTGCGTCGCCCGCGCCGCTCGTCTCCTCCCCCGCCAGGATGCGCGCACTGCGCTCCGGCGCGACGAACCGTCCGTCGCGCGCGATGCACATCGGGGTGAAGGTGATGCGGTCCTTCGGCGCCGCGTTGAACACCGAGCGCGCGGAAAGGATCGAGACTTCGTGCTCGGCAGACCGGCCGCCGAAGAGGAGGATGACGTTGATCATTGGTCGTTACTCGTTACTCGTTGCTCGGCCGGGGTGCGGTATGGAGCTCGACGTGCTCATGGCTCGATCCGGACAGCACCCCGGACGAGCAACGAGCAACGAGCAACGCCGTCCTCACTTTCCGATCGGCAGGCTCCCCAGCAGGTACTTCAGGTCCTCATCGCGCCAGCGGATTCCGCCGCCGAACGTGAACGCCGTGTCGTTCAGCGCGTTGTCGACGCCGGACGTGACGAAGATGCGCGGCGTGCGCGCCTGCTCCTTGCGCAGCGTGTACTCGCCGTAGAGGCGGAGGTGCGGGTTGTCGTCGCGGCGCTGGCCGAAGTCGAAGGCCTCGCCGGTGACGACGATGCGGTCCGTCAGACGATAGTCCGCGCCGACGCCGCCGGTGTTGTCGAACAGGCCTACGCGGACGGCCAGCGCCGGGTCGAGCTGCCAGCCCACCTGTCCGGAGATGAGGAAGTCGCGCTCGTAGCGCTGGGTCTCGGTGACGATCGTCTCCGACTGCCCGGTGGCCGGATTGGTGCGCGTCTCGACGTTCACCTTGTCGCGGCGTTTGCCACGCGGGTCGTCGCTCAGCTCCACGTTGTAGAAGCGGTTGATGTCGGGATTCGGCACGAGCCGCACGCCGACGGAGCTGCGCGAGTTGCCCTTGCCGTACTCCGTGTTCACCCCCTCGATGCTGCGATCCTGGGAGAGTCCGGCCATGTAGTCGGCGCGGATGCCGAGGTCCATCTGGATGCGCGTGGCGCGGCCGAGGGTTTCCTGCAGCGACTTCACGCCCCCTTCGACGGAAGCGAGCGCGCTGGTCAGACGATCGTGCGCCTCGTCCGAGTAGAAGAGTTTCCCGACCGTGCCTTCGCCGCTCTTCACCTGGCCGGTGATGCCGTTCAGGTTGTCGGCGGTGACACGCAGGTCGGCGGAGAGGCCGCGCAGGTTCTGCACGACCGCGCGAACGTCGCCGCGATTCTCGCCGACGGTGCCGCCCATCTGCTGCGCGACGCGGTCGATCGACGCGGCCAGCCGCGGGATCTCCACGCGCAACTGGGCCGTGATCTCGCGCGCGTTGCCGAGGGTGGCGTCGACGTTGGAGCGGTTCGCGGCGATGAGCATCCGCACTTCGCCGGTGATCAGGCGCACGTTCTCGACGATCTCGTTCAAGCGCGCCTCGCCGCTCGGCCCCGCCGCCACCGCGCGCAGCGACGCGGTGATGGCTTTGACGTCCTCCGCGATCGCGGCGACCTGCGACGTGACGTCGTCCATGCTGGCCGGCTCGGTGCCGCGCAGGGTGATGGTGCCGGTCTGCGGCAGCACCGGCGACTCCGGCGTGCCGGGATCGAGCTCGATGTACTTCTCGCCGAGCAGGCCCATGTTCGCGACCTTGGCCTGCGCGTTGGCGTGCAGCGGCACGTCGTCGTCGACGGTCATCGTCACCACGGCCTTGCCGTTGGGGAGCACTTTGATGTCGGTGACGTGCCCCTTGCGCACGCCGGCGATGCGCACGGCCGACTCGTCGTCGAGACCGGCCACGTTGTCGAACGTGGCCTTGAGCTCGCGGGTGGTGCGCGAGCGGCTCAGGCTGATGTCTTCGATACGAAGCACGAAGTACCCGAGAACGGCGAGGGCGATCAGCATCACGATGCCCACTTTGGCTGCTGAGGTCATTTGCGGTTCACTCCGGCGGAAAAGCTGCGGACATTAGGTTGAAATTAGGTTTTAGCAGTTCTGCTAAGTTGATGTCAGTCAATGTTTTGACGTTCTTGTATAGGTTGAGAGTCATCAATGATTAGGTTTTAGTGCGGTTCCTGGGAACCAGCGTGCCGAGCGCGTCTTGCCGACCGAATGCACACGTTGCTCCTGTTTCAGCTCCTTGAGAAGCGTCCGTACCTGTTCGGTCGTGAGTTGAGGCAGGACCTGAGCGACCTCGCTCAACGAGCATCCGACGGTTCCCTGCAACACGATATGCCGCACGAGCAACTCCTTGTTTGTCGCGCGGTCGAGACCGCGCTCTCGCGTGTACGACGCCGGATCGCCAAGAAACGCCGCGAACCTGCGCGACAGAATGTATTTCACGCCGCGACCGCGGCCAAATCGCTCCACGATGTCGTTCTCGACGAGACGGTGCAACCGCGCCTGCAGCTCCGGCGGTACCGGCTGGCCGTGGCGGACGTGATCGAGCACGAATAGATCGGCGGTCGCGAATGAGTACGTTCCCTCGTCCGCCACTCTCTCGAGGAAGCGCAGAAATGCCGGATCCTGAATCGTGCCGTCGAGCGACACCAGGACATGATACGGGTCGGACTGGCTGAAGTCGGGCAATGGCTTTCCTTCGCGAATGGCGGTCTCGAACATCCGGTCCACGCCTTGGCCGGAGCGCTCGACGAGGCCCGTCTTCGCCAGCGTCTCGGCCAGCAGCCGGTTCCGCGGTACCTGCCGGAAGAGGACGTTGTCGGCCGTTACACCTATGGGAAAGCCGCCAGGACTCTCGATCTCGATCCGCTCGCCGAATTGCCGCACGAACACCGAGCCGGCGGCGCGATAGTCGCGATGGGTGACCGCGTTGAGGATTGCCTCGCGCACCGCCAGTTCGTTGAAGGTGGCGATGTCGAGCACGAAGAGGCCGTCGCGAAAGTGCTGGCGTGTGTTGCGGAGGTTCACCAGTTCCCAGAGCTCGTCCAGGAAGAGAAACGCACCGCGGCGGAGCTCTCGGCGGTCGTCGTAGGCAATCGTGGCGCGCTGTCGCCATTCGAAGATGACTTCCGCTTGCGGCAGATGACGGTCCAGTGCGCGGTCGCTCCCGAGAAGGATCACGGCGGCAACGGTAATGCTGCCATCGACGATCAGACCTGCATCGGAAAGTAAATGGTTTGGGTCGAGCGCCCGCAAATCTTCGTTGCCGCTTTTCCGTATCCACGACGCGCGAAATCGCTCGATAGCGTCAGGATCGAGATCCGCTGGCGTTGCGCCGTGGCAGATCTCACCGGTGAAGTCGCCGATTGCCTCGGCAAAGATCGCCTGCAGTTGCTCCTGCGTCATCGCGACGAGCTGCTGGCCGGAGCGCATCAGATAGCGGCCGCGATGCTGGAGCGGCGCGCCGAGCGGACGTTGGGGTACGTGGAAAATAACGAGACGCCCGTCGGGATGCTGGAGCTCTTCAACGTCGACGCGCATGTGCAAAGAATCGTGAATCGACGCTGTCGTCTTCGCGATCGCCGGAAACGCGGAAGATCCGACGACGCGGCGTGGGCGTCTGTCTGTGACGCCGAGGACAAGCTTGCCGCCGCGTTCATTCGCGAGCGCGATGCAGTACTCCAGCAGAGTCTGAAAATCGAGCTGGAATTGCGCCTCTTTGAACTCGAGGTGCTCGTCTTCGTCAGCCTCGAGCCACGCGTCGATCTCCGCGACGGTCGTCATGGCGCTCGTTGCGGGAGCGGGTCGATCCCCGCCCGTTTGAGCATCTGGAACAGCGTAGCAAGCGGCAGTCCGACTACGTTCGTGTAGCTGCCGTGGATGGATTCGATGAAGACCGCGCCGACGCCCTGGGCCGCGTACGCGCCGGCTTTGTCGAGCGGCTCGCCGGTGCCGACGTACCACTCGATTTCCTGCGACGACAGCGGCAGCATCCGCACCTCGGTCTCCGCGACGCGCGTGTCACACCAACCGCGCTCGACGTTCTGCAGCGTGACGCCGGTGTAGACCATGTGCGTCTGTCCGGCGATGGTAGCCAGCATGCGCATGGCGTCTTGCGGGTCTGACGGCTTCTCGAGCAGCTCGTCGCCGAGGTGCACGGTCGTGTCGGCGGCGATCACCCAGCGCGACGGATGCTCCTGCGCCAGCGCGTTGGCCTTGTCGCGCGAGAGCCGGGCCACGTACTCGTCGGGGGCCTCGCCGGGCTGATGCACCTCGGGCACATGACTGGGCATGACCTCGAACTCGACGCCGATCGACCCGAGAAGCTCGCGCCGCCGCGGCGACGCTGAGGCCAGGATGAAATTCACGGCCGGAGTCTATCAATGCTGAGGATCACGACCATCCGCGCCTCGGCCACGATCTTGTAGATGATCCGCAGCTCGTCGGTGCGATAGCTCCAGAGTCCCTTCAGCGGCTCGAACAGCGGCGCGCCGCAGATGGGGTCGAGCTCGATGCGCCGCAGTGCCGCGTCGTAGATCGGCGGGACGGACGGCGCGAAGCGAAGCCGTTCGTAACGGCCTCGCTGCTCCACTTCCTGGTCGTCGGCTTCCGAGATCCTGGCGAAGAGCAGCGAGTCGTTAGCGATGTCGAGCGTCTCGCGCATGGCCGTGTACTCGTCGTGCGAAAGCAGCACCGCGACCGGGCGGCCGCTGCGCTCGAACACGGTCCGCTCGCCTCGCGCCTCACATTCGCGGATCAGGTCGCGCGATTCTTCCGGCAGGTCGAGGACGTCGAGGCGTTTCACGACGTGGTGGTCTTGAGGTATTCGCGGAACTCGGCGCCGAGCTTCGGATGGCGCAGCGCATAGTCGACCGTGGCCTTGAGGTAGCCGAGCTTCTCGCCGGCGTCGTAGCGCCGTCCCTCGAAGACGTAGCCGTAGAAGTCGCCGGTGCGCACGAGCTCGCGCAACGCGTCGGTGAGCTGGATCTCGCCGCCCGCGCCGCGCTCGGTCTTCTCGAGCAGCGGGAAGATGTCCGGCGGGAGGATGTAGCGGCCGATGATCGCGTAACGCGAGGGCGCGTCGACCTTCGGCTTCTCGACCATGTCCCGGATCCTGAAGCGGCGGTCGCCTTCCATCTCACCGGCCACGATGCCGTAGCGCGAGGTCTCTTCCTCCGAGACTTCCATCAGCGCGACGACGGGGCGGCCGGTGTCTTCGAACACGCGGCGCATCTGCAGCAGGCACGGCTCGTCGGCGAGGATGACGTCGTCCGGCAGCACGACGGCGAACGGATGGTCGCCGACGGCGTCCTTCGCGGTGAGGACGGCGTGTCCCAGCCCGAGGGCTTCCTTCTGGCGGACGGCGATCAGGTCGACCATCCGGCTGACGTTGTCGACCTCGGACAGCAGGTCGTTCTTGCCACGCTCCCGGAGCGAGCGCTCCAGCTCCGCGGTGCGGTCGAAGTGGTCGAGGATCGTCTCCTTCCCCTTCGAGGTGACGATGATCAGCTTGTCCATCCCCGAGTCGCGGGCTTCCTCGATCCCGTACTGCAGGATCGGTTTGTCGACCAGCGGCAGCATCTCCTTCGGGATCACTTTCGTGGCCGGGAAAAAGCGGGTGCCGAAGCCGGCGCAGGGAAAGACGCACGTGCGGAGAGTAGGCATGCGCGGCGGAGGATATACGGGATTGAGGCGGGATTGAGGATGGAGGATTGGGGATTGAGGATGAAAAACCCCGCTCGCGCGGCCCATGCCCTCGGCGCCTTTCATCCTCAATCCTCCATCCTTCATCCTCAATCCCGCTGCATGGCGGCCCGTTTGCTTAGGCCGCTTGTGGTAAAACATCCAAGACACGGCCGACATGCGTAAACTCCTCATTCTCCTCACGATCCTTCTCCTCACCGTCCCGGCCGCGGCGCAGTGGCGCCGTGCTGCTCTCCATGGCGCCGATGTGCGCGCGCTGATCGCCGATCCGGCCAGCCCCGACACCCTCTACCTCGGCACGTCCGCGGGCGAGGTGTACGTCTCCAAAGACGGCGCAAAGTCGTGGACGTCGCCGCGGGCCGGCATCCCGTTCCCCGGCTTCATCGTCGACAACCTGATGCTCGACCGCGAGGGGAAGCTCTGGGCAGCGAGCTGGGGCCTCTGGGGCGGCGGCGCGATCGCGGTCTCGAAGGACGGCGGCAAGAGCTGGGAGCGCCGCGACTCCGGACTGGAGGACTTTTCCGTCCGCGCCATCGCCATCGACCCGAATGACGCGAGCTTCGTCGTGGTGGGCGGCCTGACCGGCGTCTACCGCTCCACGGACGGCGGCAAAGAGTGGACGAAGATCTCCGACCAGATCAACGTCGAGTCGCTGGCCATCGACCCGCGCACGCGCGACCGCATCTACGTCGGCACGTGGCGCCAGGGCTGGCGCACCGACGACGGCGGCAAGAACTGGAAGCACATCGCCAACGGCATGGTGCTCGACACCGACATGTTCTCGATCTACGTCGATCCCGCCAACGCGGACAACGTCTGGGTCGCGACCTGCGGATGGGTCTACAACTCGAAGAACACCGGCGACCTCTGGACGCGCTACAAAGACGGGTTCGACAACCGCCGCATCCACGACGTGAAGATCGACCCGAACGACCCGAACGTCATCTACGCCGGCTCGGTGGCCGGTCTCTACCGCTCGACCGACGGCGGCACGAAGTTCGGCATCATCTCGGACCCGGGCCTGGTCATCAATTCGATCGTGCTCCATCCGAAGCGGCCGGAGCGCATCGTTCTCGGCATCGAAGGCGACGGCGTTTACGTCTCCAACGACCGCGGCGCGACTTACCAGCGCACCTCGGACGGTCTGTACAACCTGCGCATCACCACCATCGCCGCCGACCCGTTCCAGCGCAACCGCGTTTACGCGGCCGTGGTCTTCGGTGGCGCGGCCTCGGGCATCTATCGCTCGAACGACACCGGCAAGACCTGGGAACGCGCCAGCAAAGCGCCGCTCCCGGAAGTGCTCTCGCTGGCGATCGCCTCGGAATCCGACGCCGACGTGAAGTTCATCGCCGGCACGGAGAAGGGCTTCTTCTGGAGCAATGACGGCGAAGAGTGGACGCAGGCCGAGCCTTCGTCGTTCCCGATCCGCGTGGCGAAGATCGTCCGCTTCAATCGCATGCGTTCCTTCGCCGCGACCGCGGAAGGCGTCTTCACGACGCGCGACGGCGGCAAGAACTGGTATCGCCTCGCGGGCGCCACGAACCGCGCCGTCGACGTGGCCATGGGCACCCTCGGCGACAAGAAGGCGCTCTACGCGCTGACTGCCGGTGGCGTCGAAGTGTTCGACGGCGAGAAGTGGAGCACGATCGCCGACGCTCCGACCAAAGGACGCACGATCGCCATCCGCACCATCGACGGCGTCGATCACGTGTTCATCGCCGGCGCCCAGGGCGTGAAGGCGGGCACGGTCGGCGAGTCGCGCCAGTGGCTCACCGCGGCCGCGCCGGACGCGGTACACGCGTCGGTGCACGGCGGCAGCCGCACCTCGGGACAGATGCTGTTCGTGACCTCACGGCAGCAGCGCGAGGTGCTCGTCGGCGAGCCGACCGAATCCGAATGGAGCGAGCTCACGCTGCCTCTCCGCGGCACGGAGATCACCTCGGTGGTCCCCGACCCGTTCAGCCGCGACCGCTACTTCCTCGGCACGCTCGGCGAGGGCGTGTGGGTGTACGAGGGGAAGATGCGGCGCTACACGCCGCAGACGCGGGCGCAGGTTGGGACGGCGGCAGCCGGCGGATCGCAGTAGGTATGGAGTGCGGCGGCCTGGCCGCCGCTTTCTAATTCGCGTCCATGCGAGCGAGTAAGCACGCGTCTCGCGTGACCGCGACTTCGTGGCGGTTTGCCACCGAATTAGAAAGCGGCGGCTAAGGCCGCACGCACTCCATAGAAGTTGCCGGTGCGCCGCGCCCTTATGGAGTGCGGCGGCCCGAGCCGCCGCTTTCTAATTCGTGTTCATGCGGCGAGTAAGCACGCGTCTCGCGTGACGGTGACTTCGTGGCGGTTTGCCACCGAATCTGAAAGCGGCGGCTAAGGCCGCACGCACTCCATATCAGCGAGGGTCGTAGTAGCGGACGGCGAGGACGCCGAGGCCCTTCTTGCCATGCGTCGACGTCGGGTCGTCGGCGGCGACGACCATGACGTTGGGCAGGACGCTGTCGTAGATCAGGATGGACTTCGTGGCCTTACGCGGCTCGCCGAGGACCTTGCGCAGGTCGGAGCGCTTTTCGTCGAAGGCCTTGCGTACCTGCGGGCGGAACACGAACAACTCGAAGCGGACGGCCTTCAGCCGATCGCCCTTGAAATCGAGGGTCAGCGCCTTGTCGCTCGAGTAGTCGACGAAGATCTCATTCGCGTTGCGGCCGCGCTTCGGGTTCCACGCGCGCACCGCGGTCATGGCCTGCGCGCGTGGCATGCCGATGGCCAGGTGGAACGACTCCAGCCGCATCCAGTGCGTCTGCGGCGCAGTAGGCGGAACGACGGTCAGTAGCAGCGCAAGCAGGGCGGCCATCAGTGGACGTAAGGCGCCTCGGGCGGTTCCAGATTCCGCCGCGACTGCACGATCGACGTGGCCAGCATGGCCCGCCGGCCGATCTCTTCCCACTGCGCGGAGCGGACCAGGTCCGGCACCGCCAGCGAGGGGCCGAGGTTCACCGCGATGCAGCCGGCGTCGAGATAGGAGTCGATCATGTCCAGCGGCACCGGGCCGCCGGCCAGCATCGGGACGTCGCGGATCGGACCGCGAATCGTGCGGATGTAATCGGGGCCGCCGAGGTGATGGGCGGGGTAGACCTTCACCACGTCGCAGCCCGCTTCCCACGCGCGGATGATCTCCGTCGGCGTGGACGCGCCGGCGATGCAGAGCATCTCGTTCTCGATCGCGTACTCGATCACGCGCGAGTCCGTGTGCGGCGAGACGATGATCTCCGCGCCGGCCCGCCGCGCCAGCGCGGCGTCGTTGGTGCTGCGCACCGTGCCCGCGGCGATGGAGACGTTCGGGCCGTAGCGTTTGGCCATCGACGCCATCAACTCGATCGCGTCGGGCGTGGTCATCGTGATCTCGACGAGGCGGATTCCGTTGCGCGCATACGCGTCGGCAACGGCCTCGGCGATCTCCGCGTTGTCCTCGCGGACGACGCCGATGATCTGTTCGGTATACACACGGGCCAGGAGCTCTTTGCGTGACATGACCGGCGTAGTTTAACTAATGAAGCGCGGTGACGATCTCGCGGAACGCGGGCTCGTCCCTCAAGTTGTCCAGCCGCGGGTCGATGTCCAGGAAGACCATCCACGCCGAACGGTCGTCGACGGCCGCGCGCAGATGCTCCAGCGCGCGCGCCGTGTCGCCCAGCCCGGCGTGAATGACGGCGATGTCGTACGGCGAGATGTAGCGCTCGGCGCGCTCCGCTTCGAGCTGCTGCAGAAGCGCCAGTGCCTGGTCGCGCTGACCGGCAATCGCATGCGTGTGCGCCAGCATGGCCTTGAGGATCGAGATCCGCTCCACTTCCAGCGCGCGATGAAAGGCGTCGATCGACTCGGCGTAGCGTCGCTGCTGCCCGAGGGCCATGCCCAGCCAGCCGTGGGCGGGGACGAAGTTCTCGTCCAGCTCCAGCGCTTTACGGAATCGTCGGATGGCTCCCTCGTAATCGCGCGCGAAGTAGAGCGGCCACCCGGCGTGCACGGCGCAGATCAGCGACAGCGGATCGAGATCGCCCGCTTTGGTGACCTGCTCGACGGCTTCGTCGAAACGGCCGCGCGCGGCCAGGAGCATGCTGTAGCCGTCGTGCGCGGTGGCATAGTTGGGATTCAATTCGATGGCCCGCCGGTACGCTTCCTCGGCGCCCTCCCAGTCCCAGTCGAACCACCAGCGCACGGCGCCGAGGGACGCCCACGGCTCGGCCAGGGCATCGTTGATCTCGATCGACTTCATCGCCGCGGCCTTCGCCTTCGGCATCGTCTCGTGCGGCGGCAGCGGGATGTTCGTGCCGAGGGTGATGAAGCAGTCCGCGAGGCCCGCGTAGGCGTTGGCGAACGACGGATCGGACTCGATGGCGGAGCGGAAGAACGTGATCCCGCGGCGCAGCCCGTCGCCGGTGCGCTTGTTCCAGTGATAGCGCCCCTTGAGATAGAGCTGATAGGCCTCGCTGTTCTCCGTGGCGCGGCGGCGGAGCTTCTTCTTCTCCGCGCCGGTGAGGCGCACGCGCAGCGCCTCCGCGATCTCATGCGACATCTCGGAAGTGAGCTTCGGGAGGTCGGCCAGGTCGCGCGTGTACGTCTCGCCCCAGAGTTGCGAGCCGTCGGTGGTGTCGACCAGCTCGACGCTGATCTGCAGCCGGTCGGCGGCCGGTTTCACGACTCCGGTGACGACGGCCCGCACGCGCAGCTCGCGGCCGATGGCCAGCGCGTCGGCGTCGCGGTTCTTGTAGCGGAACACCGTGCTGCGGGCCATGACCTTCATCTTCGGCAGTTGCGAAAGACGGTTGATCAGTCCTTCCGTGATGCCGTCGCTGAGGTAATCCGCATGGACGTCGTTCAGCGCGTTGACCAGCGGCAGCACGGCAATCGAGTCGATGGCTTTCGTGCGCCGGCGGGCGATCTTGCGCAGCAGCGTGTCGTCGCCGATGGAAGCGGTGGAGCCGATGGCGCGCAGGGTCAGGGCGAGGTCGCGCGCGGACTGGAAACGCAGCGTCGGCGTCTTCTCCACGCACCCTTCGATGATGCGCTGGAACTCCGGCGGCACGAACGTGCTGAGATGCTCGCCCGGCAGTGAGTCCTTGAGGATCGCGGCGATGGTGGCGGCGGCGGAGTCGCGCTGGAACGGCCGCCGCGCCGTGACCATCTCGTAGAGGATGCAGCCGAGGGAGAAGATGTCCGCGGTCGGATCGACCGATTCGCCGCGCAGCTGCTCCGGCGACATGTAGCCGAGCGTCCCGATGACCGTCCCCGGATGCGTCTGGAACCACTTGGTGGTGGGGATCTGTTTCTCGTCGCGCTCGGCGAGCAGCGGGTCGGTTTGCGCGAGCCCGAAGTCGAGGATCTTCACGCGGCCGTCCTCGGTGAGGAAGACGTTCTCCGGCTTGAGATCGCGATGGACGATCGACTTCGCGTGCGCGGCCGCCAGTCCTTCCGCCACCTCCGCGCCGATCTCCACCGCGCGCCGCCAGCCCAGCGCCTCGCGCTCGATCTGGTCGCGCAGGGTGCGCCCTTCCAGCAGCTCGGTGACGATGTAAAAATCGCCTCCCTCACGGCCGACGTCGTGCACGGCGACGATGTTCGGATGCGACAGCGCGGCAATGGCCCGCGCCTCCCGCTCCAGCCGCCCCTCGGCCTCGGCATCCTGCGCGGAATCGCGCGCCAGGATCTTGATGGCGATGTCTCGGCCGAGGCGCGGGTCGCGTCCGCGGTAGACCTGCCCCATGCCGCCCTCGCCGAGGAGACCGAGGACTTCGTACGGTCCAACGCGCGATCCGGGGGCGAGCATGTGCCGCAATTGTATTGCGGTACCATTTCCCGGCCCATGGTCCTCATCAACAAGGCGATCAACGAAGTCACCGTGAAGCTCGTCTATTACGGGCCCGGTCTCTGCGGGAAAACGACCAACCTCGAGAAGATCTACGCGAACCCGAAGCTCGACAACAAGGGGAAGATGATCTCCATGTCGACCGAGACGGACCGCACGCTCTTCTTCGACTTCATGCCGATGGAGCTCGGCACCATCGCCGGACAGAAGGTGCGCGTGCAGCTCTACACCGTGCCCGGACAGGTGTTCTACGACGCCACGCGCAAGCTCGTGCTGCGCGGCGCGGACGGGGTGGTGTTCGTGGCCGACTCGCAGGAGTCGATGCGCCAGTCGAACATCGACAGCCTGAACAACCTCCGCACGAACCTGCGCATCAACCGCATCGACCCCGACAAGATCGGCTTGGTCTTCCAGTACAACAAACGCGACCTCCCCAACGTCTCCTCGGTCGAGGAGATGAACGCGTACCTCAATCCGAACGGCGCGCCGGCGGTCGAGGCGTCGGCAATCAACGGCACCGGTGTGACGGCGACGCTGCGCGCGGCCATCACGCGCATCCTCGACAACCTGAAGAACAACGTCGACGTGACGCTGCACGAAGAGCCGCCGCTGGCCGCGCCCGACATGAGCCAGAGGGCCGGCGTCGCGCCGCATTCGGCCGGCACGCCGAAGCTGTCGGTGTCCCCGGAGCCGGAGCCGTTCGCGGAGGAAGAGGACCCGTTCGCGGATGTGGCGACGGCCGTGGCGGAGCCGGAGCGCGAGCACGAACCGGAGCTGACGCACGTCGAGTTCGACGATCCGTTCGCGGCCCACGTCGAAGTGCAGCCGCTCAGCGAGCACGAACAACTCCTCGCCAACGCCCGCGCCCTCGTAGCCTCGCTCGAAGACGCACTGGAGCGCGCCCGGGAAAACGAACGCGCCATCGCGGCGACCGTGTCATCCCGAGCCGAGTGACGGCGTGTCGCGCCGCGCCTGAGGAGAGAAACAGGCGCATGACTGTCGCCCGCTACGCGGGCTGGAATCAAAGGCACGCTTGTTCCCCCGGCTGAAGCCGGGGGCTATTTCCTGAAGCCCGCTACGCGGGCAAGTCTGCCGCCGTAGGCGGCTCGAGAAAATAGCCCCCGGCTT
>DASVSV010000273.1:0-11119 GCA_036387915.1 Thermoanaerobaculia bacterium
GATGGCGTTCCTGCTCGCGCGTAACCCGATGCGGGCCGTGCCGGTGCGGGCGCGGCTCGACACGATGAGCGCGCGCGTGACCATCGACGCGCGGCAGGAAGGCGTGCTGGTCCTGCTGCAGCAGAACGCGCCCGGATGGAGCGCGACGATCGACGGACTGGCGGCCCGGACGTTCCCGGTGGCCGATCTTTTTCGCGGCGTGCAGCTCACGCGCGGCCATCATGAAGTAGTCTGGACGTATCGTCCGCGCTCGCTGTTTTTCGGCTTCTCGGTGACGTGTCTGACGCTTCTCGCGATGACACTTTCGATGTTTGTCAAGCGCGCGCGATGAAGAAAATTTTTCTTCCTGTCCGTCGAATAGTGAGTAGTAGAATCTCGTCCTTCCAACACATCACCACTGAGGTCAGACAATAAACATGGTAAGCATCGACGATCGCTTGAACGCCATCATTCGCGAATTGATTGGCAACGGAATCACACTCGCTCAAGCGGTCGAAGCGTTCGAGGGGAAGTACATCGTCGCGGCCATGACGGCCAGTAAAGGCAACGTCACCCAGGCCTCGCGGAAACTCGGCGTTCACCGCAACACGCTGCACAACAAGCTGCGCACGCAGACGATGCTGAACGGCTTCGCGGAGTCGGTCCGTCCCGTCCGCCGGCGCGCCATCTCGCATAAGCGTCTTTCCGCTCCCCGCACCCGTCCGGCGCGTTGAGTTTCACCCCGGCGCGTCTCCGAGGCTGTGAAGACAGCCTCTCCCCGGCATAAACTGCGCCCCGCCGTGAGCATGCATTCGATTACCGTTCCCCAGCGCCCCGCACTCCACGAAGAGCTGATCGCCCTGCTGCGCCAGCGAGGCAACCGCCTCCTGCGAGTGGCGGAGATCCACGAGCGTCTCCACGACAGCGACGTCACGCGCGAGCAGCTCGAGCGCGCCGTCGAGGAGCTCGAGCGCGACGGCATCATCATCGCCGTCCGCGGCAAGCGCTACTCGCTGCTCGAGTACACGCCGTATCACGCCGGCCGCATCAAGGTGCATCCGGACGGGCACGGCACGCTGCGCGGCGACGAGGACCACGACATCTACGTCGACCGCAAACAGATCAAGGGGGCCATGAACGGCGACCTCGTGATCGTGCGCGTCGACAAGCGCGACCCGCAGTACCGGCGCGTGCGCGAGCGGAAGTACATCGTCGGCGACGTGAGCCAGGTGCTGCGCCGCGCGCACCGCACCGTGGTCGGACGCTTCCACCTCCATCCCCAGCCGTACGTCGTGCCGTTCGACATCCGTCTCGACACGGACGTGGTCATCGACGAGGACGGGACCATGGACGCGCGCGAAGGGGAGATGGTCAACGTCGAGATCGACCGCTATCCCGACCGCACCACGCATCACGCCGCGGGACGGGTCGTGGAGACGCTCGGCTTCATCGGCGATCCCGGCGTCGACATCGAAGTGGTCATCCGCAAGCACCACATCCCGCACAATTTCCCGGACGACGTGCTGGCCGCGGCGGAAGCGATTCCGAACGAGGTGCCGCCGGACGTCGTCGCCACGCGCGTCGACCTCCGCGACCGCAACATCGTCACCATCGACGGCGAGACGGCCAAGGACTTCGACGACGCGGTGGAAGTGCAGCGCCTCGCCAACGGCAACTACCTCCTCGGCGTGCACATCGCCGACGTCGCGCATTACGTGACCGAGGGGAGTGCCCTCGACCGCGAGGCCTTCGAGCGGGGGACGTCGGTCTACTTTCCCGGACGGGCCGTGCCGATGCTGCCGGAGCGGCTGTCGAACGGCATCTGCTCGCTGAACCCGAAGATCGAGCGGCTCACGTTCTCGTGCGAGATGGAGATCACGCCGAAGGGGCGCTTCGTCAACCACAAGATCTACAAGTCGGTGATCCGCACCAGAGAGCGGATGACGTACACGAACGTGAACGCCATCCTCGTGGCGCAGAAACTCTCGCCGTCGTCGAACGCGGAGCGCGATCGCGCGGCGGAGACGAACGGTCCCGAGCTGCTGAAGCGCTACGACTATCTGCTCGAAGACTTCCAGCGCATGTACGAGCTGTTCGAGGTGCTGCGCACGCGGCGCGAGCAGCGCGGCTCGATCGACTTCGACCTGCCCGAGGCCGAGGTCATGCTGGACGAGGCCGGGGACATCGAGGCCATCCGGCCGACGGAGCGCAACGTCGCGCATCGACTCATCGAAGAGTTCATGCTGGCCGCGAACGAGACCGTCGCGCGCGAGCTCGTGTTCGGAAGCCAGCCCGGCCTCTATCGCGTGCACGAGCAGCCCGACCCGCAGAAGCTCGAGGACCTGAAAGACATCCTCAAAGAGTTCAAGCTCAAGCTGCGCGGCAACGTCGAGGAGATCCGTCCCGGCGAGCTGCAGCGCGTGCTGAAGGAAGTGGCCGGGACGCCGGAAGAGCGCTTCCTGACGAACATCGTCCTGCGCTCGATGCGGCGCGCGTTTTACTCCGAGGAGTCGTCGGGGCACTTCGCGCTGGCGCTCGAGCACTACTGCCACTTCACGTCGCCGATCCGCCGCTATCCCGATCTGATCGTGCACCGCCGCCTGGCGGAACTGGTCGCGAACGGTGCGCTGTACGGCGAGCGGCGCGAGCAGATCGAGAGCGCACATCCGATGTACGCGTCGCAGTCGAGCGAGCGGGAACGCCGCGCGGACGACGCGGAGCGCGAAGTGCTGGAGTGGAAGAAAGTCATCTTCATGCGCGACAAGGTCGGCAACGAGTACGCCGGCATCGTCACCGGTGTGGCGCCGTTCGGCCTGTTCGTGGAGCTCGACGAGATCTTCGTGCAGGGGCTCGTGCCGGTGGCCACCATCGCCGGCGACTTCTGGCGCTATCACGACCGCGAGCACCGCATGCGAGGCGAGTCGACGAACCGCGAGCTCCGCCTCGGCGACAAGGTCCGGATCCGCGTCGAGTCGATCGACGAGGACAAGCACCAGCTCGAGTTCCGCCTGCTGGAAGTGGGCGGCTCGCCCATCAAGGAGCGGGACCGCGACCGCTAAGCCCGAAATTTGCAACTACTGATAAATTAGGACCCTATGGCCGATCGCACAGATCTCGCGACACGTCTTCGACAGCTCGTCGACGACCGCGTCGCCCTCGAAACGAAGCTGCAGAAAGAGCCGGGCGAGCTCTCGGACAAGAGTGTGCGCGAGTACGACACCCTCTATCAGGGACTGCAGCGCCAGCTCGCCTCCATGTTCCGCGAGGCCAGCGCCGACCAGCAGCGCATCACCGTGATGCTGGAGATGATGCGCATCCTCGAGAACCGCCTGGTTTACCTGCAGAACTTCATCGTCGACCCGACCTCCGAAAACAAGATCCTCGCGCAGCTCGTGACGAAGTTCATCGACGACATGAGCAGCGCAAAGTCCACCGTCCTGACCTCGCTCGAGGCGATGTACTACCGCGCCGTGGCCGCGCTCTACGCCGGCGACCTGACGCGCGCACGCGAGGGGTTCAGCTCGGCGTGTGCGTCCGAGGAGTCGGACGAGGCGAACGACATCAAGTACAAGTCGTACGTGATTCTCGGACACCTCTCGCACGAGGAAGCCGACTACGCGAAGGCGAAGGACCTGCACGACCAGTCCATGCGCTACTCGCCGAACGACAACGTGACGGCCCAGGCGCTGGCGCTGAAGGCGCTCAACTCGTACGCCCTCGGCGATCACGAGGACGCGCTGCATCTCTTCCAGGAAGCGCTGGGCCTGTTCGACGAGAACAAGCCGTTCTTCAACTCGTACTTTTTCCGCAACGCGCTGCTCTTCTGCGGCGCGATCTTCTTCGACCGGAAGCAGTTCGACGACGCGGCCTCGTTCTATCGCCGCGTCTCGGCCACGGTGGACCAGAGCTCGTTCGACTACTTCGACGCGCTGTCGCACATCGGGCGCATCGAGTACGCGCAGGGGCGCTACGAGGAGGCCGTGGCCTCGTTCGAGCGCGCCGTGCAGACGCACCGCTTCAGCGAGAACGAGTACGTCGTCGACACGTGGTTCTGGATCGCGCGCTGCCACCTGCGCCGCAATGACTCGACCGAGGCGCGAAAGTACCTCGAGAAGATCGCCGCCACCGACGTGCGCTACGACAAGAAGCCGCAGGCCGTCGAACTGCTGCAGCGAATCGCCTAGCGTTCACGCATGACACTCGACGAATTCGAAAAACAGGTCATGGCCGGACTGCTCGCCGGCGACGATCCGCTGCTCGCGTCGCTGCGACAGCAATACGCCGCCGCCACCGTTCGCGGCCGCGAGATGACGGCCACGGGCTTCGTCACACGCTTCGAGATCCCGGCCGGCGTCGCGCCGATCGCGCGGAAGCTGCTGCACCTCGACGACCTGCAGGTCGAGCTCGAAGGCGCAACGACGCCGGCGGATACGTCGGTGCACGTGCACAACGGCAAGCTGCGATCGCTGGAGTGCTTCGTCTACGAGGGCGCGTTCCCGACCGAGCCGGTGATCCGCGCGGCCTGGTATTACGGGACGGAGCGCCACGCCGGCATCACGGCGGAGCTGATGGCGCAACGCGAGCTCGAAGAGCTGCTCGAAGAGGACGAGTAGGCACGTCTTCGAGTTTGGCGGGCAGTTTTACACGCGATGGCCAAACGCAGCGCGAGCGACAACCCCTCATCCGCCTTCGGCACCTTCTCCCCTCACGAGGGGAGAAGGGCGACAAAGAGAAAGTCTCGCGAGAGCTATGTTTGTTGCCCCTCTCCCCGCGGTGAACGGGGAGAGGGTGCCCGAAGGGCGGGTGAGGGGCGGTGCCAATTGCGCCGAGTTAGTTAGCGCCGCCGCGCGCGGAACGCTGCTACTGTCCCGAACAGACCACGACGTCGCTGTAGCGGTCGTAGAGGTTCGTCACCCAGATCTCCGGGAGCCTGGCGCCCTTCTTCCACTCCAGCTCGAACGGCTCGTTGGTCTTGCCGAGGACGAGCTCTCCGCCCATCACGCGCGCTTCGACAGGCTTGCCGGTGGCGGCGTCGGTGGCGGTGATGGTGACGCGGTTCCTGCCGCGCTTCAGTTTCGAGACGGGCGGGTTCATCTCCACCTTCATCTGCGGCACCTCGACGTCGATGCGGAACGTCTCGGTGCGATAGCCCGGCGCCTCGATGCGGAGCTCGGGCGGAGCGACGTCGCGATGCCCCTGCGCGTTCGGCACCCGCACGAGCTGCGGCTTCCAGGCGATGTTGTAGAACGTGGCCGGCTGTCCGTTCGCGGAGTCGGCGAAGACGGGCGTTTTCGTCGGCGGCAGAATGACGCGAGCCTGCACCGGCACGCGCGTCTCGGTGTCGATCGCGTAGACGGCGAAGGTGTCGCCGTTCGGGACCATCCAATGCTCGAAGGTGCGCTCGCCGGGCGTTTTCCGCGCGATCGCGCAACTCTGCATTTCCTGCCAGACCGGCTTGCTGTTGCGATCGACGCCGGTCGTGTACGCGGCCATGAAGCCGTTGCACTTTTCACGGTCCTTCGACCCGGCCGGGAAGCGCTCGCAGAGCGACATGGCCTCGGGGGTGAAGACGTCGACGCAGAACAGGTTGTCGTTGCCGGGCGTGGCGAAGCACGTGGCCAGTTTCGAGCAGACCGGATCGAGCGCCTGCATCATCCCGGTCCAGTGTGCGTCGACCCACTCCTGCCCGACGTCGGCGCCGCGCATGGCCGCGATCTCGGCCATCTGCGACTGCGGAAACGACTTGCACACCTTGTCGCGCCGCGCGCAGGGCGCGGGCTTGTAGTCCGCCGGAAACGGGTCGCGAGCGAGCGCGACAGGGCTCAGGAGCATGAGGACGGCGATCAGTGGGCGCATTCGTTCAGTGGAACCGCGTCACCACGAACGCAATGTCGTCCTTGAATTCTTCCGTGGCCAGGAAGCCGCTCACGTCGGAATAGATCGAGTCGTAGACGGTGGAGAGGTCGGCGCCCTGCGACTGCTCGAGCACGGCTGCCACCCGCTCGATCGAGTAGAAGTCGCCGCTGGCGTTGATGCGGTCGGTCAGGCCGTCGGTGTAGACGAAGAGCGTGTCGCCCGGCGCGACGGTCAGCGATTTCTCCTCGAAGGTCATGTTCGGCATCGCGCCGAGGAGGTTGCTGGGCTGCTCCAGGAGCGTGGTGCGGCCGGTCTCGCGGCTGTGCAGGAGGAACGGCGGATGGGCCGCGTTCGCGTAGACGAGCTGGCGGCCGACTTCCATCCGGAAGAGCGCCGCCGTCGCGAACTGCGTCGGCAGGCTGACCGTGAAGAGAAAATCGTTGAGCCGCGTCATGAACTCGGCCAGCGAGCGCTCGGTGGCGGCTTCGCTGTGGATGTAGCTCTTCAGCAGCGACACCAGGATGGCCGCGGGGAGGCCGTGGCCGGAGACGTCGGCCACGAAGAGGTACATCGACTCGTCCTGGACGAAGTAGTCGTAGAAGTCGCCGGAAAGCGTTTCGCTGGGGATGTACGCGGAGCGGATCTCGACGCCCGGCGATGCGAACGCGGCCGGCGGCACGAGTGCTTCCTGCACGCGCCGCGCGATCTGCAGGTCGCGGGTCATGGCCTGGTTCATCCGGCGCAGCTGGTCCTGATACGCCTTCATGCGCAGCAGCGCGCGCAGCCGGGCCACGAGGATCTCGATGTCCGCGCCCTTGGTGACGAAGTCGTCCGCGCCGACGCCCAGCCCCTGCACGACGTGCTCGGCCGAATCCGACCCGGTCAGCATGAGCACGGGGATGGTGTGCAGTTGCGGGTCGGCTTTGACGCGCCGCGTGACTTCGAAGCCGTCCATGCCGGGCATGCGGTAATCGACGACGATCGCGTCCGGCGGCACCGCCTGCGCCAGGCGCAGCCCCTCCTCACCCGAGGATGCGGGGACGGCGTCGTACCCCCGCCGGTCGAGAAACCGCCGCGTGACCTCCAGGTCGTTCGCGTTGTCGTCGATGATGACGATGCGCTGCCGTTTGTCCATGAAATGCGGGGGGATTATGCCGGAAGATTGCCAGAGGCGGGGGAGGGAGTGATGGGGGTCACGGTTGCGTCATTCGTTCAGGAGAGCGCGGACCTCGGTGAGGAGCACCGGAAGGTCATCTGTCACGATCTTGAAGATCTCCGCAGTGTCGATATGCGGATAGTTGTGCACGAGTTGATGACGCAGCCCGATGATGCCGGCGGCATCGGAGATCTGCGACACGAGCTCCGGGTCAACCTGTGATGCGCGGTTCAACGCTTCACCAATGATGATGAGCTGCCGTTCGACCGCCGCCACGAGCAGATCGTCCCGTTCGTACTCTTCGAGCGAACGGTTGCCGGCAAACTCCTGAATGGCTCGCGCCGCGCCCTCGATGTGCCAGAGGCGCGATTTCCGCTCAAGCTGCTGCAGCTGATTCATAGACCGGTTGCTGTGTCAGTTCGAGGACTTGCAGAAAGTAAGGATTCTTCACCGTTTTCCGGTCAACGAGATCGACGTTCCGTCCGAGCAGATCCTGGAGATCGACAAGAAGACTGAAGTAAGGGCCACTGAGCCCGCCGGGCGGTGTGCCCGGCCGGAATTCGACGACGAAGTCAACGTCGCTCGTCCCGGGGTCGAACGTCCCCTTGACGGCCGATCCAAAGATGGTGAGCCGCTGAACGCCGTGTTTCTCACACAACGCCCGCACTTCATCGAGCCGTTCCGTGATAATCGGAGGTAGCGCGTTCATGGCCGCAATTCTACTCGTTCAGGAGACCGCGGACTTCGGTGAGAAGGAGGGGAAGATCGTTCGCGATCCGTTCCCACACGCTTTCGTTGTACACCTCGGCGTAGCCGTGTACGAGGATGTTGCGGAAATCCACGATCTTCCGGTAAGCCGTCACGCGTGGCTGAATGGCCGGTTCGAGCTTTGCCGCTTCGCGAAGCGCTTCGCCGATGATGCTGAAAAGACGTTCCACCGCGCGACGCAGCACGCGATCCCGCGCGTAATCGTCGAACGTCTTGCCGGCAGTGATCTCGAGGAGCTCCTCGCCGGCGTCAAGGATGTGCTGCAGCCGCGCCGGAACGTCATGCTGCATAGAGATCGACGTGCGCTTCCTCGATCGACCGCGCAATGTACGGGTTCTTGATCGTCGACGCCACGATGAGATCGATGTCGCGTCCGAAAACGTCTTTCAAGTCTTCCCAGAGCTCCGTCCAGCGCCGCCCGCGCTCCAGCGGATCGGGATGCCACTCGAACTCCACCACGAAATCGACGTCGCTCTCCTCGTCGAACGTCCCCTTCACCGCCGACCCGAACAGCGTCAGGCGTTTGACGCGATACTTTTCACACAACGCCCGCACTTCATCGAGCCGTTCCGTGATGATCGGAGGTAGCGCGTTCATGGGCGCAATTCTACTCGTTCAGCAAATGGCGGACTTCGGTGAGGAGCACCGGTACCTCCGTCAGCGCGATTGTCCAGATCGTGCGTGGGTCGAGGCGGCGGTAGCCGTGGACGAGCACGTTTCTCAGATCGACGATTCCGCGAGCGTCGGAGACGTGAGTCTCGAGGCTGTCGTCGACCCTGAGATCGCGCCGATTGCTTCGCCGATGGTGATCAGTTCGCGCTCGACAGCCGCGCGCATCATTCGCGTTGCGGCGAAGTGCTCGAAGGTCGTGTCGCGAACGTATGCGGCGATGGCGTCGCAGCTCTCCGCGACGTCCGTGAGGCGAGCGCCGACTTCGCCGTCAAGCTGCATCGTAGATCTGGACGCGCGTGTCGTGGATGGCGCGTGTGAAGTACACGTTGTCCATCGTGGTGATCTCCACGAGGTCCACCTTGCGCGCGAAGAGGCGCCTCAGCTCGCGCCAGAGGTCGAGGTAGGCGCGGCCGTAGCGGATCGGGTCTTCCTCCGGCATGAACTCGACGATGAAATCGACGTCGCTGGTCGCCTCGTCGAACGTCCCGTTCACGGCCGACCCGAACAGCGTCAGGCGTTGGACGCGATACTTTTCACACAACGCCCGCACCTCGGCGAGCCGTTCCGTGATAATCGGAGGTAGCGCGTTCATCGTCGTGATTGTACCCTTCGCGGTCGCATGAAACTGATCGTCGGGCTGGGCAATCCGGGGGCGGAGTACGAGCGGACCCGGCACAACGTGGGGTGGATGGTGGTCGACGCGTTCGCCCGCAAGTTCAACATCGACGTGACGAAGCACGAGAAGAACGCGCATACCGGGCAGAAGCGCGTGGCGGGCGGCAACGTGATGGTGGCCAAGCCGCTCACGTACATGAACCTTTCCGGCGACGCCGTGAAGCTGCTCGTCAACGCGTATCTCGACTCGCCCGACGACCTCATCGTGGTCTACGACGACATCGACCTCCCCCTCGGCAAGCTGCGCATCCGGCCGAGCGGCTCCTCGGGCACCCACAACGGCATGCGCTCCATCGTGCAGACCCTCGGCACGGAGCGCTTTCCGCGGCTGCGCGTCGGCATCGGCTCAGCGGATGGCGGACGCCTCCGCGACTACGTGCTGGACGAGTTCGCCGCCGGCGAGCAGAGCGTCGTCGACCGCGCTATCGAGCGAGCCATCGACGCGCTGGTGCTGTTCGCGCGCGGGGACCTCAAGCGGGCGATGAACCAGTTCAATCGCGACGAAGAGCCGCCGGCTGCGGCCACGCCGGCAGCGCCGACGAAACCGGAGGCCTGACTCATCCGTGCACGACCGTCTCCCGGACGCGCGTGCTAACCTCCGCCGCATGACGGCCATCCACACCCTCGGCGAGCTGCGCGCGTCGGGCTACCGCGTCCGTTCCGTCAAGGACGAGATGCGCGGGAACCTCCTCTCGAAGATCGCGCGCAACGAGCCGACTTTCCCCGGAATCCACGGTTACGAGCGCACGGTCATCCCGGCCATCCACAACGCCATCCTCTCCCGCCACGACATCATCCTGCTCGGCCTGCGCGGGCAGGCCAAGACGCGCATCCTCCGTTCGCTGACGGCACTGCTCGACGAGCAGATCCCGGTCATCGAAGGGTGCGAGATCAACGACTCGCCGTTCGACCCGACCTGCAAACGCTGCCGCCGCCTCGCCGCCGAACAGGGCGACGACCTGCACGTCGCGTGGATGGATCGCGATCAGCGTTACCGCGAGAAACTGGCCACGCCCGACGTCACGGTCGCGGACCTGGTCGGCGACATCGATCCCATCAAGGCGGCCAACCAACGCCTCACGTACGCGGACGAGGAAGTGATCCACTACGGCATCATCCCGCGCACGAACCGCGGGATCTTCGCCATCAACGAGCTGCCCGATCTCGCGCCGCGCATCCAGGTCGCGCTGCTGAACATTCTCGAAGAACGCGATCTGCAGATCCGCGGCTTTCCGATCCGCATCCCGATGGACGTCGTGCTGGTCTTCAGCGCGAACCCGGAGGACTACACCAGCCGCGGCAACATCATCACGCCCCTCAAGGACCGCATCGACTCGCAGATCCTCACGCACTACCCGCAGAAGGTGGAGACGGCGCGCCGCATCACGGAGCAGGAAGCGTGGCTGGATCGGGGCATGGACGTGCAGGTGGACATCCCGCAGTCCGTCCGCGACCTCGTCGAATCGGTGGCGTTCGTCGCACGCGAGTCGGAGCTCGTCGACCAGTCCTCGGGCGTCTCCGCGCGACTGACCATCGCCGCGCTCGAACTGCTGCAGTCGAACCTCGAGCGCCGCGCCGCGGTCACGCGCGACCGCGCGGTTTACCCGCGGCTCGCCGACCTGTCGATGATCCTCCCGGCCATCACCGGCAAGGTGGAGATGGTGTACGAGGGGGAACAGCAGGGCGCCGAAGTCGTGGCCCGGAAGCTGATCGGCACCGCGGTGGCGAAACTGTTCGAGTCGAAGTTCCCGCCGATCGAGCGCGCCGGCGTCGCTCAGCGCGCGGAGCGCGAGAAGCGCGGCCGTGGTTATGGAGAGATCGAGATCGATCACGACGAGCTGGACGACGCGTTCGCCGGCCGCCGCGTGAAGCAGCGCAAGGAAGCGGCGCGGGAGGAGAAGGCGCCGCCGCCGCCGTCCGAGCCGGCGTACGACGCGATCGTGGCGTGGTTCGCCGCCGGCAACAAGATCACCATCTCCGACGAGCAGCCCTTCGCGGAGTTCTTCCGCGAAT
>DASVSV010000274.1:0-2949 GCA_036387915.1 Thermoanaerobaculia bacterium
TCCACCTTCGTTTACCCGCTACATCTACAACGACGATCGGCAGTTGACGTCGATTGCCAGACCGGACGGCTCCACCATCTCCCTCTCCTACGACGCCGCAGGGCGCGTCGAGGCCATCACCGCACCGGGCGCAACGATCACTCCGACCTGGGACGCCTCCGGCCGCGTCGGCGCAATGAGCATGGGCAACTCCTCGCTCACCTATGCCTATGACGGCTCCCTTCTGACCGGGATCACGGGCAGCGGAGCAATCGCCAGCACGCTCGTCTACGGGTATGACACCGCGCTCCGGCCATCTTCAGAAGCGATCAACGGCACGTCCATCGGGTTCGGGTGGGACGCGGACGACCTCCTCATTCAGGCCGGCGCGCTCACACTCACTCGCGATCCGCAGAACGGTTTCCTCGCCGGGACCACGCTCGGCGGGGTCACAGACGCGCTCACCTACGACGGCTTCGGCGCGCTTTCGACCTATACTGCTTCGCATGCCGGGACGGCGATCTACTCGGTCACGTACGGCCGCGATGCGGTGGGACGCGTGAACAGCATCAGCGAAAACGTGGCAGGCGTAGCGCGCGCACGCGGATACGGGTACGACGAGGCAGGACGCCTCGAGACCGTCGTCGACGGGACCACCCCCATCGCCGAGTACGACTACGACGGCAACAGCAACCGCCTCTCGCACTCATGGCCAGGCGGGACCAACGCCGCCACGTATGACGCGCAGGACCGGCTTCTCACCTACGGCGACACGACCTACGAGCATTCAGCAAACGGAGAGTTGCAGTCCGCAACACTTGCCGGCGCCACGACCAATTACACGTACGACGGATTCGGCAACCTGCGAACGGTCGACATCGCCGGCACCACCAGCATCGAGTACGTCATCGACGCCCAAAACCGCCGGATCGGCAAGAAGCTGAACGGTACGCTCGCGCAAGGTTGGATCTATACCGACCAGCTCCGCATCGCTGCCGAGACGGATGGCACCGGAGCGATCGTCAGCCGCTTCGTCTACGGCACCCGTTCCAACGCTCCGGACTACATGATCCGCAACGGCGCGACCTACCGCATCCTGTCCGACCACCTCGGCTCGCCGCGCCTGGTGGTCAACACCTCCGACGGCACGATCCTCCAACGGATCGACTACGACGAGTTCGGCAACGTTACCTCCGACACCAACCCCGGCTTCCAACCCTTCGGCTTCGCCGGCGGCCTCTATGACCACGACACGCGCCTGCTGCGTTTCGGCGCGAGGGATTACGACCCGCGTACCGGGCGGTGGACGGCGAAGGATCCGATCGTCTTTGAAGGCGGGGATACAAACCTCTATGGCTATACCTGGAACGAACCGATCAACTGGATCGATCCCTCGGGTCTGAACGCGTTCTGTACTCTGCCTGGTCGCATACCGCCATTTTTCCGCCTGCCGTCGCAGGTGGCGCGCGCACAACACGCACGCGGAATGCCTCGTCCAACCCCGACGCCAAGGCTCCGGCCCGCTACGACAAACCGGCCGGGACAACCACCGAACCCGGGCTCCGGCCCAACCGAGCCAACGCCGGTTCAGAACCCGACCAGGACGCAACGATGGCTACAGGCTGGCAAGGAAGGCGCAGAAGCGATCGATGAAGCCAAGAGCGCCGTCGAAGGTTTCGCGAACTGGCTCGGCGGCGTCTTCCCATTCCTGGTACGTCCTGCTGACGTGCGGGAGCAGTTGCAACAGGAGGCGTCACAATCGCCAGGTGACTGCGGGTGCAGCATCTAATGGAGAGCATCGGTGAAATGTCAGCCATACCTGAAGAGTGGCGCGGCAAAGTCGTCTATGTATACTTGCGGGGTGGCGGCGGCGAGTCGCTACACACGGGCATTGCGATGCGGGACGTTCGCTTCGAATCAATAAACGAACGCTTGTTCCTCGTCGGCAGAGCATTGTCTGATCCGCGAGATTGGCTTTCGGATCTGCCACTGCTGGTTCTGTGGGACGAAATCATTCACATTGCCATCCTCAATTCGCCGGAAGACTACTCTTCACGATCCGAGCGTGCGCGAGCGATGCTCGCGCACGTGGAATCATCCGATGACACTCCGCAATAGGCACGCGAACGATGATCCGCAAACTGTTGGCCGCTCTATTCTCTCGCCCGCCGATGGCAGATGGTGATGTTGGGCGAAATGATCCCTGCTTATGCGGTAGCGGGCGCAAATACAAACGGTGTTGCCTCAAACAAGACGAAGCTGAATCACGATCGAAGCGGCAGAATGCGCTTGTTGCAGCTTCCAATGATCCGAACTTCGTCGGCGGCCGCTCTGCTGTTGCAAACCGAACGCTCGAGAGGGCGAACCGCTATCGCAGGCGACGAAAAGTGTAGACCATGTCATCCGGTGCCGCACTCAATCGACGAAGCAAATGCAACGACGTTGTGATCTTGCCCCTCCGCTCACCCGCCGCCGCCTCGCTGCGGCACGGCCGTTACCATCGCGCGTGGCAGGCGTAGCGCGCGCACGCGGATACGTGTACGACGACGCAGGACGCCTCGAGACCGTCGCCGACGGGACCACCCCCATCGCCGAGTACGACTACAACGGCAACAGCAACCGCACCTCGCACCTATGGTCAGGCGGAACCAACGGCGCCACGTACGACGCGCAGGACCGGGTCCTCACGTACGGCGACACGACCTCCGAGCATTCAGCAAACGGAGAGCTGCAGTCGGCGACGATCGCCGGCGCCATGACCAATTACACGTACGACGGATTCGGCAAACTGCGAACGGTCGACATCGCCGGCACCAGCAGCATCGAGTACGTCATCGACGCACAGAACCGCCGGATCGGCAGGAAGCTGAACGGTACGCTCGTGCAGGGTTGGATCTACACCGACCAGCTCCGCGTCGCCGCCGAGACGGATGGCACCGGAGCGATCGTCAGCCGCTTCGTCTACGGCAC